>JANXOP010000381.1 GCA_025357755.1 Kofleriaceae bacterium | reverse complement strand
CGCAGGGTGGCCGAGGTCGAAGCGCAGATCGCACAAGCCGAGGCAACCGAGCTCCAGCAGGTCCCGCAGATCGGCGGCAAGCTGCAGTACACGCGCAACAGCCTGACCCCGGCCTTCACGATTCCGATCGCCGGCATGAACATCTCGATTCCGTCGTCGCTGCCGAACAACTACGTCGCGGAAGCGAACGTCAACATCAACCTGTCGGACTACATCTATCGCTACCCGCACCTCGTGAAGGCCGCGAAGCTCGGCCTCGAAGTAGCGAAGGCGAGCCGCGCATCTGCGATGGTCAATGCCGGTCAGGATGCGCGGCTCGCGTACTACGAGTGGTTGCGCGCGAAGCTCAACGTCCTCGTTGCACAGCGCCAGCTCGTGCAGGTCCAGGCCACGGTCGGTCAGATCCGCGCGCAAGCCGAAGTCCAGCGCGTGTCGAAGGCCGATCTGTTGCGGGTCGAATCGCAAGAGGCCGAGGCCGAGCAGACGCTCGATCAGTTGCAGAACCTCTCGCAGCTGCGCGAGGAGCAGCTGCGCCTCCAGATCGGTGCAAATGCGAACGAGAACCTCTCGCTCGGCGAGGACATTCGAAAGGACATCACCGCGCCGCAGACCGGCACGCTCGACGCTTCGGTCCAGAAGGCGACGACGCAGCGCCTGGATCTGCACGTCCTCACGACGGGGATCGAAGCGAAGGAGAAGCAGGGCGAAGCCGAAAACTCGGCGTACCTGCCCAAGCTCGCGCTGTTCGGGGTCGCCGACTACGCGCGTCCCAACCAGCGCATCTTCCCCGTCGTCGACGAATTTCGCGGCACCTGGTCGGTCGGTGCGACGGTGTCCTGGACGCTGAACGATGCCCTCGTGGCGAGCACGAACCAGCATCGCATCCAGGCCGAGACCAACGAGCTTCGCGCCGACAGGGACAACCTGCTACGCGGGACCCGGATCGAGATCCTGTCGGCACAACAGGCCGTCAATATCGCGATCCACGCGCTCGCGACGTCGCAGAAAGGTCTGCAGGCGTCCGAGGAAGGCTATCGCGTTCGCAAGGAGCTGCTCAACGCGGAGCGCGCGACCGCGGTCGAGCTCGTCGACGCGGAGACGGATCTGACCCGCGCCCGCATCAACGCACTCAACGCGCGTGTCGATCTGCGGGTCGCGCTGGCCCAGCTCACTCACGCGCTGGGTGACGACGTTGTCGCGGCGAAGACGAAGTAGTCCCCTGCGGTAGATTGTCCTGGCGGCCCGGACCCGACAGTGTCGGGAACCCGTACACGGAAACCCGTCTGGAGGCCGCCTAACCGGCGGTTCTTGGAGTGGATCGGCTGGCAGGGTCCGTGCATCGTGTGCCTCGCCATGCGTGCCATCCTGTTCTCCACGCTCGTTCTCGTCGTCGGCTGTAACAAGCCGGACGACCAAGCTGCCGCGAAGACCGAGAAGACCCCACCGCCGACGGTGAAGGCTGCCACGGTCGTGGCCACCGAGGCGCCAACGCCCGATGTGCTTACCCTCACCGGTTCGATCATCGCGGACCAGCGGTCGGACGTCACCGCCGACACGCAGGGCAAGGTGGTCAACGTGATGATCGAGCGTGGCCAGCACGTGAAGCTCGGCCAGCCGGTGATCCAGCTCGACATGCGCTCGGCCTCACTCTCGGCGCGCGAAGCGCAGGCGGCGCTGCAGTCGGCGCGGGTGTCCAAGACGCTCGCCGACCAGGAGTGCGCACGCACCAAGACGCTGCTCGAGAAGGGCGCGATCACGCAGTCCGAGTTCGATCGGCAGAACACCCAGTGCTTGAACGCGGTCGAACAGGTCGCGCAAGCCCAGGCTCGCAACGACATGATGTCGAAGTCGGTCGCCGACGGCATGGTCCGCGCGCCGTTCGAGGGCACGGTCTCCGAGAAGAACGTCTCGCCCGGCGAGTGGGTGCAGCCCGGCAAGGCGCTGTTCACGCTCGTCGACGATGACCCGTTGAAGATCGAGCTCGCAGTCCCCGAGAAGTCGGTCACCGACATCAAGCTCAACCAGCGGCTCGAGATCATCGCGGTCGCGCATCCCGACAAGAAGTTCGGCGCGACCATCCAGCGGCTCGGCGCCGAGATCGGCAAGAGCCGTTCGCTCACGGCCGAGGCCGTCCTCGATAAAGACTCGGGCCTGGTCCCGGGCATGTTCGCCGAGGCCCGCATCACGATCGGCCAGTCGCCACACGTGGTGCTCCCGGCCGAGGCGGTCGCGCTACGCGGCGAGACCTGGCACGCCTTCGTCGTCACGAATGGCATCGCCGAGGATCGCATCGTCCAGCTCGGAACCGCACCGGCGGATGGCAAGGTCGCGATCATTCAGGGTGTCGTGAAGGGCGAGAAGGTCGTCTCCAAGGTCGTTCCCGCGCTCGTCGATGGCGCGAAGGTCACGGAGTAATCCGCCATGCAATGGCTCGCAGATATTTGCATCCGGAGGCCGATCTTCGCCTTCGTGCTGGTGCTCGCGCTCGTCGTCGTCGGCCTCGTCGGCTACAAGTCGCTCGGCGTCGATAAGTTCCCGAAGGTCGATTTTCCGCTCATCACGATCGTCACGCCGTACCCTGGCGCATCGCCGACCGCCGTCGAGACCGACGTCACCGAGAAGGTCGAAGAGGCGGTCAATACCGTCAGCGGCCTCGATACGTTGACCTCGAACTCGACCGAAGGCGTCTCGCTCGTGATCGCTCAGTTCGATCTCGAGATCGACGTCGACAAGGCGTCGAACGATATCAACGAGCACCTCGCATCGGTGCTCCGCGATCTGCCGCCGGGCTCGCGTCCGGAAGTTCGCAAGGCCGATCCAGATGCCGCGCCGATCCTCGTCCTCGCCGTGAAGGGTCCAGCCGGCACGCCCTGGCGCGACCTCACGCACTTCGCCGACAAGTCGGTCAAGAGCCGGATCGAGCGCCTCAACGGCGTCGGTCAGGTCATCATCCTCGGCGGTCGCGATCGTCAGATCAACGTGAACCTCGATCCGATCCGGCTCGCAGCCGCGAACGTCTCGGCGCTCGAAGTTAGCCGCGCGATCAGCTCGTCGAACATCAACGTCCCGGGCGGTCAGATCGATACCGGCCCGACCAGCAACACCTTGCGCGTCACCGGTCGCGTGCTCGACCCACAGGAGCTGTGCCGCATCGTCGTGCGCGAACAGGGCAATAACCAGATCCGCGTGGCCGACGTGGTCGTGCCGCCCGAGCACGCGCGGCTCGGCGAGTGCGTCGACGATTCGCTCGAAGACGCCGAGACCGCCGCGGTCCGCAACGGCGAGAGCTCGATTGCCCTTTCGGTGCGCAAGCAAACCGGCACGAACACGGTCGCGGTCGTCGACGCGATCATCAAGCAGGTCGACGAGCTCAAGACGCAGCTGCCCAAGGGCTACGAGGTCAACGTCGTTCGCGACAACTCGCTCCAGATCCGGACCTCCGCCGACCAGGTGCTCGAGCACTTGAAGATGGGCGCGCTGCTCGCCGCGATCGTCGTGTTGATCTTCCTCGGCAGTATTCGCTCGACGTTCATCGCCGCGATCGCGATTCCGGTGTCGATCATCTCGACGTTCGGCTTGATGAAGATGTTCGGCTTCACGCTGAACATGATGACGCTGCTCGCGCTCGCGCTCGCCGTCGGTATCGTGATCGACGACGCGATCGTCGTGCTCGAGAACATCTATCGGTTCATCGACGAGAAGAAGATGAAGCCGTTCCAGGCCGCCGTACACGCGACCCAGGAGATCGGGCTCGCCGTGCTCGCGACCACGTTGTCGCTGATGGCCGTGTTCCTCCCGGTCGCGTTCATGAGCGGCATCATCGGTCGGTTCATGTACAGCTTCGGCCTCACGATGGCGTTCGCCATCCTGGTGTCGATGATCGTCGCGTTCTCGCTGACCCCGATGCTCGCCGCGCGGCTCTTGCCGATGCCGGCGCCGGAAGGGCAGGAGCGCAAGCGTGGCTTGCTGGAGCGGATGAGCGACGCGATCTACCATCCGATCGCACGCGTCTACTCCGGGATCCTCGCGTTCTGCCTGCGCCATCGCTGGATCGTCGGCGTGGCGATCCTCGCGACCTTCGTGGTCACGATCCCGATGTGCAAGAAGCTCGGCGGCGACTTCCTGCCGCAGAACGACGAAGCGCAGTTCGAGATCTATCTCCAGGCGCCGGAAGGCACCACCCTCGAAGCGACGACCCTGATCGGCGAGCGCGTCGCCCGCCAGGTGCGCGCGCTACCGGAGGTCGACTCGACGCTCGTCACGGTTGCCGGTGGCGATCAACGCCAGGCGAACGTCGGCAACATCTACGTCCACATGCTCGATCCGGACAAGCGCAAGCGCGACCAGTTCGAGGTCATGCAGGAGGTCCGCACCAACATCCTGCCGAACGTCCCCGCGGGCGTGCGCGTCGCGGCGCAGCCGGTGAACGACTTCTCGATCGGTGGCCAGAACGCCATGGTCTCGTACGTGGTCTCCGGACCGGACCTCGACAAGCTCGAGCACTACGGCAAGCAGGTGCTGGCCGACATGAAGCAGGTCCCAGGCGTCGTCGATCTCGATTCGTCGCTGCTCGATCCGGTCAACGAGACCTCGGTCCGTCCCGACCTCGACCGGGCCGCGATGCTCGGCGTCGACCCGTCCGACATCACCAACACGCTCGCCGTCATGGTCGGTGGCATCGAGACCTCGCAGTTCGAGGACAAGGGCGACCAGTACGTGGTGTGGCTGCGTGCCGCCAAGCAGTTCCGCGATGACCCGGCGGCGCTCCAGCTGATCCAGGTGCCGTCCAAGACCCTCGGCCAGGTCCCGCTCTCGGATGTCATCCGGGTCAAGCCCGGTACCGCGATCTCCAAGATCACGCGCCAGGCTCGCGAGCGCGCGGTCACGCTCACGATGAACGTCGCCCCTGGCTTCTCGCAATCGGCGGTCGTCAACGCGATGGAGCAGACGATGAAGAAGCTCGACATGCCGCCCGGCTACAAGGCCGAGCCGTTCGGTCAGTCGAAGGAGTTCAAGAAGATGCAGGCGGCGTTCGCCTTCGCGATCTTGCTCGCCATCGTGTTCATGTACCTGACGCTCGCGGCGCAGTTCGAATCGCTGCTCTATCCGCTCGTCATCATGCTGTCGCTGCCGCTGACCGTGCCGTTCGCGGTCATGTCACTCCGCATCACCGGTGGCAGCCTGAATATCTTCTCGATGCTCGGCATCATCGTGTTGTTCGCGATGGTCAAGAAGAACGCGATCCTTCAAGTCGACCATGCAAATGGTTTGCGTCGTCAAGGTCTACCGCGCACCGAAGCGGTGCTCGCCGCGAGCCGCGACCGATTGCGTCCGATTCTCATGACCTCGTTCGCCTTCGTCGCGGGCATGGCGCCGCTCATCACGAGCAACGGCATCGGCTCGGGCATGTCGAAGGCGATGGCCCAAGTCGTCGTCGGTGGACAGACCCTGTCGCTGCTGCTCACGCTCGTCGCGATTCCTGTCATCTACACCTGGTTCGATGACCTCGCGCGCGGCTGGCGTAAGTTGATGAACAAGATCACGGGCGGCCGCAACGTGGATCGTGGAGCAGCAGAGCTCGGAATTATCGACATGTATTCTGCGAATAAGTAGCTGCCATCCGGAGCACGCACTTAAAACCGAATCGGGGTTCCGATCCCGATTCGGTTTTGTTATGAAGCGTCTCCCTTCGGTTAGCCGCGTTCGTGAACATGACGAAGACTTCCCGCAGCACTCGTTCCAGTCGCGACCTTCGCAGCCTGTTGCACGTCCCGCAGCACGACCTCCAGAGCCAGGTGGCGGAGCGGCTCGAGCGGCTCGGCTTTCCTACGTTGCGCGCGACGCACGTCCAGCTGCTTTCGGCCGTTGGCTCGGAAGGCTGTCGGCTGGCGGAGCTGGTGGCGGCGGTGTCGCTGCCCAAGCAGACCGTGGGTGATTTGATCGACGACCTCGAGGCCATGAAGATGGTCGAGCGGTTCCCGGATCCCGATCACGGAGTGATCAAGCGCGTTCGCCTCGGCCCCAAGGGCAAGGTGTGGGCGGCCGAGGTCAAGCGTGTCGCGGTCGCCACCGAAGCGCGGTGGGCGACGAGGCTCGGCTCGAAGAAGATGAAGTCGCTGCGGGCGCTCCTCGAGGAGCTCGCCGCGACGGTCGAAGCCAAGCCCGCCGACTCGAAGCAAAAGCAGCGCGGCTAACGCAGCCCGACAGTTACGGTGCGGCCGGTGGTGCGGCCGGCGTCTGGGCAGCATTTGCCGCGGGCGCGGCCGGTGCCGGCGGCGGCGCAGGTGGCTTCGGCTTATCGGCGCCCGCGAACGTGTAGATCAGCGACGCCTTCATGATCGTGTCGATCGACGAGGACTCGGGCACGAAGCCGGGCGCGAGGTTATCGATCTTGAGCGGTGCCGGGCGATTGTCGAAGTGCGCCTCGAGCGATGTCTGGACCGCGAGGTTGTAGCCAATCTTTGCCGACAGCGCGATCTTGAGGTTCACGCGCGTGTCGTTGAACGCGCTGCCATCGGCGCCGGTGGTCAACGTCTCGTGGTTCAAGTTCGTCAACGCCTCGAGCGAGGCATCGAGGTCCGCGCCTTCGGTCATTGCGGCCTTGTGCCCCAAGAACGCGCGGATCGAGTGGATGTTGATCGCGGGACCTCCGCCGACCAGGTCCTCGCGTGAGAAGTCGTAGCCGAGCTCGGCGACGGTCTCCGCGGTCTTGGACTTGTAGAGCCGGCGGCTGTAACCCGCCTGGCCACCGATCACGGAGAGCTTGCCGGCCGGCAGGTCGCGGCTGGCGACCGCCGCGATGAACAGCGAGTTGTACTCGGTGAGGAAGCGATCGTAGCGAGCCTTGGCGAACAAGGTCTCTGCGGTGACCGATTCGACCGTCTTGATCTCCGTCGCATCGTCGATCGTGCCGTTGCCGTTCTTGTCGTCGAGCGTGCGTAGACCCGACTTCGCGTACGTGCCGCTGCCCTCGAGCGAGAACTTATTGTCGCCCGCTTTGCGCGACACCTTGAAGCCGCCGGTGAGGCTCGTCGACTCGGAGTTACCGGTCGTGAACAAGACACCGAGCTCGGCGGTGGCGAGCCACTTCGGCTTCACGATGTCTTTGAGGTCGTCGATCTTGCCGTATTCGAATTTAGGATCGGCAAAAGAAGGCTTCGCGGCGAACAACAGCGCCGCGACAATCAAACAAGTCCGCATGGAGTCACTCCGTCTTGGGAATAGCGCGAAGACGGTACCCGAAGCGGTGACGAGATTCGATGAGATCGCCGATGTCTGATTTGACTAAAGCGCGTCTCACACGGCGAACGAGCTGCTTCACGTGATTCTCGCTCGGTTCCCGAGTATCCCAGGACAGGTCGGCGATCAGCTCGCTGGAGCGAACGAAGCCACGTACGAGCTCTGGCTGATGCTCCTCGGACGCCATCCGGCGGATCATCAGCGCCATCAATTCGAATTGAGTGGTGGTGAGCTGAACCTGCTTACCATCGACTTCGATCAGGCCGCCACCCCCCCCGGTCGGCTCGTGCATCCGGAACCGCATCTCGGGGAGGCCGACGTTCGTGGTCTCTTCGTCTGCATCGAACACCGGGCTGTCGTTCTTGATCGGTGGCAGCACCGATTCGATGTTCGGCGGTTTGATCGTGCTCGTCACCGTGCGGCTCGCGCGCGGAATCGGCATCTGATCGACCGAGAACAGGATGTAGAACGCGATGTGGCCGAACCGAACACGGTCGCCGCTCTTGAGGGCGACCGCCCCTTCGATCAGCTTGTCGTCGTGGAACGTTCCGTTCGCGGAGCCGAGGTCGCGCATCGTCCACACGCCTTCATCGAGCGTGAGGTGCGCGTGGTGACGCGACACACTCGGTTCGAGGATCGCGAGGCCCTGACTCTCGATCTGCCGACCGACGAGCGTGCGCGCTTCGAGGCGGTGGACGCGGCCCCATGGATCGAGCAGCGCGGCTTCGGTCGGACGGACGATCCGTAGAATGATCTGCTCTGGCGTGATCCGGATCGGGCTCGAAAGTTCATCCCGACACTCCTCACACAACACGCCGACCTCGGGGTCACGTTCGCCGCAAACCGGACACTTCATGCGCCGCCATCCTACCAACAATCGCGAGCGCTATCGCTGGTCTAGAACCGTGGAAGGCGGATCACGATCTAGATCACTCCCAGCTCGTGTACGGCGTACCCTGGCGCGGCTCCTCCTCGCGCTGCGCGGTCACGGCGAGCGTGAACGGAAACGTCAGCGTCGAAGCCCCGTCCTCGGCGGCGGTCATGACCATGAAGTGGAGGTGCGGCGTCGACGAGAACCCGGTGTGGCCCGACAGCGCCAGCTCGTCGCCGCGCTTGACCACCGTGCCAGGCTGGACCTCGACGCTCGCGGGCGCCAGGTGCATGTACTGGCCGAGCGTGCCGTCGTCGTGCAGCACGAGCAGCCAGTTGACGTGGTCGTAGTTACGAAACTCTGCGGTGGTGCCCGATTTCTGCGCCGACGCGTTCGAGGCGACGACGATCCCCGGCCGAGCGGCAAGCACGCGCGTGGCGACCGGGCAGTCGAAATCGACCGCGAACTCGTTGCCTCCAGTGTGCGAGAACGCGCCGTGAAAGCCCTGGAGGACCGCGTAGTGCTTGCCTGTCGCGAAGGGCAAGCGATACGTGTACGGCGTCGGGCGCGCATTCGGGTCGCCGAACTGCGCCGTGAACGGCATGTTGCGATAAAAGCCGCGGGTCGTGTCCACGATGTGCTGGGTGGTCAAGACGACCGGCGGGCCTTCGCCGTTCGGGATCGGGGCAGGCGGCAGCACCGCGACCCCGCCCGCACTCTCGATCGGGATCACGTTGTCCTCGTTGTCGACATGCCAGGCGATCACGACGGTGACCGCGTAGTGGTTGTGCGCGACCTCGATCACGCGATCGCCGTCGCGCCGGATCTCGAATTCGATGCGTCCACCGTCGAAGACCCATTGATCCTGGCGCGAGACGCTGGTGCCGGCTTGCGCCAGATCGACCGGCGCCGTGACGTTGTCGGGTGCGGCGTACGTCGCGGGTCCATAGTACGGCTGCGCGGTCGGTGGCGGCGGGCACGCGGCGAGCGCGCACACCGCGAGAGCAAGGGGAGCCACGCGCATCCGGCGCTATGGTAGCAGCGCGGCGTCCTGGCGGTGGCTCGAGCGATACCGCACCTGCGTTCCGGCGATGCGGTCCCACGGCGAGCGCTTGCCGGGGACGCGCCAGGCCGCATGGAACATCGCGAGCACCGGTGCCGCGACGATGATGACGGTCGCGATCTTGAGAGGTGTGCTCGCGAGGTGCTGGTCGACGGTCGTGATCAGGATGACGGGACCGTACATCGCGAGCTCGCGTACGAACGCGCGGGCCAAGCTCGGACGCTTGGTCGTCGCGACTGCGATGACCTCGAGCTCGAGCAACGCCTTGCCCGCCGTGGTGCCCCAACGCGCGAGCGTGAACGTGCAGTACGCGAACGTGATCGCGAAGATCATGTCTCCGCCGAGGTTGATGCCACCGAACGGAATCGAGATCAGCGCGAGCAGCAGGCTCGGGATCATGAAATCGATCGCCGCGGCGACCGTGCGCACCCACGCCCCGGCGGGGCGCGTGTGCTGGGTCGAGACCAGATCGAGCTCGCGCACGAGCTCGTCGTACGACGCGAAGCGCTCCGCTGGATCGGCCGCCATCATCCGCGCGATCAGCGGATCGATCGCGGCGATGGCGGTGCGTGGGTGGCCTTTGCGCGGGAGCACCGGGCGCGCAGCGGTCGCGTGCAGCGAGGCCAACCCCGCGATCGTATCGGCGGTGAATGGCGGCCGGCCCGAGACCAGGTGATAGAGCGTCGCGCCGAGCGCATAGATATCGCTGCGCAGATCGATCGCATCGCCGCGCGCTTGTTCGGGGGCCATGTAGAGCGGCGTGCCGCCGAGCGAGGTCTGCTCGACGGGCCCGTCGCTGATCTCGGCGGTCGGGGCTGCGGCGACCAGCCCGAAATCGAGCACCTTCACGGTCCCATGCGCATCGGTCATGAGGTTCGACGGCTTGACGTCGCGATGCGTGAAGCCGGCGCGATGAGCCTCGCGCAGGCCGAGCGCCGCGGCGCGGATCGTCGCGAGCGCTTCCTCGATCGACATCGGCCCGCGGCTCGCACGCTCGGCGAGGGTCTGGCCGGCGAGCAGCTCCATCGCGAAGTACAGCCGGCCGGCCTCCTCGCCGATGAAGTAGATGTGCGCGACGTTAGGATGCTGGATCCTCGCCTGCGCACGCGCCTCGCGGATCAGCCGGTCCCGCGCGATTCCGGAGACGCTGGCCTCGGGTAGCACCTTGATCGCGACGGGGCGATCGAGTGCGAGGTCGGTGGCAAGATAGACCTCACCCATCCCGCCCGCGCCGAGCTTCTTCTCGATCCTGAAGTGCCCGAGCCGCAGCCCTTCGGCCAGCTCGGTGCTCGCCGTCGATCCCGAGAGACCCGACCCACGCGGTGGTACACCACCGGCAAACGTCGCGGTATGCGCTAGTGCAACGTCGTCGATCTCGGCGGCCACCGACCCAGAGCATAGCCTTGACTCCGGGAAGAGTTCGCTTACCTTCGACGCCGGATGGCAGGGCAGGATCGCAACTGGACGATCGTACCGACCCTCGCGTGGTTCGGTGCGTTCCTGGTCGCGCTGCTCGTGTGGTTCGACGGCGGCGTCGACGCGCTCGCGAACCGCCTGACCCAGAAGCGAGAAGCGACAGCCAAGACCGCGGGACCTGCCTTCGCAGCTCCGATCCAGGTCGCCGAGGCCGATATTCCCGACGAACCTGCCAAGCTGCCGCCCCCGGCGGCGGGCAGTCACGACGTCAACGCGCTCGCGGATACGTGCGTCGAGCCGCGTGGCGCGGACCCGGCGGCGTGCAAGCAGTGGGCGATGGACAGCTACTACCGAGCGGTCGCGCAGGCCAAGCAGCAGAAGCTCGGGCACGCGGTCCGCGTGTCGTGGTACGGCGACTCCGTCGTCGCCGATGATCAGATGGCGCATCGCCTGCGCGAGCGGTTGCAGGCCGACCTCGGTGACGGTGGGCCGGGCTTTGTCTACGTGATCCCGCCGCATCGCTTCAACGAGAACAACTCGATCAAGCGAAGTCAGAGCGGCACGTGGTCGCCGCACTCGATCTCGCTCCTCCAGATGCCCGATGGGCTCTATGGCGTGGGTGGCAGCACGGTCGAGAGTGCCGATGGCGGGCACTCGGTGATCAAGCTCGCGACTGGCAAGATCACGAACCTCGAGCTGTACTACCTCGCGGTGCCGAAGGGCGGCACGGCGACGGTGACCGCGGACGGAACCGAGGTCATCAAGGCCGACACGAATGGCGAGAAGGCGGCCGCATGGGCGAGCGGCACGATCGCGCACGGTGCGGCGACGATCGAGATCAAGACCGAGCGCCGCGTGCGGTTGTTCGGTATCGATCTCGAGAACACGTCCGGCGCGGTCGTCGACAACCTCGGCGTGGTCTCGACGAACGTGAAGAGCTTCGCGAACAATGCTCCGGAGCACTGGCAGACCGAGCTCGGTCATCGCGCCGCCGATCTGATCCTGATCATGATCGGGGCGAACGAAGCCGAGTGGCTCGGTCCCAAGGATCAGGACACCAAGAACTATCAAGCGCACTACGAGAAGGTGCTCGAGATGATCCGGAAGGGTCGTCCCGATGGCACGTGCGTGGTCGTCTCGCCGACCGATCAGGCCGAGGCCAAGGACGACGGCTACGAATCGCGCCCCGTGATGCCGGTGCTCGTCGAGGCGCAGAAGAAGGCGGCAGCGGCCCAGGGTTGTGCGTTCTACTCGACGTACGCGTGGATGGGCGGCAAGGGCTCGGCCGCGAAGTGGTTCAAGCGCAACCTGGTCTCGAGCGACTTCCAGCACCTCTCGAAGAAGGGTGCCGAGAAGATGGCCGATGCGCTCTACGACACGCTCGCGACGGGATTCGGGGCGTATGCAAAGGTTCACTGAGCTCGCGTTCACGCTCGGGCTCGTGGTGCTCGTCGGCTGCGGCAGCTGCGACGGTGATCGCAGCAAGAACCTCCACCCTGTCCCCACGCCGACCCCCACCGCGGATGGTGCGGTGAGCGGCGTGACCAACCTCGGCTCGGCGAGCGACGCGATGCCTTCGACGGTCGGCTACCTCGACGCACCGGCGGGCACGCTCGATGGTTTGTTCGACGGGCTCGCCTCCATCGATCGCGGTGCGCCGACGGGCCGCGTGGTGCTCGAGTTTTTCGGCGATTCGCATACCGCGGGCGATTCGATGACCGGCCGGTTGCGTGCGACCTGGCAGGCGCGGTTCGGTGATGCGGGCCGTGGCCTCGTCGGTGCCGGCAGGGTCCCGACGAAGCACTACTACCAGCGCGACGTCCATTACGGCAAGCAAGGCGACTGGCACGCGATGGTCGGTGGGGCGCGCGGGGATACCGAACCATTCGGCATCGACGGCATGCGCGTGACCGGCAAGAGCAAGGGTGCGCAGCTGTGGGTCGAGAGCTGCCCGGAGTGCTCGTCGGGCAAGTCGGTCGGCCAGTTCGAGATCCTGTACTACGCCGCGCCCGATCATGGCGTGCTGCGCTATCGGATCGACGAGCGGCCCTGGCAACAGATCGCGACCAAGACCACCGCGATCGAGCCGCCACATCCGGCGCGCCAGGTGGTCACCGTCGAGGATGGACCGCACAAGCTGACGATGGAGCACGGCGGTGGTGGCGTGCTCGATCTTTTCGGGGTCGTGATGGAGCGCGCGCACGCGGGCGTGATCGTCGACTCGATGGGGGTCGTCGGGCGCAGGCTCGGGAGCTTGCGATCGTGGGATTGGTCGGTGATCGGCGAGCAGCTCGCGACGCGTGATCCGAAGCTCGTGGTCCTCCAGTACGGCACGAACGAGGCCGACGATCCGGATCTCGTGCTCGAAGATCTCGCGCGCTACTACGACGAGACCATCCTGCGGATTCGCGCCGCGGCACCGACCGCTTCGATCCTGATCCTCGGGCCGCCGGATATGGCGGTGCGCGAAGGCGGGAAGGGCTGCGACCGCATGAAGGGGAAGCCCGAGGCGCCGCCGATCCCAGAGTGTGCGTGGCGGACACCGCCCGTGATTCCGGAGATCATCTCGACCGAGCACGCCGCGGCGACGCGTAATCACGTCGCGTTCTTCGACACGTTCGGTGCGATGGGCGGTCCCGACAAGATGGGGGTGTGGGCCGAATCGGATCCGAAGGTCGCGTACAAAGATCGCGTTCACTTCACCGATATCGGGTACCAGCGCTGGGCCGACGCGCTCGGCAACGCGCTCCTCGAGAACTACGCGCACTGGCGCGGCGAGCAGAAGTTACCCGCGGTGAAGGCGGTCGCGCCGCCGCCGACGATCGTGCCATCCGGCGCGCTGCTGCCCGGTCCGGTCGCTCCCTAAATGCTGTTCTCGAACCCGGATTACCCGGTCTTCCTGATCGCGGTGTTCTTGCTGTACGCGCTGTCGCGGTTCGGCGGCATGCGGGGACGATGGGCGCGGACTGCGATCATGGTCCTGCTCGGCGACGTGGTCTTCACGCTCGTCTCGAAGGACCCCGACATGCTGTGGGATCCGGTCGGCAACATCCTCTTGCGGCTCGCCTCGCATCAGGCGCTCGACTGGCCGATCGGGCACCTCGTGGGACGTTGGGTGATCGGGGTCGTGGTCCTCGGGAGCGCACTGGTCATCGGGGGCCGCGGGGGCGGATGGCTGAGCTCGGTGCGCGGCCAGCGCTGGGTCGCGCGCGGCCTGGTCGGCGCGGTGCTCTGCACCGGCCTCGTGATCTCGATCGCGTCGCTATACGACCGGCTGCCCCAGGTGTCGTCGATGGTCGCGGCGCACGGGCATCTGCTCGTGCTGTTCGTACTCGGGGTCGGCATCGGCGCGGCGCAGCACGATGCGCATCGCACGCTCGGTCGGGTCATCGTGTTGTTCGTCGCGTCGAGCTTGTTCTATCAGGCCTGGGCGGTCGCGATGCCGGGGCCGTATCGCTACCTGCTCGCGCTGCTCTTGTTCACGATCGTCCTCGATTACTACCTGGGCATCTGGATCGAGAACGCCGAGCATCCGGCGGCGCGCAAGGCGCTCGTGGTGGTCAGCCTGTGCTCGAACCTCGGCATCTTGTTCTTCTTCAAGTACGCCGATTTCTTCACGCAGGACGTGCTCCATCTCGGCACGCACCCGCTGCATCTGATCTTGCCCGCTGGCATCTCGTTCCACACGTTCCAGTCGCTGTCGTACACGATCGACGTCTATCGCAAGGAGCTCAAGGCAACACGCTCGCCCATCCAGTTCGCGACGTTCGTGCTGTTCTTCCCGCAGCTCGTCGCGGGTCCGATCGTGCGCGCCCAAGATCTCTTGCCGCAGCTCGCGGAGCTCCCCGTCCTGGAGCTCGAGAAGGCGACCCGCGGCCTGTGGCGCATCGTCGTCGGGTTGTTCAAGAAGATCGCGCTCGCCGATACGCTCGCGATCTCGATCGTCGATCGGGTGTTCGAGACGCCGGGCCACTTCACGTCGCTCGAGGTGCTCGCTGGCGTGTACGGCTACGCGTTCCAGATCTATCTCGATTTCTCCGCGTACTCCGACATCGCGATCGGCTCCGCGCAGGTCCTCGGCTTCGACCTGCCCGAGAACTTTCGCACGCCGTATCGCAGCACGGACCTCCAGGAGTTCTGGCGGCGCTGGCACATCAGCCTCTCGACCTGGCTTCGCGATTATCTCTACATCACGCTCGGCGGCAGTCGCGGCGCAGCGTGGCGGACGTACGTGAACCTCTCGCTGACGATGCTGCTCGGCGGGTTGTGGCACGGCGCGAGCTGGACATTCATCGTATGGGGCGGACTCCACGGCTTCGGACTCGCGATCACGCGGTTCTTCCAGCGCAGCGTCGCGAGCGCGCGCGTGATGGTGATCTGGTGCGCGACGATCGCGGCGACCGGGGGCATCGTGCTCGCGTGGTTCGTCCCCGCGGACGCGAGTACCTGGAGCGTACTCGGCTTCGGCTGGTTGACGGTCACTCCGCTGTGGGCGGTCGCGACCGCGTGGCTCTCGAGCGCGCCATGGACCTCGGCAAGACCGGTCGGCGTCCCACGCACTACGATCGAAGGCCTGCGTATCGCATCGTGCGCGGCCGGTGCCGGCTTCATCGTCGCGTTGCAGTACTCCGAGCCGGTCGCCTGGATCCCGATCGCGGTCGCGGCCTGGGCGTTCAGCATCGCGGCGGATGTCTGCGAGACCGGCGCCCCGAACATGTTCGTGCTCGCGCGCCGCGTGCTCGCGGGGGTGTTGACGTTCCACTACGTCGCATTCGCCTGGATCTTCTTTCGCGCGAAGACGTTCGACGGAGCACTCGCCGTGTTGCGCCAGCTCGGGACGTGGTCGCCCGGCCACGCGAACGTGACACCGATGGTCCAGACCGCGCTCGCGGTCGGGCTGGTCTGCCACTTCTGGGGCGACGGTACGTTCCGCTGGATGCGCGATCGGTTCGCCGCCTTGCCACCGATCGCGCAGGGTCTCGTACTGGCGGTTGCCGCGATGCTGCTGCGCGAGCTCGGGCACGCGAAGCTCGTGAAGTTCATCTATTTTGAATTCTAGGTTCGAATTCCAGGTTCGCATGCCCGAGTGGCGACTGCAGTGGCCGGCACCTGTCGCCCCGAGGGAGCGAACGGCCAGATCGCCCCGAGGCGCCACGCGGACTTGGCGTGGCAGGGCGCTTGCTCGTACGCGCGTATACCCATGCGCACGCCGTTGTTCCTGATGTTTGCCCTCGCAGCGTGCTCGGCCCAGATGGGCGCGACCTCCGGCACCGGCTCCGGTAGTGGCGATCCGGCGTGCGCGACCGGCACCATCGTCAACCCGGCGAACGGCGACTGCGTCCAGTGTCTCCCCGGGGCGAACGATACGTGCCCGACCGGTCAGTACTGCCGCGCCGATAACGTGTGCTCCGCCGGCTGCGACGTCGCGAACGACTGCGGCATGAGCGCCAGCTGCTGCAACCATACGTGCGTCGATTCGTCGACGCTCGCGAACTGCGGCTCGTGTGGCAACACCTGTGCTGCGGGCGACTTCTGCGATGGGACGTCGTGCAAGGCGCCGACGTATCCGAACTTTTGCGCGAACACGACGGTCTACGTCGTTCACGATGGCATCGCGGCGGATCAGACCGCGGCAGACCTGATGGCCTCGACCATCACCGCGAACTGTCCCGCGACCGTGACCGTGACGACCGCGAATCAGACCGACGCGACGCTCGTCGATCAGACCACCGGTCAGCCGCTCGCCGGTGCCGGGGTGACGTACGTCATGGGCGGCGGTCCGTTCGCGAACAAGCCGATCAAGTGGCTCGAGCAGACCCAGCTCGCGACGAAGATCTACTTCGATGCACCGGATGGCATTCACTACAACTGGATGAAGCGCGGCGAGACCGCTCCGGTCGCACAGATGGTCGCCGCGAGTTGCTCGACGCACGCGGACCAGTTCATCACCGAGCTCGTGACCGATCCGATGAGTGGCACGCTGAACCTGGTCGGCTACGGCGCCTGCAACGGTGCACGCGGCACGACCGCCGCGGCGTACTACTACGCGAACGTGATTCTACCGAACACGGCGAGCTATCCTGACAGCTGGTACGTGTTCAGCTGGGCCGATACGAACAACAACACGACGCCCGATGCAGGTGACACGTTCACCGTGCTCGCACACGGCGTCTAGTATGCTGGCCCCATGGACGGGGCGTGGCTGACCAGCCAGCTGCAAGCTCGGGCACCGGATCGCACGCAGGGTGCGGTCGAGGCGCTCCAGATCGTGCGCGAGCTCGCGCGCGCCTGCGCCGCGCTCGAAGCGGGGCGTGGCCCGGTGTTCGGCGAAGCGATCGATCACGCGTGGGGCGCGGGGGCGTCGTCCAGTTGCGCCTGCAGCTCGCCGAGTGGCGGATCGTCATCGACGAGAAGTTTGGGGAGGACGGTCAGCTCGCGTTCGATCAGGTGTGCGAAGCGGCCGGGGTGGTGCTCGATCCATCGCTCGACGAACCCACCGACGACGATTCGGTCGTGGACGAGGTCGCTGCGGTGCGTGCTGCGCCCGCGAATCGCGCCGCGATCCGTGCGCTCGCCGCGAAGTATCCACGCTTCGCCGAGCACCTCACGCGTGCGCTCGAGCTCGAGACCTTGCGGCTCGATGATCCGCGCAGCTACACCCTCGCACGCCAGGTCACCGCGGGTGCCAACGAGCGGCGCGCCGCACTGACCGAGCTGGTGTGGCCGCGCGAGCTCGCGAAGGTCGGCGAGAATGCGAGCTTCGTGCGCGGGTTACCGGTCGCGTGCGAGCTCGATGCGAACATGCTGCAGACGTATCGCGATGCCGCGTGGGCCCAGGCTCCGATCGCGCGCGCGATCCTCCGACTCGGCCCACGCGACGACGTCGACGAGCTCGCGGCAAGCCCCGCGATCGCGCGCGCGAACGAGCTCGAGCTGTTCGCGGGTCATGCTCCGGATGCGGACTTCGCGCCGCTGCTGGCTCGCCCGGGTGTAGCGCTGGAGCGACTGCGAATGCCGTGGCAACCAACCTCGATCCGGCAGCTTCGCGCGTTGCCGGCGCCCGCGCAGTTGCGTTCGTTGAGCCTCGGCGATGCTTTCGAAGGCGAGCGCGCGAACCTCCTGCGCGAGGGCGATCTCGACGAGCTCTCGGCGCTGCTCCCCGGGCTGACCGCGTTCGCGTTGACAAACCTCAAGCCCCACGCCGATGCACTGCGCGCGCTCGAACACACGGGTTGGGCGCTCGACCACTTCGCGATCGAGCTGCCCGCGATCAACGCGCCGTTCGCGGAGCTCGCGACGAGCCCGGCGATGCGCAGCGTGCGCCGGCTCGAGCTCCGCGCCAAGCAGCTCACCGGTGTGGCGGCGACCGCGCTCGCGACATCGCCGATGTTCGCGGAGCTCTTGGTCCTCGAGCTCGGCACCTGCGCCGGCCTGGCCGCGTGGTTGCGGTCGTGCACGTTCGCGAACCTCGTCGCGCTCACGTTGCGGGGCCCGGAGCTGGCATTCGAGGCGTACGAGGCGTTCGCCGCGAATCGCGTATTCGAGCGGCTGATCTCGCTGTCGTTCGCGAGTGTGAACGTCACGGACAAAGCGGCAACGGTGCTCGCGAGCGCGAGGTTGCCGGCGCTGCGGCACCTGACGATTCCGTGGCATCAGTTGACCGCGGCCGGTATCCAGGCGTTGCGCGACGCACCGTGGGCCGCACAGCTCGAGACGTTTTCCGTGCTCGAACGTACTTAAAGGACATCGGGCCGCGCGGACGCGAGCCAACCTGCGAGCGTTGCTGACAAGCCGAGGACGAGCTCGGGGGCGCGGCGACCGGCAGCCGAGAATGCGGCGCGATCGATCGCTAGCACCTCGGCGCCACCCTCCGCGGCATGGACCTTCGCGGCGCGCGGGGCGTGCGTGAGGACCGCGAGCTCGCCGACGACGCCACCGGGTTCGATCCGACGATCGGGCGAGCCTGGGCGTTGCGCGACGAGCGCGCCGTGCGTGACGACGAACATGGTCTCGCCCGGCTCGCCGGCTTCGAACAAGACCCCGGTCACGTGCTGCGAGGTAGCGCGTTCGGCGAGCGCGGCGAGGGCTGGGCCGGCGAGCGATGCGAACAAGGCCGGTGCACGCAACGCGACGAGTGCCGGCTCGACCGTGGCGAGCTCGCCGGCGACCAAGCGACCGAGCCACGCATCGTGTGCAGCGAGGTCGGGCGGCGAACCGATGCTTGTGCCCGGGCGGATCCAGCGTTCGATGGCCTCGAGGATCGCGGGCCGTGCCTCGAGCTCCTGGACCACATCGAGTGCGCGCTTGCGTTCGGCATCGCTACCGCCGAGCAAGCGCCGTGCAGTCGCTGCGATCGGCGCCGAATCGCGACCCGCTGCGGCAGCCTCGACGGCGGATGCCCACAGGACGCGCGCGACACAGCGCCGGGTCGCGACCTCGAGCTCGGTGCGCGCGCACGACGACCACGCCGCTGGATTGGCATCGCGCGCGTCGAGGTGTGCGGTGAGCGCCGCGAGCGCCGCGTCGTGCGCGTCCGCGATCCGCGTGCTCGAGAGCGCCGTGCCGCTGCGCGCGAACGCGAGCGCGGTGCGCAGGGCCGCTTGCGCGACCTCGGGATCGCGATCGTCGACGAGCGTCGCGACCAAGTTCGCGCTCGCGGGTGCGCCCGCGGGTGCGCGCGCGAGGGTCCGTGCGGTGGTCGCACGTGCGAGTGCGGACCAGGTGCCGAGCGCTCCGGTCAGCGCGAGGTCGCGATCACCTTCGAGCTCGCCGAGCGAGCTGATCGCCGCGAGCGCCGCCGGATCCCCTTGCTCGAGCGCGGACGCGAGCGCCGCGAGGCTGGCGCCGCTGCCGACCCGCGCGATCGCGAGGAAGGCCCCGGCGCGGGTCGCGGCCGCGGCGGCCGCCGTCACGAGGAGGGACTCGAGGGCGGCGTCACCGAGGTCGCCGCGGCGCGCGCGGAGGATCGCGACGGCCCAGGCCGGATCGTGCGCGAGCACGCGCGGTAGCTCGGCCGCGACCTCGCCGTTCGCGAGCACGAGCGCGGCGCTGCGCGTGATGTCGTCGATCTCGCGCGAGAGGCCAGCGCGCTCTTTGCCGCGCCGTACGCCGAAGTCGTCGCCGGCGATCGTGAGCGCCTTGATGCCGAGCGCGAGCGCGCGATCGTCGTCCTCGATCGCGATCGCCGCGCGGAGCTCTCCGCGGAGAGCAGGGATTGGCGTGCGTGCGAGCTGATCGAACATCGCGGCGCGGACCTCGTCATCATCGTGGCGGAGGTGGTCGGCGAGGTCGCTCGGATCGATCCGCGCGCGCTGCAGCGCGGCCCGCGCGAGCGCGGCGACCTTGACCTCGCCCGCACCGGCCGCATGGGTCCAGCGCTCGAGCGTCTCGAGATCGATGCGGCGCGGATCTTCGCGCCGAGCCTCCCGGATCCCGAGCGGCGCGGCGAGCGCACTCTGAAACCGGCGCGCCGCGACGCGCGCGGCGATCGCCCAGACGACCGCGACCGCGATCGCGACGAGCGCGACGCGCGCAGGCTCGCGCTGGATCGCGGGTCCGACCGCGAACATCACGAACGCGCTCGCGACGACACCAGCCGGATAGACCAGGCCGCGCAACAAGACCTTCCAGCGCGCGCGGGGCCCAGGCGGTAGCGCGGAGAGCGCGAGCTCTTGCGACGTGCGCGAGGTCGCGAGCCGGAACACCTGATCGGTGGTGCGCGTGCCGGCGATGCCGAGGAAGCCCGGCGATACCGCGAACCCGAGATACGAAAGGATCACGAGGGCAGGGTGGATCGCGGCGGTGAACGGCAAGCTGCGGGTGACCAGGATGCGCGGCACGGCGAGGATCTGGAGCAAGAACAAGATCGCGTTCGTGCCGCCGTAGAACAGGGCGAGCGCGACCGCGAGCTCGTCGCCGGCGTAGCGCGACTTCACATTCGCGAGGAACTGCAGATCGATGATGGTCGTGACGATCGCCTCGAACGCGGCGGTCGCGATCATCGCGGCGAGCAACGCGCGCTGGATCGTGGAGAGCGTGAGCACCGGGGCTGCGACCGCCGTGGCAACGCGAGCCATGCCGGGGCCGCCGGGCACACCGCCGGGCGCCCCCCCGGCGATCAGCGCGCGCTCCTGGGCGATGCTCACGATCAGCGCGAGGATGGTCGCCGCCGCCGCCGCATGCGGCAGGAACGCGAGCCCGGCGCGCGGGATCACGGCGCCCGCGCCGAGCCCGGCGATCGCACCACCGAGCGTGACGGCGGCGCCGGCGCGCGGCAGCATCCGCCGCGCATCACGCCCGGCGACCGCCGCCGCGACGCGATTCCACAGCGCGAGGTTCGCGACCTGAGATGATGCGGTCAAGCCGATCACGATCACCACGGGCGAAACGCCGCCGGCGAGCAAGGCCGGTGACACCGCCGCGACGACCGCGAGTACGACGAGCAAGCCGGGATCGACGATCCCGGCCCACGCCCCGGCCTGCGCGAGCCGCGTGAGTGCGTCGTAGCCGAGCGTCGCCACCGCGAAGCCCGCCGCGGTCGCGATCAACAACCATGGCGCCTGCGCGGCGCCGTACGCCTTCAAGAACGTCGCCTCGGCAAACGCGCGGAGCGCGACGGCGACCAAGCTGCCGAGGAGGATCATGACAGTGCCGAGGACGAACGCGCGGCGATTCATCCCGCACCTTCGAGCAGCAGCGCCGCGAGGCGATCTGCGATCGCGGCGAGTGCCGCTGGATCTTCTTCGAGCACGTCGCGCACGTCATCGACTGCGAGGCCGACGAGCACGCTCGCGACCTCCGCGACGACTTCGACCACGGGCGTGACGGGGCGAACGACGCGCACGAGCCCGAGCGCGTTGCCGGGGACCGCGCCCGCGCCGCGCCTGCGCGCGATGCTCGCGGTCGCGAACGCGGTCGGGTCCGCGGCCGTACCTTCACGCACGACCACCGCGAACGAGCCCGAGGCTACGACCCAGACATCGTCATCGGTCGTGCGACGCTCGCCACGTTCGAGGTCGATCGCTCGCGCGCGCTCGGCGAGGCGGATGATGACCGCCGGCGCGAGGTTCTCGAACAGTGGGCAGGCTGCGAGCGTGCGTGCACGCTCGAGCAGATCCATACGCGCTTACTTCTTCGCGAGGATCTTCTTCTGGTTCGCCTGGATCGCCTTTTGGTTCGCGAGCACCTGGTCGAGCTTCTTCTGGTTCGCCTGGATCTTGGCCAGGTTCGCGACGATCTGCTGGAGC
>JANXOP010000303.1 GCA_025357755.1 Kofleriaceae bacterium | reverse complement strand
GCTGACTCGTCGTTGCATTACGATCGCACGACCAAGCTAGCGATCTACGCGGAATCCAAGATCCCCGAGTACTGGATCGTGAATCTGAGGGCGATGACGGTCGAGGTCCATACCCAGCCGATCGGCAACGCGTACATGAAGGTCGAGACCCTCGCGGACGGCGACATCCTTCGTCCGTTGCTCCTGCCAGCGGTCGCGATTCCGATCTCGTCCATTCCGCGCTAGCGGTCCGACGAGCTTCGGACGCGCGAGGCCGAGAGCTGGTCGCGAGGCGGTAGATTCGGACAACGCGCTCCTGCGCGGCGTGCTGGTCAAGAAGAGTCCGATCGGCTCGAGGTCAAGGCGCTCGTGGTCGCGGGGTTCTTCGATGGCGCGAGCTTTGCGCTCGGGCTCGGGCTCGGCAATTGCGAGCTTTTCGGCCACGTGCTCGCGTTCTCGCCGGGTTTTGTCGCGGGGACCGAGCGGCGCGGTACACCGAAGGTGTTCGTGTCGCACGGGACCGACAACCAGGTGCTCCCGATCGATCGTTGCAGCCGCCGGTTCGTGCCGGCCCTGGAGCTGGACTACGCCATGGACTATCGCGAGCTCGCGGGCGGCCACACGCTGCCCCCCGAGATCGTCATCGCGGCGCTCGGCTCTGTTCAGTAGTACTGAACAGATTGTCATACCGACCTGCGATGGTCCTCGCATGGAAACACCTCGGTTCCAGTTAACGCACAGTGACGCCGTCACTTGGTTGCGTTCGCTAGCCGCGGGGTCCGTCGATCTGGTCGTCACCGATCCGCCGTACGAATCCCTCGAGAAGCATCGCGCGATCGGCACCACCACCCGGCTCAAGCACTCGAAGGCTTCGAGCAATGACTGGTTCTCGATCTTTCCGAACGATCGCTTCCCCGAGCTGTTCGCCGAGGTCTATCGCGTCCTCAAGAAGGACACCCACTTCTATCTCTACTGCGATCCCGAGACGATGTTCGTCGCGAAGCCGATGGCCGAAGCGGCAGGGTTCAAGTTCTGGAAGCCGATCATCTGGGATAAGCGGAACATCGGGATGGGCTACCACTACCGCGCTCGGTACGAATGCATCCTGTTCTTCGAGAAGGGGAAGCGGAAGCTGAACGACCTCGGCGTCGCTGATATCCTCGAGGCGCCTCGAGTGACGGGTGGTTATCCGGCGGAGAAGCCGCCGAAGATTAGCGAGACGCTGATCACGCAGAGCACGCTGCCAGGCCAGCTGGTGATCGATCCGTTCATGGGCTCGGGCTCCGTCGGGTTTGCGGCGATCAACAAGGGCCGCAACTTCATGGGCAATGACCTGTGCAAGGAGGCGGTCGACATCACCCGCTCGCGGCTGCTCGAGACGCATGCAGAGGAAGTGGGCAGGGGCGACAAGCCTGCCTCGAACGACAAGGGCGCTCCGCAGCTCGGGCTGACGCTGTGAGAGGCGCTTCGTGACGATGACCGGCAACCAGTATCGCGACTTGATCGCGAGCTACATCCATCACAACTACGGGCCTCACGGGCTCGTCGTCTATGTCGAGATCACGCTCGGCAAGACGGTGATCGGCAAGGACCGCTACATCGACGTGTTCGTGATCCGTCCCGATGATCGCAAGGCGATCGCGATCGAGTGCAAGTACCAGGACTCGATGGGCTCGGTCGACGAGAAGATTCCATACGCGCTGCTCGATCTCCAGGCGCTCTGGGTGCCCGGATGTCTGGTCTATGCGGGCAAGGGCTGGTCGCGCGGCGTGCTGCACTCGCTCGAGGCGGATCGGCTGGCGGCCTACTGTCTCCCCGACAACGACAAGTTGCACAAGACGAAGATGACGCGCGAGCTCGACCACATGCTCGCGAGCGTGTTCGGCTTCTGGGATCTCGTGCTGCCCGCGGCCAAGCGGTTCAAGCGCGCCTGACGAGGCCAGCGCTCGCGAGACCCGCGCTCTCGCGCAGTTCGAGCAGCCCACGCAACCGATCGGCGTACATTCTCCGGGGCACGTGGCCGCGACCGACGACGCGGCGAAGCACGAGCTGTGGCCGCACTACCAGAAGGTCGTCACGCGGATCGGTGGCGAGCGGGGTTGGGCGCCGCCGACGAAAGCGGCGTTCGAGGCCTCGTGCGGCCCAGCCGGCTCGCTGTATGTCGGCTCGCCAGAGACCGTCGCGCGGAAGATCGCCGCGACCGCGAAGATCCTCGGGCTGTCGCGGTTCAGCATGAAGTACAGCCACGGCGAGCTCGCGCACGGCACTCTGATGACCAGCATCGAGCTCTACGGCACGAAGGTGATGCCGCGGGTTCACGAGCTCCTCGCCGGCTGATCGAATTGGGTGGCGCAGTGCGTGGCGACCCGAGTAGCCACCCCGACCTCAACAGTCTCGCGGAGCTGCGCGGCGCCAGCGATGGCACGCCGGCTGCTCTTCGTCGGGTGCATGAGGAAGTTCGTGCCGTTGCTCGGCCTGACCGCTGTGTTCGCCGGTTGCGCCACCGATGCGGATCAGGGCACCGAACTACCCCAACCGATCGACACGATCTGGGCCGCCAGCATCCGCCTCGGTGACATGTTCGTGCTGGTCCCGGGCACCGGCTCCTACGACTACATCGCCAAGGTCATCGATCCGATGACCGACAAGGTCCCGGTCGTCGACCCGCGCACGAACAAGAGCATCGCGGGTGACAGCATCGTGTTCGAACAGGCGATCGCGTCCGCGCATCGCGCTGGCATTCCAGACTCGGCGCTCGAAGACGGTACGATGCAGTTCGGCCTCTGGGGCGCAGGCTTCACCGGCACCCACGAGCAGTTCATCTACGTCAGCTACGAAGGCCTCCGCGTGCCGATCAATATTCTCGGAGGCGCGAACACCTGCACGCACGGCTCCGTGTCCGCCAACCTCCTCAACTACAGCGGCGCGAACGCGCTGATCGACGCGACCGACATGTACAAGCGGATCCAGGCGTGGCTGCCCGCGCATCCCTCGGTCACGGGACAGCCGCGCAACATCATCCTCGACTCGCACAGCTGGGGCGGCGCCGATGCCGAGTACCTCACGCTGGAGTTCGCGAAGATCGCGGCCGCGAATGGGCCGTGGACCGATGCGGGTGGGGTCGCGCAGCTCCCGCTCACCGTTGCGATGGGCGTGCCGGGCTTCGTGATCGGCTACTCGTTCCAGGGGCCGGGCCTGAAGTATCTCGATCCGGTCGTCAAGAACGCACTCTACGAGGTCGATCGTCCCGACGATCCGGTCCACTCGCTCCAGCTCCAGAACAACGGCGACGGCCACCAGTACACGATCTTGTTCGGCAGCGACTTCCAGGGCTCGTACGGCGTCACGACCGAGGAGATGAGCTGCGGCGGCGTCCCCGGCGAATGCGTCAATCCGTAGGCGTCGGCGGCACGACCGCGACCGCCGGCGCGTGCTTGCCGAAGTAGCGGTCGCCGAGCACGTAGAACGCGGGCACGACGTAGAGGCTGAGGACCGTCGAGAGGATCAAGCCGCCGATGATCGCATCGGCCATCGGCCCGCGCGTCTCGGAGCCAGGTCCCAGGCCCATCGCCGAAGGCACGGCCGCCATCATCGTCGCGATCGCGGTCATGAGGATCGGTCGCAAGCGCACGGGGCCGGCGCGGCGCATCGCCTCGGCGGCGGTGAGCGCGGGTTCGTGCGCGCGGACCTCGTTCGCATAATCGACCAGGATGATCGAGTTCTTCTTCACGATGCCCATCAAGAGCAAGAGGCCGATCATCGAGAACACGTTGAGCGTCTTGCCGGTGATGAGGAGCGCGAGCATCGCGCCAGCGAGCGAGAGCGGCAGGATCGTGAGCACCGTCAGCGGGTGCATCAGCGAGTTGAACTGCGACGCGAGCACCATGTACGCGAAGATGATGCCGACGATCAGCGCGAACCCGAGGCTCTTCATCGAATCGCCGAACTGCGACGACTGACCGGAGAGCACGAGCGTGTAGCCGAGCGGCGCCTTGTCGGCGAGCTCCTGTGCATACGCGAGCACCTCGCTCTGCGAGTGACCGGGGCCGACGTTGCCGGTGATCCGGATCGCGCGCTGGCGATTCGCGTGGTTGATGGTCTGGAGCTGCGGCTGCTCCTTCGCGATCACGACCGACGACAGCGGGACGAGCAAGCCGCCCTGGGCGTTGTTGGCGGTGCTCGACGACGACGATGACGAAGATGTCGTGCCCTGGTTCGGCGTGCTCGTCGTGCCGGTGCCCGTGGCACGCACGCGCAAGCGATCGAGATCTTCGGGGCGCGTGCGCTGCGCCGCGAGCAGGCGCATGTCGATGTTCATGCGGCGACCCGCGGTCGAGTACTGGCCGACGATCGTGCCCCCGACGAGCGTCGACACGGTCGTCGCGATATCGGTGACGTTGACGCCGACATCGGCCGCGGCAGGACGATCGGGTGCGATCTCGAGCTCGGGTGGCCCGAGGTCATAATCGCTATCGAGATCGACGGCGAGGCCGGAGTCCTCGAGTTGCTTCTGGGTCGTCGCGGCGAGCTTGATCAGCGCGTTCCAATCGGTGCCGCGCACGCTGACCTCGACGGGCTTGCCCCGGCCACCCGCGAAACCCTGCTGCGACAGATCCTGGACCGAGGCGCGCACGCCGGGAATCTGCTGGAGCTCGCGCCGGATCGTGTTCGAGAACTCGGCCTGCGTCATCGTTCGCTCTTTGGGCTCGACGAGCGTCAGCGAGAGTGAGGAGCTGCCGATCGAGATCGTGCTCTGCACGCGGACGAGCTCCGCGTGCTTCAGCAAGATGTCTTCGGCGCGCTTGGTCAGCTTGTCGGTCTCGTCGAGGTCCGAACCGATCGTGGTAACGAGCCGGACCTGGAGCCGGCTCTGATCCTGTGAGGGCACCATCTCCTGCTTGAGTTGCTTGAAGCTGATCCACGCGACGCCCATCACGAGCACGCCGAACACCACGAGCAGCACGGGGTACTTGAGCGCCTTCGCGAGCGTGCGCCCGTAGAAGCCGGAGAGCTTCACGAACAGCTTGTCGCCGACGCGGGCGACGAAGCCCTTCTTGTGGGAGACGTTCAGCATCTGCGCGCAGCGTGCCGGTGCGAGCGTGATCGCCTCGAAGTACGAGATCAGGACGGCGACCGAGAGCGTCACGCCGAACTGCATGAAGTACTTGCCGATCACGCCGGTCATGAACGCGACTGGTAGGAAGATCGCGATCACGGCGATCGTCGCGGCAAGCGCGGCGAACGTGATCTCCTTGGTGCCTTCGGAGGCCGCCCGGACCTTGTCTTTGCCCATCTCGGCGTGGCGATAGATGTTCTCCATCACCATGACGGCGTCGTCGACGACGAGGCCGACCGCGAGCGACAGGCCGAGCAGCGTGAACGTGTTGAGCGTCCAGTGCAGGAAGTACAGCACCGCGATCGTGCCGAGCAGCGACATCGGGATCGCGAACAGCACGTTCAAGGTCGACGACAACGAGCCGAGGAACAACCAGCACACGATCGCGGTGAGGATCACGGCGAGCACGAGCTCGAGCCCGATCTCGTTGACCGACTCCTTGATGAACTGGGTCGTATCGAACAGCACCTCGACCTTCATTCCGGGCGGCAGCGATTTACCGAGCTCGTCGAGCTTCGCGGTCACGCTCTTGGCGACCGAGACCGCGTTCGAGCCCGGCACCTTCAGGATGCCCATCGCTTGGACTGGCACGCCGTTCGAGCGCGCCTTCGAGGTCTCGTCCTCGAAGCCATCCTGCACGAGCGCGACATCACTCAGGTGGATGATCGAGGTGCCGACCTTCTTGATCATGATGTTACGGATCGTCTCGAGATCCGCGGCCTCACCGACGACCCGGATGTCGATCGCCTTCTGACCATTCGTCATCTGGCCGCCCGAGGACGTGACGTGTTGGTTCTTGAGCGCGGTCGTGATGTCGGTGACCGTGGTGCTCGTCGCGATCAGCTTGTCGGCATCGACCCAGATCCGGACCGCGCGATCGAGATAACCCATCATCGAGACCTGCCCGACCCCTTCGATCGTGGTCAGCGAGTCTTGCAGCTGGTAGCGCGCGACATCGGCGAGCAGCTGGCGCGGGAATGCACCGGAGACACCGACCGTGATGATCGGCGTGTCATCGGGGTTCGACTTCGACACGGTCGGCGGCTGGACGCCGGTCGGCAGCTGGCGCTGGATCTGCGCGACCTTCGCCTGGACATCCTGGACCGCGAGATCGATGTCGCGGTCGATATCGAACGTCGCCGTGATGCGCGCGGAGTTGTGCTTCGCCGAGGACGTCAGCTCGGTGATGCCGGTGACCTGCGCGAGCACGTCCTCGATCGGATTGATGAGGCCGGTCTCGACATCCTCGGGCGACGCGCCGGGCCAGCTGACGCTGATGCTGACGCTCGGGTTGTTGACGTCGGGAAACTGAGAGACGCCAATCGCGGTCGCACCGGGGATGATGCCGAGCGCGATCAAGCCGAACATGATCGTCGCGAACATCAGCATCCACGCGAACACGGGACGCCGCAGGCAGAGGTCCGTGATGTTCACGGCGCGGTCTCCTTTCTATGGTGGTGGCCGCTGCCCGCGCCCGAGCCAGCGTCGCTGCCCACCGCCGAATCGGCGGTGGGTGCCGGCGCCGGCATGTCGCCGGTGGCGGAGCCCGAGCCCGCTCCCGATCCCGCGCCGACATCCTTCTCGGCATCGGCGAGCGACGACTTCTTCGAGATCTTGACCGGTGCACCTTCGCTCAAGGGCTCGATGCCGCGCACGACGAGCAACTCACCAGCGACCACACCGCGCGTGATCTCGACGCCGCCATCGGGGGTGTGCATGCCGGTCTCGACGACCTTCGAGTGCGCGAGGTTCTTGTCGTCGATGACGTAAACGACATTGCCCTTCTCCGTCGGTGAGATCGCGAGCCCGGGCACGACGATGCCCTTGCGCGCATCCCCGATCGGCACGCTGACCTGGCAGAACGCGCCGGGACGTAACCAGTACTGGTGATCGGTCGCGTCGACCTGCGCGGTCACCCCTACGAGGCGGGTCGCCGGATCGGCCGAGCCGTTGACGAGCGTGATCTTCGAGCCGAACTCGTGTGCGCTCTCGCGCAGCTTGATCGTCGCGACCATGCCGACCTTCAGGCGCGGCGCATCTTGCTCGGTAACCTGGAAGCGGAGCAGCAGCGGATCGCGCTGAAGGATCGTCGCGAGCACCGCACCGGGGTTGAGGTACTGGCCCTGTTGCACGGTGCGGGTCTGGACCACGCCCGCGATCGGCGCGCGGACCTGCGAGTCGCGCAGGTTGAGGTTCGCCACGCTCAGCGCCTGCTTCGCGGCATCGACATCGGCCTTCGCCGTATCGACCGCGGTCTGCTTCTGCTCGATCTCTTCGCCGGGCACGAGGCCGGGCGATTCCTTCTGCGCCGAGAGCCGGCGATCGAGCGCGGCCTCGGAGGACTTCTGCGTCGCTTGCGCTTTCGCGACGGCGCTCTTGGCCTGGTTGACCGCGATCGTGTAGCGCTCGCTCTCGATGTAGAGCAGCACGTCACCTTCCTTGACCTGCTGGCCCTCGGTGAACGCGACCTTGTCGACGGCACCGGCGACGCGCGCCGTGATCTGGACCTGCTGGAACGCATCGATGCTGCCGGTCGCGTTGACCGCGTACTGCATCTGGCGCACCTCGAGCGGCGCGACCTCGACCGGATATTCGAGCTTGCCGCCGCCGCCCTTTTTCCCGCCCTTGGCGGGCGTGTCGTCGGTCTTCTTGCCGCACGCCGTGAATAGAACGAGCACGAGGGCTAACACACGCATCATGGTTTCCGGATCTCCTCGAGCGGCCCTTGGCCTATCGCCTGACGTAGCGAGAGATAGGCATTCGCCACCGCGTATTCGGCCTCGGCGAAGCTGACCTCTGCTTGAAATCGCTGTTCGTTCGCGTCGACGAGCTCGATCGCCTTGGCCAGGCCCTGGTGATAGAGGATCGCGGTCTCGTCGGCACTCTTGCGGCCGGCGACCACGGCATCCTGCGCTGCCGCGAGCGCCTGCTGCGAGGCCGCGAGCTGGGTCGCCGCCGTGCGGACATCCGCATCGATCGCGCGGATCAGCGCGCGCGTGTTGAGATCCGCGATCGCCGCCGCCGCATCGCGCGACCTGGCGTCCGCGCTGCGCGCGCCACCATCGTAGATGCTCCATTGCGCGGCAAACGCGATCGAGCCATCGACGGTGTGCCCGCCACCCCCAGCCTCGGAGTTTGCGGTCAGCTGCCCGACGAGGGCGAGCGTGGGTAAGTAGCGATAGCGCGGCTCCTTCGCGAAGTCGTGCGACGCGAGCGCGCTCTCCTTGCGCGCGACGAGATCGGGGCGACCCGCGAGGCTCTGATCGACGAGCGCGGTCGGTGCGGGCGGTTCTTGCTTGCCAGCCTCGAGCAGCGCGGTCGGTGGCGCGAGCACCTTCGGCGCGGGTGCGTTGATGATGTAGCCGAGCTCGATGAACGCGGTATCGAGCTGGCTGCGATCCTGCGAGAGCTCGCGGACCGAGGTCGAGAGGCTGATCTTCGCGCGCGTCACGTCGTTCGAGCTGACGAGCTGCGCCTTGGACTGGGCCTCGGTGTCGTTGACGTCGGCGGTCGCGGTATCGAGCTTCTTCTGCGCCGCGGCCACGACCTCCTGCGCGAGCAACACCGCGAAGTACGCCTTCGCGACATCGAACGTGAGCTGGCGCTTGTCTTCGATCGATTGCGCGTGTTGCGCGGCGAGGTTGTGCTTGGCTTGTGCGAGGAGTGGAAACGCGGTCGCCACGATCAGCGGTTGGCTGAGCTGGAGCGCACCGTTCGCGGTGTTCTTCGGGGTATCGATCGGATGGATCGTGTCGTTGCCCGAGGCATTGAGCACCGGCAGGAACGCCACGCGCGCGCGATCGACCGCCGCATCCGCCTCGACGGTCTGGAGATCCGAGATCGCCGCACGCTCGTTGCGGGTGAGCGCGAGCTGGATCGCCTGTTCGAGCGTCAGCGAATCATCGGCACGAGCAAGGCCCGTACCGAGGAGAACCGCCGTGATGCTGAGGACCACTCGACCCATGGACCGCCGAGCATAACAGCGCCGTCGGGGCGGCCTGGCGCAGCGCCCGTGCTTTACAGAAGTTCACATGCGGTGTGGAAGCGTTACAGTGCCCCACGATGTTGCAAGACCCTCTCACGCTGCGCTCGGGCGTCGTCCTTCCGAACCGCGTCGCGCTCGCAGCGATGACGAATGGCCAATCGCAGGCCGATGGCCTCCTCGGAGATGACGAGCTGAACTGGCTCGAGAGCCGCGCGATCGGTGGCTACGGCCTGATTGCCACGTGCGCCGCGTATGTCGCTCGCGATGGCAAAGCCTGGGATGGCGAGCTCGGCGTCGATCGCGACGAGTGCCTGCCGGGGTTGACTCGCCTCGCCACCGTGATCCGCAAGCACGGCTCGGTCGGCATGGTGCAGCTGTTCCACGGTGGCGTGCGCGCGACCCAGCGGTTGAGTGGCGAACCGGTGTGGAGCGCGAGCATGTGGCAGGAAGATACTAAAGACTTCGAGACCCCGCGCGTCGCGACCGAGGCCGACATCTTGCGCACGATCGAGAGCTTCGCGGCCGCCGCCGAGCGCTGCGAGAAGGCCGGCTTCCAGGGCGTCGAGCTCCACGGCGCGCACGGCTATTTGATCACGCAGTTCCTCTCGCCGGTCACGAACACGCGCACCGATGACTGGGGCGGCGATAACGCCGGCCGCGCTCGGTTCGCGCGCGAGATCATGCGCGCCGTGAAGAAGCGGACGAGCACGAAGTTTTCCGTCGGGATTCGCTTGTCGCTCGAGCACGGTGGTCACGCCAAGGGCCTCGATCTCGACGAGAGCTTGCAGGTCGCGAGCTGGTTGGCCGAGGACGGCGCCGATTTCATTCATGCATCGCTGTGGCGAGCCGAGAACATGACGCGCAAGCGGCCGACCGAGCATCCGATTCCGCTCGTCCGTGCGGCGCTACCGAAGGACGTCGCGCTGATCGTCGCGGGCAACATCTGGACGTACGAAGACGCGCAGCTCGCGATGGAGCGCGGTGCCGATGTCGTCGCGCTCGCGCGGCCGGCGATCCCGAACCCGGAGTGGCCGAAGCTGGCGAAGCCCGGCTTCAAGCCGAACACGTTGCCGAAGACGCCTGCGGAGCTCGCGGCGGTCGGGATTTCGCCGACGTTCCTCGGCTATTTGCGCAGCTTCAAGAACGTCGTCGCGGAGTAGCGTCACAGGTGGGGCGCGGATCGAACGCGAACCGGACATCGACGTGCCCCGTGGGGCGCGGCAAAACCGCGGGCCGGACATCGTCAGCTCGACGCGCGCGTCCCGCGTTACGGACCTGGCGCGGTGAACGAACGAAACGCTTGTCCGAGCTGCTGCGCGTCGGTCGTCGCGGCGTCGGTTTGCTCGTGATACTTCGCATAGTGGGGCGCAGCTGCAGCGTCGTCGGTGCTCCGCAGCGCAGTGGAGTACGCCTCCCATGAAGTCTGCCGTTCGGCGATGTAGCGGTTCAGCGTCGCGAACAGCTCGCGGTCGGCTTCAGGAATGGGCGCTGCCGAGATGCGAGTGCGGAGCTCGCGCCACGGTGGCAGTACGTTCTTGTCGAGCGCGTCGGCGAGCCCGAGCTCGTCGATCTGGTTCGCCCGCTGCTGGCCGAGCGCCGTGTTGAACGCGGCGAGAGTGGTGCGCTCGGTCGCGCGAAAATCGTCGATCGCGGGTGTGTTGACCAGGCCCGTCGGCGATCCCGAGATCGGCGCGGCCTTGCTGCATGCGATCAGCTCGCTACATGCGACGAGCAACGCGAACGCGAGTCTCACTTCTTCGTTGCCTTCGACGTGGGCTTCTTCGCGGCCGGCTTCGCCTTCGACGCCGGTTTCGTCTTCGATGTCAGCGCAGCATCGAGCTGCTGCACGAGCTTCTTCGGCGCGACCGCGCGATAACTCTCGTCGATCAGCTCCTTGATCATCTCGACAGGGACCTTACCGTCGACAAACTCCATCGTGACCCAGGCGGCCTTGCCGAGGCCGTAGGCCGTGGGCTTCGCGAACGGCATGTTGACGACCATCGCGCTCGAGGTCGGTAGCTTGCACGAGACTCGGAACGGTTCGCCTTCGATCGTGAGGTACGCGAAGGTCTTGTCCTTGACCGCGAGGTCACCGTGTCCGGGCCACGGGCTCTTGAGGTGCGCGCCGGGATACGTCAGCCCGTACGCGCGCAGCTCTCGGCTCGCCGCATCCGTTGGCAGCACGGTCTTCTTCGCCATCGCCTCGACGGAATATCACGTAGCGAACGTGCGCGCTCGATCCCATTGTTCGCGAAGGGCCAGCTCGTCGACCCAGTGCTCGATGTAGGCGAGCTCGAGGGCACTCCCTCGCACACGCAAGATGCCCGCGACATCGATCAGCTGACGTTCGGAGCTTCCGAGCTTGGCCCACTCGAGCTTCGCGATGATCGTGTCTTCCGCTGTCGCGGTCGGTACCTCGAGCTCGACAACGTGCATCGGCGAGCGACGGGCTAGCTCCTCGATCGAGAACGGGCGCTCCTTGCGGATGATGAGATCGATCTTCCAGCCGGAGGCCATCTCGATTAGGTTGAACATCGAACGACGCTGGAGTGCATCACGCGCCACATCCGTATCCACGTAGAACTGGTTCACATCGATGGCTGCCAGAAACTGGTCGAGTTGTCGTGGCGTCGGATCGATCACGAGGTCGAGGTCGCGGGTGGTGCGCGGTTCACCGTGCGTGGCGCTGGCGAACGAACCGACGACCATGTAGCCGATCGCCGCGCCGTCGAGCGCGACCATCACACTTCGTAGCGCGTTCTGGACGCCGTTTTCGCTCATGCCGCAACGAGCGGCGCTGCGGGCCACGCGCGCGCGAACAGCTCGTCGCCGACGAGGATCCGGAACAGTGCCCACTTCGCGGTCTCGGCGTCGTACTCGGGATGGCGATGCCGGATGCCAGCGAGCGTGATCGCGCGCGCCTCCTCAGACATCTGCGCGGCGAGCACTGTGCGGCGAGCCGGACCCATCTTGCGATAGATCTCGAACTGGATCGCCTCGGCTTCGGGCGTCGTATCTGGCGAGCGCGGCACGAAGCCAGGGTCGCATGTCGACCCTACGGCTTCAACCAGCTCGTCAGCGTGCCGCGATCGTCGTCGGTGAGCACGGTCCCCGCTGGGGGCATCGTCTTGGTCACCAGCACGCGCCGCACGATCTCGTCGTGCTCGAGCGTCCACGATGCGGACGTTGAGAGATCGATGTCGGCGTCGCCGCCCGGGAGATGGCAGTGCGCGCAGACGCGCTGGAAGATCGGCTGGATCTTCGCGGTCCAGGTCGGATCGCCGGTCGAAGCGCCGAGCGAGTAGCGGCGCAGGCCGTGATCGCCGACCCAGACATCGCCGTTCGGCGCGCCGAACATCGGCTCGTTGCCGGCGCTCGCGACCGTGGTGTCGAGCGGCGTGGTGTCGGTGACGACGTAGAGGCGCTTGCCGACCTCGAGCCAGAGCCGCGCACCGGCGATCGCGGACGCAGCGACCGTGCCGACCTCGAGGGGCTCGAGCTTGGCGCCATGCTCGATCCAGATGCCGCGCGACGAGCTTGCGACCAGGCGCGGCGCCTTGCCATCCGCATCGAGGAAGCCCGCGTGCGCGTTCTCGATCGTGAACGTGCGGCGCGTGCCAGCTGCAAGGTTCCACACCGAAATCGCGTTGGGGCTCGCGAGCGCGATCCGATCTTGCGCGACCGCGAGCGAGGCCTTCGTTCCATCCAGATCGTAGCGCGTGATGTGGACACCATCACCGGTCACGAGCAGCCCGCGGTCGAGCAACACTGCGACGGTCGAGCCCGCCGAAGCGACCGCGCGGAACGGTTCCCGCGTGATCCCGAACCGCGTGCCGATCGCCTCGAGCTCGCCGTCGAGGCGGATGCGCCAGAGCGTGCCATCGAACCGCGTCGCGACGATCCATCGCCCATCACCATCGAGCGCAGGGATCGCGGCGGCGCTGGTCCACACGTGGGCGGGGCAGGTCGGCGTGCCGCAATCGACCGGGACGAGCGTCGTGACGTTGCCACCGCGCGCGATCGCGAGCTGCGCGCCGAGCGCGTAGGTGACATCGCCCTGCGTGACGACTTGATCGGCGTGGACGTCGGCGAGCGCCGAGACCGGGGCGGCGGCGAGCGGCAGCGTGCCGGCACCCCCACAGGCGGCGAGAAGCAGCAGTGCGAGTCTCACGCGCGGAGCATCGCCTTGACGACTTCGCCGTCTCGCAGGTACTTGCGCGGCTCGATCGCGAACGCGGCGAGGAACGTCGCGAGGAGATCCGGCGGCGAGATCGGCCGCGGGCCATCGGAGAAGTTCAGGCCCGCGTCCGCAGGCAGCACCTGCTCGTGATCGGTCTTGCCGAAGGCCTTGTTCGCGACGAAGCGCGGTGAGATCACGAGCGCGGAGTTGTTCGGATAGTGATCGCGACCACCGCTGAGGTTGATCTGCGGCGTGCGGCAGAAATCGGAGAACACCAGGATGTGCGTGTGCTCCGAGAGCTTCGCGCCGCGCTTGTTCGGGTGCGGGGTCGCATCGAGCAGTTTCACGAGCGAGGCGATCGTGCCGAAGATCTCCTGCTGCGTGTGCGCGTGCTGCTTGTAGTTCTGGTTGTGCGTGTCCAGGCCGCCGAGCGAGAAGCCCATGCAGCGGACCAGGTTGCGCTTCATCGCCTCGACGGCGAACGCGGCACCGAGCGCACCGTTGCCGGTGTTCTTCGCCTTGTAGTCGAACGCCGGATACGCATCCTGCAGCGCCTTCTGCGTGAACACCGTCTTCAACTGATCGCCGAGCAGGCGCGGCAGGGCTTGCTCCTGGCTCGCGAGCCGCTCGAACGTCTCGGGGTAGACCGAGTGCCCCGCGAGCGCGTGCGCTTCTTCACTCAGGAGCGCCGTGATCGCCGCGCGGTCGTCATCGCGCAGATACGCATCGCTGCGCGCGAGCGATTTTGCCATCACGCCGGCGTTCGCCACGCGCAAGGGAATCGCGCGGCGATCGAGGTGCTCGCCGATGTACGCCGAGGGAAAGTTGATCGAGACATCCGGCAGGAGCTGCATCGTGCCGAGCTCGTTCGTGAGGGCGACATCGATCGAGGCGGCCGGCGAGCGACCACCCGCGAGGTGGCGACCGGTGCACGAGAACGAGGTGCCATCGGGATGGCTCACGGTGTTCATCGCGAGGCCGTTGATCACGGTGAACCGATCGTGGAGATCGATCAGATCGCCGATGCCAGGACCGAAGCGCAGGCCACTATTCGCGGGCGTCAGGATCTCGAACGTATCGGTGTCACCGTCGAGCTTCGTCGGTTTCCAGTGCGAGAGCGGTGCCGGATCCGTGTTGTCGGTCGAGGCCGGCTCGACGAGCCCCTTGCGCTCGTTGCGCGGATCGGCCCACAGCGTGACATCCCAGCCGCCACTGGCGTGGATGAACACGAAGAACTCGTCGGCGGGGGCCTGCGTGGTCGCGGCGAACAGCGGGCGACGCATCGCGAGCGTGGCCGATCCGGCGCCGAGCAATTGGAGAAACGTCCGGCGCTTCATCATCAGTAGAGCTCCGCTTCGGGGTGTTCGATCAAGGCAGTACACACGGCGACCCAGCCGGTCTCGTCGGCGGTGAGGGAGCCCTTCACGCTCGCGTGGCGCGCGACCACGTCCTTGTAGAGCGCGTGAAATTTCTCGGTACGACCGCTGGGCGCGAGCTTCGCGGGATAGCCTAGGAACGTGCGGTGAAGGACATCGAAGCGCTCGGCGAAGGCAGCTTCGGCAGTTGGTGCCGGCATCTCGAACGCGAACACGACGCGCTGATCGAGCGGGGTCTTGCCGCCGTGCAGATCGTGCTCGGCGGCGCGCACGCACAGCGCTTCGCCGAGGCGACCGAGCGTGGCGAGCATCAGCGTGTTGCTCTGGTTCTGGCGCGGGAGATCGGTCTTGTAATCGGGCAGGCCGAGCGCGGAGAGATAGTCGTCCCACGCATCGAACAGGCCCTTCGGCCGCGCACGATTCTGGACATCGAGCGGTACGAGCCCGCCGAACCATGCGAGGTACGCGCGCAGGTAGACCTCGGGCGGCACCATGCGGCGCCGCTCTTTCGGCGTGGTATCGAGCATGCGCGTCTGATGCGCGGGCAGGGCGGTGGTCTCGCCGCCGGTGACCGCACCGGTGCCGCACGCCGCGAGCAGCGTGAAGAGGACGGCCTTCACGTGTGATCGTTCCCGGCGCGATAGCGCGGCGACTTCACGATCGCGCGCACGAGCGCCTTCATCCGGTAGCCACCGTCGACGAACACCTTGACGAGCTGGGTCTTCCACGCCTCGTCTTCAGGCGCGAGGCTGCGACCGAGCAGCGATTCGGACACGTTCTGCACGACGCACGGCGCGAACTCCGGCGCGGTGACGAGCTCCTGCGCGAGCCCGTTCGGCCCGGTCTCGCCGTGCGCGGGCGAGGCGTACGCGCCACGCAGCTTGTCGAACGCTTGATCGTAGATCTGCTTGCACAGGCCCGAGGCTTTCGGCCCGGTGCACTTGGCCTCGGGCTTCGGCGTCATCGGGAAGATGCTCGCGGGCAACCAGGTCCAATCCGATTCCTGCACGCGCGTGAAGTACGCGGCCATCGGCTCGAGCGTCTGATGGCACGACGAGCAGCCCGCGCGCTTCGTGAGATCCGGATCGTTCGAAGGCGACAGCTTCACCGAATCCGCGATGAAGTCTTTGCAGAGAAACGCGTTGTAGAGCACGTGTGCGCGCGCGCGGCGCGAGCCGTACTTCGTGAGGAACACCGGCATCGTCAGGATGCCCGAGGCGTGTGGTCCACGATCGGCGACGGGCATCCAGGTCGCGGTGTCCTCGGGCGTGAGCGCCTGCGGCACCGCGGCCGGATCGAACAGCGGATCGGGCTCGGAGTAGCCGGCATCCGCGCCGGGACCGCAACAGCTCGCGCCGGCGAGGAAGCGATAGAACTGCGCGAGCGGGCCATTCACGGTCGTCGCGTGCGAGGTCAGCACCTCGCGGAAATCGCGATCCGCGGAGAACAGTGAATCGAGGAAGCGCGCCGCCTCTTCACCCCACCACATCCGCACCCACGCAGCCGGCGGCGAAGGATTCGCCTCGAAGGGCATGGCGGTGCCGAGTGGGGTCCGCGCGGGGATCACGAACGCTTGTGCTTCGTTCTGCGGCCCCGCATTCGGCAAGCAGCGCTCGAGGCCGATGCCGCAACCACACTCGACCGAGGACGAGAAGCCCGTGCCCGAGAGGCACGACACCGCGCGACCCTTCGCATTCTTCGCGAAGCCCGAGTCGCCTGGCGGTTGCGACATCCGACCACCGGGCAACGGCTCGCCCTTCTTCACACCGGCGCGCCCCGAGACGTAGACCGCACCACTGTCGGCGGTCTGCGCTTCTTCGCGGCACACGCGGACCGCGATCGAAGGGGTCTTGCCATCGGGCTCGGTCAGGAGGGCCGGTGCGGGCACGAAGCCCGGGAACCGCTTCGCCCAATCCGGCGCGACGAAATCCTCGGGCGTGACATCGCGATAATCGGCGTACAGCCACCACGGCTTGACGACGATCGTCCTCGCATCGAGTACGGCTTGCGCGACCGGCTTCGCGGTCCCGGTCGCGACCGCGTTCGTCGGAAATTGTTGGCCGGTCTCGTCCTGGGTCAGGCAGAAATCACCATCGCGCGCCGCATCGGTGCGGCGCTGGCCGCGCCGGAAGTAGATCCAGATCGGGGTGCCATCGGGCCCCGTGACTTGCTGGCGGCGCAACATCACGGGATTCGGCACGTACTGGAAGCTGCCCCCGATCTCGAGCCGCAGCGCATCCATGTAGATCCGGCGCAAGCGTTCGGCGTACTCGGCGCCGGTGAGATGCGCTTCGATCCACGCATCGAGATCGAAGTCCGCCTTGTCGTACGCAGCGAGCTCGTCGCGCGTCGGCGGGCGACCGACGAGATCGATCGAGAGCGCACGAAAGTAGCGATAGTCACCGAGCTCGTGCGTCGCGCTCGAATCGCTCGCGATCACGAGCGCCAACAGCATGAACCACCGCATAGGTTTACGACTCGTCATGGAGGTGACTCGTTAAGCCTGGAGCGCTCTCGGTGGCGCAGCAACCGGCAAGCGCTCGATCAGCTTCTTCCCGATCAGCCACGCATCGCCGGGCCAGCGCGCGGAGACATAGCGCCCGTCCTCGACGACGAAGGCCGCACGATCGTCGTCGCGCGTCCCGCGCTGCGAGAGCTCGCGAGGGCCGCGCACGAAGTCTTCTGGCTTCGCGAGCGCCTCGCACACCTCGTCTTCGACGTACTTCGGATACGTGCGGTAGTAGCGGCCGCGGCGCCAGAACGTCGAGAGGTACGCAGCGCGCTCCATGTATTTCGGCAAGCAGGTCGTCTTGCTGCCATGCAGCACCGAGTTGCCATTCGCCTGCTTCGCACGTGCTGCGGCGAGGACGCCGTGACAGATCGCCGCGATCGGTTTGGGCGTCGCGAAGAACGCGGTGATCAAGGCGTGGACCTGCGGACTCCCCAGGTACTGGCGCATACCGGGTGCATGACCGCCAGGCAGGAACAGCGCGTCGTGCTCGTCGACCCGCACCTCGTGCCACGCGCGCGGCTGGGTGAATTCTGCAGCCGTCTCGAGCTCGCGATAGCACGCGATCGCGTCCGCGCGGGCGCCGAGCTTGCCGAACACCACGCCGGTGAGGAGCAGCGGATCGCACGCCGGCAGGGGGCCTTGGCCACCGGCTTCCGTGGCGAACACCACCTCGTGGCCGGCCTCGCGCAGCAGCTTCCAAGGCACCGCGACCTCGGTGACATCGAAGTCGATATCGGGAAGGGGAACCACGACCTTCGCCATGCCGGAAGCGTCGCACGCGGGAACCACCAAGGGTGGACGACGCTGCTCCTCACTGATTCACGACGATTCAAAAACGATGCAGCGGTCATGGCAGCTGTTGCGGTCGGGTCTGTTGTCCCCAGCTCTAACCGTCAAGAACCACTGCGACCGAGGATGGTCGCCTGTTTGCAATTACCGCCAGCACACCCCGATGTACCGCCTTATCCTCGTCGCAATCGTGATGTTTGGCTGCGCGGCAGAAGGCGACACGGAGCCGTCGGCCGACGACATGGCAGCCGCCGATGCGTGGGCTCAAACGAGCGATGGTAAGGCCGATCTGCCGACCTCGTATGCGGGGCTGGTTGCCTGGCTGAAGAACTTTTATGCGAACGATCTATCCGCGGTGTGGGGCAAGCAGGAGCACCCCGTCTCGAGCGCGGCGGCGGTCGCGCGGATCAGGCAGATGCTCGCGGCCGGTGGGATCAGCGATCCGAGCCACACGCTGTTCAAGACCAGCGTCCAGCGGCTGCAGTTCAGCTCGGTGGCCGATCACTCCGAGATCGACATCGTGTTGCCGACCAAGCAGGTCATTCGGCTGATCGGCGATCCGAAAGGCGCGGGCGCCTACGTCGACTCCGCGAAGTTCGAGACCGCCCTCGCGCCGGCCTTGTGCCTGAACTGGACCGAGCTCCAGACCGCGGTGCAGACCTCGTATCAGCGTGGCAACTACGCGCTCGACTTCGTCTGTCACAACGTGACCGAGAAGATCCTGCGCTCGCTCGGCATCGGCACCGCGAAGTACAGCGCTCAGATCCATGCCTACTCGCTCGCGCGCTACGTGTGGGGGCCGTTGCTGCCGAGCTTCAACTCGTCGGACCCCACGAAGTGGCCCGAGTCGCGCTCCTGCAACTGACTAGCCCCGGTCTCGACTACCAGGCGTTCGTTTTCCAGAACGCCCACTCGAGCTCGGTCGCACTCGCGTACGCGCCGCACGCATAGACGTTCGTGCCAGCACCACCGGCCCAGCAGTGGCCCATCGCAGTGAACGTGCAGAGCTCGACCTGACCACCCGCGGGGCAGCCGTCGTAGCTCACGCACGTACCATTGTTGACGGTGTGACTCGTCGTGGTCGTCGCGCAACCGTTGTGCGCGGCCCAGCGCGCAGCCGACGAGGCATCGGTGCCGCCACTCGCGTTCGGGTCATCGCACGCCGGCGGCACGACGGGATCCGCGGCGCCGTGGAAGATGATGATCGGCTTCTTCGCCGAGGCGCAGGCATCGAGCGCGTGGGTGCCACCGGAGTGCGGCGCGACGCCCGCGAGATCGGTGCGCTCGCAGCCCGCCTGGTGCGCGAAGTAACCGCCCATCGAGAAGCCGGTCACGAAGACGTGTGCCGTATCGATGCATTGGTCTTCGGAGATCTCGGCCTTCATGCCGTCGAGAAATGCGAAGTCATCGCCGGTCGCATTCGGCGGCGCCACGCCGTAGGCCGGGCACACGTTCGCGCCGACATTCCACGGTGCACCGGTGCTGTTCGGACCGCCTTGTCCATCGGGAAACGCGACCGCGACGTGCTCGCGATCGGCGAGTACGGGGTAGCCGGTGATGTCGAACATGTTCTGGCCCGACATCGTGTAGCCGTGATGCACGAACACGAGTGGGATCGGGGTGGTCGGCGCGACGTCGGGCAGATACACGATGTACGTGCGATCGAGATCCGCGATGTGGATCGTGCGGTTCGTCTTGCCGCGCATGCCGGTGCGCGTGCCGCAGAGCAACGGCGTGGTGGTGTCGACCACGGCGTCGTGCGCGCCGTTCGCGTCGCCGCCGGTAGCGCCGGTTCCGGAACTGCCGCAGGCACTCGCGAGGAGGAGAGCAGCAACGGCGGTTCGCATGCGGCGCACTCTAGGCTGCGCCCAGTGTGGTAGGAACCAAATAGTGGCACTCGCCCAGGTGAAACACTCCGCAACGTTGCCCCCGGCCGTGCGCCGTATCGCCGTGGTGGCCGATACGCACTCGTTTCCGCATGCCGGGACCGCGGCGGCGCTTGCCGCGCTGAAACCTGATGCGATTCTCCACGCGGGCGACATCGGTGATCTCGCGTGCCTCGAGGTGTTTCGCGCGATCGCGCCGCTCTACGCGATTCGCGGCAACATCGATACGCGCGCCGACGACTTGCCCGATCAGCTCGTGATCGATCACCCGAACGGGCTCCGCGTGCTGATGGTGCACATCGGCGTGTACGGGCCCAAGCTCCGCGCCGAGGTCGGCAAGCTGGCACGCCAGGAGAAGGCCGCGCTCGTGGTCTGCGGTCACTCGCACGTGCCGTTCATCGGCGTCGATCGCGGCCTGTACATCTTCAATCCCGGCTCGTGTGGGCCGCGTCGCCAGCACCTGCCGATCGTGGTCGGCCACATCGATCTCACACCGACGGGCGTCAAGCTGGCGCACGTCGACTGCGAGACCGGTCAGGTCTGGTCCCCGCCGTAGCCAGATCTACGAGCGCGCGATGCTGGCGGAGCTCGATCGCGATGCGGGCTCGCGGCTCGTGAGGCCGAGAGCGGCCTCGAGCTCGCGCAGCGACTCGTCGGTGTAGTCGAGCATGCGCTGGAGCTGCGGGACCGAGCGCCGGCACGCGGTGTAGCCGAAGCCCAGGTCCTTGTTGTAGCCGGTGATCGTGATGTTGAGCGCGAGGTAGTCGACCGGGATCGAGACCGGGTAGCTCTCGTCGAGGCGCATGCCGTCGAGGTAGAGGGTCTGCTGCGGGCCCGGCACGTTCGAGATCACGACGTTGTAGATCGGTCGGCGCTTCGCGTGACCGGTCACCATGCTCGCCCCCATCGGTGCACTCATCGCCGCTGCGTGCGCGACGCGCTCGAGCTTCGACATCTTGCCGAGCCGCTCCTTCGCGAGCGTGGTCGATTCGATGATCAGCTTGAGGCGCGAGAGCGGATCCTCGAGGTGCGTGCCGAGGTTCGCGATCAAGATCGTGAGCGAGTTGCCACCGTCTTCATGCTTGTCGCGCAGCGAGACCGGCACCATCGCGGTGAGCGGCTTGTCGGGGAGGGAATTGTGCGCGAGCAAGTAGCGGCGCAGCGTGCCCGAGCAGACCGCGAGCGTGACGTCGTTGACCGTGGCCGAGGCCGCCTTGCCGATCGCCTGGAAGCGCTCGAGCTGGAACGACTGCGCGGCGAACCGGCGCGAGCCGGAGATCTTGACGTTGAACATCGTGGGTGGCGCGCCGTACGGCTGGGCGTGTGCGGCGGTCTCGTCGCCGATCAGCTCGCGTAGCCCGGATTGCACGCCCGGGAAAATCTCGGCGCCCATCTTGAGCGCGCGTTCGAGCAAGCCCGGCGCATGCTGCGCCTCGAGCGCCTGGTCTTCCGGTGAACGCTCGCGCTTCGGCCGCGTCTGCGCCCAGATCGGCGGGCGCTGTTCGGTCGGATCCGGCGTGAGCAAACGGGTCATCATCCGCATCGCGGCGACGCCATCGAACATCGCGTGGTGGACCTTCATGTAGAGCGCGACGCGACCATCGGCGAGGCCTTCGATGACGTTGACCTCCCACAGCGGCCGCGTGCGATCCATCAGCGTGCCGTGGAGGCGCGAGACCAGGCCGAGCAGCTCGCGTACGCGACCGGGCCGAGGCAGCGCAGAGTGGCGCAGGTGGTAGTCGAGCTCGAACTCCGGGTCTTCATCCCAGAAGTAGTGACCGAGCCGGAAGTGCGGAAACTGATCGAACGGCGCGAACGCCTTGGGATACTCGCGCCAGCCCTCGACGAGCCGCTGCACGAAATCAGTGCCCGCTCCGATCGGCGGCGTGTAGAGGTGTAGCCCTCCCACGTGCATCGGCTGGCGGCGACCCTCGAGCCAAAGAAACATCGCGTCCGTCGGAGACAGCGGCTTCATCCCATCGGCATCATGGCATCGATCGCGACAGCGCGTGCTAGCATTTCGGCAGAGTGCTCGGCGAGACGATCGGGAACTTCAAGATCGTCCGCAGGCTCGGCCGCGGCGGAATGGGCGAGGTCTGGCTTGCAGAGCAGCAGAACCTCGGAACCAAGGTCGCGGTCAAGGTCCTGCTCGACGCGTTCCCGGCCGACTCCGAGGATGTCCAGCGGTTCTTCAACGAGGCTCGCGCGGTCAGCGTGATCCAGCACGCGGGGATCACGAAGATCTTCGACAGCGGCCTCCTGCCCGATGGCCGCGCGTACATGGTGATGGAGTTTCTCGATGGCGAATCGCTCGCGAACCGGATCTCGCGCGGTGGCATGGCCTCGGCGGAGCTCGCCGAGATCGGCCGCCAGATCGCGAGCGTGCTCGAGGCCACGCATGCGGCGGGTATTGTTCATCGCGATCTCAAGCCCGAGAACGTGTTCCTGGTTCGCGACCTCGAGATGACCGGCGGCGAGCGCGTGAAGGTCCTCGACTTCGGCGTCGCGAAGCTCAACGGCCTGCTCGGTGCGAACTCGCCCAAGACCTTCGGCACGCTCGGCACGCCGAACTACATGGCGCCCGAGCAATGGGGCGATGCGTCGCAGGTCGATCGCCGCGTGGACCTCTACGCCCTTGGCTGCCTGACGTTCGAGATGGCGTGCGGTAGGCCACCGTTCGTCTGCAAGTCCGTCGCGGAGGCGTGCGTGAAGCACCTCAACGAGGTCCCGCCGCTCGCGAGCTCGCTCGTGCCGAACGTGCCGGTGAGCCTGGATCGGTTGATCACGCAGTTGCTCGCGAAGGATCCCGCCGCGCGACCTCGATCGATGCGCGAGGTCGCGTCCTCGTTTGCCCGGATCGGGCGCGGCGCCAGTGAAGGCACGCTCGACACGATGCCGCATGGATCGATCGCGACTTCGGCGACACGGTTGGCGCAGCACGCACCGACCGAGCGAACGCGGCCCCGGCGCAACATGCTGCTCGGCATCGCGGGCGCGGTGGCGATCGCGGGCACGGCGGTCGCGATCATCCTGCTGCGCGAGCGGCCGGCGCGAGCGATCTCGACCGCGCGGCCGAGCGTGACCGCGATCGTCGAACCACCGAGCGTTGCGACCGACGCGACGATCGCCGATCCTCACGAGCTCGCCGCGGTGGTCGCGCACACGGTCGCCGAGCAGCCACCCGATGCAGGCGTGATCGCTCCGAAACCGCGACACCTCGATCCGACGATCGATCGCGCCGCGGTGGAGGCCGTGCTCGGCGTGCATCACGCCGCGTTGGCCGCCTGCAACTCGCATCAAGGATCGGCGACCCGGCTCACGCTGGTGTTCACGATCGGCAGCGAGGGTCGGGTCACGAAGCTGGCTGCGAACGGCGCCGATTCGATCGTGAAGTGCGTGCTCGGGGTGGTGCGCACGATCGCATTTCCCAAGCCCGTAGGCGGCAGTATCGAGCTCACATTACCTCTCGCGCTCGAGGCGCCAGCGCTCGAGGATCACCTGAGCAAGGACCAGGTCGCGAACGGGTTGCTGCTGGCCGAGAAGGATCTCGATGCGTGCATGCGCACGCACCACGTCGAGGCCAAGACGCTCCTCAAGATCGAGATTGCCCCGAGCGGACGCGTGACCTCGACCACCGTGGTGGGTGCCCTCGCGGGCTCGGTGTTCGAGACATGCGCAGCCGACGCACTGCGTTCGATCGAATTTCCGGCGGCCCAGAAGGGCCTCAACATCTCGGTCCCCGTCACGCCCGATTGAGCACGTTCGTGCACAACGTTTCGCGTTGACTGGGACCGCCAACGTTCTAGATTGCGCGCGTGTTTCGTCTAGCCTTTGTCGTGATGGCGCTCGCAGCATGCAGCGCCAAGGATCATCCGAGCTCGACCGCGGTCGATGCGCCCGTCTCGACCCACATCGACGCGCCTCGTACCAGCGATGGTGCGGTCACGAGCGATGGTGCGGTCACGGGGGCGATCGATCCCGCAAACGATGGGACCTCGATGGTGACCGAGACCACCGCCTCGATTCCGGGCGCGACCTCGACTCACACGCTCGCGGCGACGATCTATACGCCAAGCGGTGTGACCGCGCCTGCGTTGGTCGTGATCTCGCCAGGCTTTCAGATGGCGCGCACGCAGTACGCCTCGTACGCGCACCACCTCGCGACGTGGGGCTTCACCGTGATCCTGACCGACTACGCGGATTCGGGCTTCTTCGCAGACCACCAGCTGATGGCGAACGACGTCGGCGCGGTGATCACGTACGCGCTGACCCTCACGCCCGCGATCGACTCGACCAAGATCGCGCTCGCCGGTCACTCGCTCGGTGGCGACATCAGCGTTCTCGCAGCCTCGGGCGACACGCGCGTGAAGGCGGTCGTCGGCTGGGATCCGGTGGACGGCTCGAACCCCTCGGTCGTGCCCGAGAAGATGACCTCGTTCACCGCGAAGCTCGCCGTGATCGGTGAGACCACCGATGGGAGTGGCAGCTTCGCGTGCGCGCCGTCGGCCGAGAACTTCACCCAGTTCTATGCTTCGGCGGGGTCGCCCGCTTATCAGATGACCGTGATGGGCGCGGCCCACATGGACTGGGTGGACGATGGCACCTGCGCGTTGTGCACGCTGTGCACCGCGGGGACCGCCGCGCCAGCGCTCTCGCACACCGCGACCCGCCGCTTGAACGTCGCGTGGCTGCGTGCGCAGCTGTTCGGCGACGCGACGATGACGCCGTGGTTGATGGCGCCGCCCGAGGTCGGCGCGGGCAAGGCGACCGTCACGACGAAGTGATGCTCGACGCCCGCGACTAACGATGGCCGCCGTGGCCGCCACCGTGACCACCGCCACCGTGAAATCCACCGCCGCCGCCGCGCATGCCGCCGCCGAAGCTGCGCCCGACCGGGCGTGCACCCTGGCCGGGTGCGGAGCGCATCGGCGCGGCGCGATAACCACCGTTGCCGCCGCGATGATCGTAGACCGCGCCGCGACGGTAGCCACCACCGGCATAGCCGCGATGGTCGCGAATGCCACCGCCCCAATGCGCGTAGCCGGCGGGATTGCGGATGGCGCGCACGCCGTACGGAACGTCGTACGCGACGCCCCAACCACCGCCCCAGTAGGTGGACTGGTACCAGATGCCACCGTCGTATCGCCAGTACGCGCCATCCGAGTAGAACACCGGATAGTCGTAATCGGCGATGACGTCGACGCCTGGGCTCACCTCGACAAGGCCGGGCGGCCCATCGACAGCGACGCCGCCGCCGTAGGCGACGCCGGGCTCTTCGCTGTAACAACCTGCGAGTAGCGCGCTGCAGAGGAGGAGGGTTCGCAACATGCACTCAATATGTGCATCACCAGGACCAGCTCCAAGGGCCAAGGTGCCGCAGCTGCGTGGCGAGCGCCTAGACCACGATGTGCGCGGCGCGCACGTCGAGCGGCGACGAGGCGTGCAGCTGCCACGCCTCGGCCATGAACTTCGCCGAATCGACGAGCGCGACCTGATAGGGAGCAGTTAGGTGCTTGAGGCCATTCGTCGCGCACCACGCACGCGTGATCTCCGCGGCGCGCGGGAGGTTCTGATGCGGGATCTTGGGAAACAGGTGGTGCTCGACCTGGTAGTCGAGACCGATGAAGAAGAACGACACGACCTTCGGCAGCTGTAAGTTGCGCGTGGTCTCGAGCTGGTGAACCCAGTCGTGGTTCTGACCATCGGTGATCGGCAGGCTCATGTGAGCCGGTGCGAACACCAGCGCGAGGCACACGCCGACGACGCCCCAGACGAGCGAGTACACGCCGATGCCGACGAGCGGTCCGAACGCGATGATCGGCAGCACCATCCACGCGGTGTAGTGCACGAGCAACGACACGACGTCGCCGAACCACGCGGCGGTGAAGCCGTGCTCCTTCGGATACTTCACGAGGTACAAGATCGACGAGCGGCGCATGCCCAGCGCCATCAGCGTCGACATCGGCCAGAACACGGTGCGCTGCAGGTTGCGCTGGAACCATCGCAGGCCACCCGGCGACTTGATGTGATCACCATGCGACGACACGAACGGGAACGGCTTGATATCCGGATCGACGCCTTCGACATTCGGGTGACCGTGGTGCAACCGATCGTGCTTGTTGCGCCAGTACAGCGAGCCCAGTCCGGAGAACATCGGGAACGCCAGGTAGACCAGCAGCTGGTTGCGCCACTTCGACGTGGAGAACGCCTTGTGGCTACCCTCGTGACCCGTCATCGAGATCGACGTCGCGATCACACCGGCGACTGGAATCAGCAGCAGTGCTCCCCATAAGGGTAGGTGCCGCATCGCAACAAAGCACGCCGCGAGGCCGGAGCCCAACACGGCGAGCTTCATCCAGCTTCGCAGCTCGTGGTGCTCGAATGCACCTGCAGCACGAAGCTCTGCCCGCAAACCACCGAGCTCAGGGATGCCGTTCATTTTTCTGAACATCGGCCAAAACAGTGCTGTTTTGCGCCAGCTCCGTGTCACGAAATGACCAGGATGGCATTAAACCGCACACTCCGAGCCGTGACGCGTCGCGTCATCGAGTGAACGTGACTCGCGCGCTACCCAGCATGTGCGGGAGCGCTGGCAGCCCAAGCGCTGCCAGCGTGGTCGCGGCGGTGTCGACCGTCTCCACGTTGGAGGCGAGCGTGACGCCATGCCCGACGCCGGGACCGCGGACGATCCACGGGATGTCGCGATCGACGCTCGCGTGGCCGCCCGAGTGCTTGGTGCCGTGACCGCCGTGATCTGCCGTCACGATCACCAGCGTGCTCGCGGCATCCGGGCTCGCATCGATCGCCGCGAGCACGGTCGCGAGGCACGTATCGCTGTGCTTGACCGCGGTGATGTATTCCTTCGACATCCAGCCGTGCGAGTGGCCGTACTCGTCCGGATCGGAGAAGTGTACGAACATCAGATCGGGCTTGGCTTCCGTGAAGTATTCGCCCGCGCGCTTCGCGACGCCGCCGCACAGGTAGCTCGGGCGCTCGAAGTGATCGACGGTGCCCGGGCTCGCGATGTGCCGGAGCTTCGGCTTGCCCACGATCATCGCGGTCGAAAGGCCGGCGTCGTGCGCGGCCGAGAAGATCGTCGGCACGTGGATGAACCCACGCTGCGCTTGGTAACTGTTCCACCACAAGCCGTGAGCGTTCGCACCGACGCCCGAGAGCATCGACGCGTGAGAGGGCAGGGTGTCGCTCTCCGGAATCGTCTCCGCGTGGGGTGCGATCGCACCCTCGCTCATTAGCTTCACGTGGCGCGGCGCGACCGCTTCGGTGAGCACGTCGGGGCGCATGCCGTCTTCGCTGATGATCACGACGTGCCTGGGCACGATCGGCTTCGCCGCGATGCTCGGTTTTTTTGCGATCACCGGCGCGGGAGGCGCGACGTCGGTCTGCGGCGCGGGTGGCGCACTGGCTCGACATCCGATCGCGGCGACGAGAACAACAGCGCAGCGACCCACGCCCTCACTCTAGCACTACTTGTCTTGGCGAATCGCGGTGTAGGTCCCGCGCGAAGCGACGTAGAGCGCCTGGCCATCGAGCGTGACGTTCGCGATGAACTCGCGCGCGTACGGCTGCGCCGAGCTGCACGCAGGCTCTTCGAGGAATCGAGCCCTGATGCCGACCTCGATCCACGAGGCGAACAGCATGATGTGGTGGTCGTTGTTGATCGCGTCGCCGGGCTGCAGATCGATCGCCTCGATCGTATGCGAGACCGACGTGTCGTACGGTGCGAACGTCTTCGTGGTGTGACCGGGCGCGGGAAGGCTCCACGCCCACGACACGAGGCCCGAGCAATCCGAGCGATACGGATCCCAATCGGCATTGTCGGGACGGGTGCAGGTCGACGCACACGCCGCGTCGGCATCCGGTTTGTGATTCGGTGCCTGGCAGTACGGCACCCGCGCATCGACCCAGAGTTGCGCGCGTGCGACCGCTGCGTTGTCTTCGACGACCGCCGGTACGTCCGCGCCCGCATCGACACTCGAGCTGAACGAGTCATCGATGGTTCCCGTGCAGCCAGCGAGGGCGAGTGCGAGTGCGAGTGCGAGGAGGGAAGATCGAAGCACGCTCGCAACCTACACGAGCACGAAATCGCCGTCAGCTGGCGACCGGAGTTGCCACGGTTGCACATCAGGTGCATCGATCCTACAGATCGAGTGGGACCTCGCCGAGCGGCTCGCCGAGCATCGCGGGTGTCACGGCCGAGCAGGTGGCGTAGCTGACGACGTCGGTGGCGAGATCGAGCGTGGCGCGAGCGGCAAGCTCGCAGCGTGCGAGTGCAGGCACGCGTGCAAACAGCCCGGCCTTGTCTCGCGAGTACCAGGCCTTCGCTGCCTCGAGCGCCTGCTGCGCGCGCGAGAACCCTGCAGCCTTCGCGCCTTCTTGATCGGGCACGGGCTCGATGATCGTGCAGACGCGATTCGTGACCGCGATGCAGCTCGCACGACATGGAGTCGTCGTGCAGGAGAGATCGACGTTGGTGGCGATGCACTTGCTCGCGGCGAGGCTGTGCTCGCGGCGCTTGGCGATCACCGCGAGCGCGGTCACGAGCCGAGGGTTCGCGCGGCCCTGGCTCTCGTCGCGGGCGATGGCCGCGACGAGCACGCTCGCTACCTTCATCCCTTCATCGATCGCGCGGGGCAGGTGCTTGCTGGTCGTCCTCAGACGTGTGCCTTCGGCGGTCGCTTCGGTGGCGCGCTCCCCGAGATCGCGGCCCCAGGTGCTAGCGACCGCGCCGACCCGGCTCGCGACTTCGCCATCGGTCGCCTGGCAGATCGCATCGCGCAACACCGTGCGACCTTGGAGCGCGAGCTCGCGGAGCGTGCGCACCGAGGCAAGCCAGGAATTGTAGTCCTTGGTCAGCGCGCTCGCCGCGGTGCGATCCGTGCCGACCCGCGTGCGCAGCGCTTCGAGCACCGGCGCGATATCAGGGTGGTGCTGGCCGAGCCCGAGCGGCGAACACGCGAGGGTGACCGCCGCGTACTGATCGACCCACGGGTCGGAGATCGCGGTGGCCTCGGCGGCGACGCTCGTCGTCACGGCCATCCAGTAGCCGTCGGTCAGCGCGAGCTTGGTCGCCGCGACATCACTGCCGATCGAGCGATCGACGCTCGCGAGGTCGGCGAGCGCAGGGCTCCACGTCGCGGCGTACTCGTCGGCCTTGGCGCCGAGTGCCTGGAGGTCGCGTGCTGGATCGGGATCCGGCCGAGCGGCGCGCCGCTTGATGAATGCGTGCAGCTCGGTCTCGTCTTTCGCGCAGCGCGCGGCCATACGGTCGGTGCGATGCACCCTCTGCGCGAGCGTCGCGAGGCGCGCGATCGCCGCATCCGCGATGTCCGCGTACTTCGGGTAGTGCGCGACCATGTCCGCGGCGCGACCTTCGTTACCTCCGAGCGCCGCCAGCTGCGCGATCAGCTCGCGGACCTCGCGGGCGTGGAGGGCCGCGTCGTCGAGCTTGTGGGCATCGAGCGAGGTCGCGATCGCGTGGATCGCGTCTTCGCTCCGAGCCATCAGCTCGGTGCGATCGTTCTCGCCGGCGAGGGCATTGGAGCCGAACGCGACGAGGATGGTGGCGATCAGAAACGCGCGCACGACCCAGCGTAGCACGCGCGACCAGCGTAGGTCCGTGACGAGCGGGGTCAAGGTGACCACGCTGCAGACGGCACGTCTTCGGCATCGTTCTCGACGCAGTCGAGATACCGCGGTTCGATTTCGCGGTCTCTGCGCAGCCGCTCAGATGAGCGCCAATGTCCGAATCTCGGACTGCTGGTCGCCGAGCACTGTCAGAGCGGACTGGTGAGGTGCGGTATGCGCGCAAAAAAGTACACGCGAGAGGTGTTGGCGCCGGTCGTGGCAAATGCTCGATCAATTTCGGATGTGATCAGAGCCTTCGGTCTTCGAACCACGGGAGGTAATCACCGCGCATTCAGTGCCCGCATTGCGTACGCTCAGCTCGACACGTCACATTTCACCTACGGCAAAGGAAATCAGGTGATCGCGAACGTCTCTCGCGAGGAGCTCGTGGCTCTGACCGAGAGGAGCACTTCGATAGCTCAGATGCTGGCGATACTCGGTCTCGGGTTGGAAGGAAGAGCGCATCACGACCTGACGCGACGGCTGCGCGATCTCTCGATCGATAGCTCGCATTTTGCCGGGAGAGGTTGGGCGCGTGGAAAGACCAGAGACACCGACGCTGCCCTCGACCGCGGCGCGCAACTTCGCGCGTTTCCCGATGACGAGGTGTTCATCGAACGTTCACTGATCACTCGCAGAGGCCTCTTGTCTCGCCTCTTACGTCTCGGCTGGAGGTACGAGTGCAAGCATTGCGGCATCGCCGCGTGGCGAGGTCGGCAGCTGATCCTTCACATCGATCACATCAACGGTAAGCACTACGATAACCGGCTCGACAATCTGCGAATGCTGTGTCCGAACTGCCACTCGCAAACACCGACGTTCGGCAACCGTCGGCGCTGAGCGTGCTATAAAGCGCGCGCGCGAGCGTGTTGGAACGGTAGACAACCCGGTCTTAGAAGCCGGTGGACGAAAGTCCGTGGGGGTTCGAGTCCCCCCGCTCGCACGATTCAAGCAGCGATGATCGCTGCGGTTCCCTCCGACGAGGCGGGAGCCACTGCCACACCACTGCCACGAACTTCCATCAGTTCGACGCTGCCGCGTGCTCCGAGCATCGCGAGCACGCGCTGATCGGGATCGTCGATCCCGCGCGCTTTCTCGCGGACGATTTCCGGTAGCTCGCGGTGATGCGCCTCCGCCACGTGGACGTAGAGCATCGTCTCGTCGATCCGCTTGTGACCCAACCACGCCTGCAACCGCCACGGGTTCACGCCGAACAACGCGGCGTGGGTTCCGAAGCTGTGACGCAGCGTGTGGAACAGCCGAGCCGGCAACCCGGCGCGGCGACAGATCCGCTGGATCGCCTTGTCCGCCTGATCGTCGGACTTCGCCGAGCCGTCGAGGTTCCGCACGACCAAGCCATCGCGGATGACACTCATCCGCTTGAGCGCGTCGTGCAGCCTCGTCGTCATCGGCACCGTCCGCCGGGTGCGGCCCTTGGGCGTCGTCACGATCACGTGATCGCCGCGTACGCGACCGATGCCCAGCTCGGTGCGCTGAGGAAGAAAATCGTCGAGTACCAACGAGGGACCGCGCAGCATGGCGTGCTTTCGCGGGTCTCGATGCTGGGACCGTGGACCCGTGCCGATCGCGAGTCGTCGCAACTCGCCGCAGTAACGATCAATCCAACCGATCGATACACCGTCGATCTCATGTTCCTACCCATGGACGGCGCGCGCATTGCGCCCGGTGCACGGGAGGCCGTCGCTCGATTCGTACAATCGAACGGTGGGAACGTCTTAGACACCATGCGTTCTGCCAGATTCGAGGCGTTGCGCGTGCGGCTTGGAGGCCAGTCGCTGGAACTCTTACTCGACTACCGCGACGACGTCGCGCTCGTCGACCTGCCACCGAAGGCGTATGTGTCGGTGCCTGCGATCATGAACTTCTCGATCGACGATGTGCCGGCCGCCAAGCCGCCAGGCGAGTTTGCACCGCCGGTGTGCATCATCGATTCTGGGATCATCGAGGGCCATCCGTTGCTCACGGAGACGATCGTCAGCGCACGCTCGAAAGCCTACCCAGAGACGCTCGGCTCTCCAATTCCAGCTGCCGGAACACACGCCGCTCGCCACGGAACCGGCGTCGCCGGCGTCGTGCTCTATGGTGACCTCGCCCGCTGCGTCACGTCCAAGACGTTCGAGCCAGTGGCGTCGCTCGTCAACGCGCGCATCCTCGACGACAACAACGAATTGGCGCCGGAGCGGATGCCTTACGTGCGTGACATCGTCGAGCGACTTGACGGTACCTGTCGGATATTCAACCTGTCGTTTGGCCTCGAGTCGGCTGGCGCTGCGCTCTCGCCCTATGCGGCAGATCTCGACACTCTTGCACGCGAGCGCGACGCGATCTTCGTCGTAGCAGCCGGCAACGAGTTACCCGAGAACAAGTACCCCCGACCTTCGCAGCTTCCCGATCATCCGAAGTACTTGATGGAAGATGGGCGTTCGGTTCGGCAACCTGCCGAGGCGCTCAACGTGCTGACCGTGGGCAGCATTTCGACCGACAACGATCCTCATCCAGCAGACCCGGCGATCCGTGGCGCCGCTGGCAAGCGTTCACCGTCGCCGTTCACGCGCGCGGGTGCGTTGCGCAACGTCGTGAAGCCGGAGCTCGTCGAAGAGGGCGGCGATCTCCCGATCGACACACGACTCGACCGCTGGGCTCCGCCGAATCCCGGCCTTCGCATTCCGACAACCGGGCCCGAGTTCGCAACGGCCGGCAGGCTGTTCACGTACACCGACGGTACGAGCATCGCTGCTCCGAAGGTCACCCATCTCGCCGCGCGCGTGCTCGGCGCGATGCCAGATGCCTCGGCGAACTTGGTGCGCGCCCTGCTCGTAAACTCGGCAGGTTTTCCGGACGGCGTGCAGGACTACTCGAAAGAGCACGCGATGAAGCTGTGTGGGTTCGGGGTGCCGGCACTCGACCGCGCCCTTTACTGCACCGACCAGCGCGCGACGCTCTACTACGCCGGCGAGATTGCGATCGACGCCGTACTGTTGTTCGACATCCCGGTGCCGACAGAGTTGACCGAGAGCAAGGGACGGAAGCGGATCACGGTCACGGTTGCGTACGACCCTCCGGTCTCCGCGCTGGAACAAGTTCGACCTGCCGGTATCAATCTTACCTGGAAGGTCGCGAAGGCGAACGTCACCGACAGCGTCATCGAGACCGAGTTAGTCGCGGCGGCCGAGCAAGAGTTGGCCACCAGCGAGGGCGAGAGCAAGGGGACCAAGAAGACCAAGAAGAAGGTCTTCGAGGCCGGAACGCTGCCGCGCAGGGTTCTAGGCAATGGTGGTTGGCGAATCCTTAGCGACGTTCTCGCTTGAGCGTCTAATCAGTCTCGTCGTGCGTGGACGATGGGCGGTGCCTCAGCCGCGTCGTCCAGTAGCCGTCGTCGAACTAGTTTGCGAGAGAATATTCGCGACCGTCTGGTCGCCGCTTGAAATCGCGATGCCGAGTCGCTCGGCCGGCGCGCGATCGAAGTCGCGGAATCCCTGCCCGACCACTGACTCGCGCTGCGATTAACAGGGCCAGACGCACTTGCGCGTGCCTGAAGAGCCTCGCTATCACCTCGGCGAGAGGGACATCGGTGGGGACGCAAGATTCAGAACTTGTCGGGCTCGATCCCTCGCCCATTATCGGCTGCAGCAATCTGCGGCAGGTAGCCAATTGCACATAGAATCGCGCGCAACCGAGGCATGCGACGGGCGATAAGATCGTTGCGAGCCTACCGCTCGCGATGGGGGAGCCAATGAAGACAGGGAAGAGGATCGTGTTCGGGATTGGACTGGTCGCGGCATCCGCGATGGTCGCTTGGGCATCCGGCGATTGGAGCTCGGCCAAGAGCGCAGCCGATGACATGAAGACCAAGCAACAGGAGCTACGCAAACTGACCCCTGAGGAGACGCGGGGTATTGTGACAGCAATCTGCGAGGCAGACGAGGACGCCCGTAGCGACGCCGGCAAGCAAGCGGCGGAGCGCGTCGCCAGTGACGTTAATTCCAAGTACGAGGATCTGCGCCACGCGCGAGACTACGCATACCGACTGCTCGATGACGTGATCGCCGACGACAACCTGAAAGACAAGCGCGACGAAGCGAAGCAAGTACGCGAGGAGGTCTCGAAGCGTTGGGACTCGATCACGAACATGGCCGAGCGAGCCATGAAGGGCGCGAACCAGCCGCTGGTGAGCTTCCTCATCAAGGAGGGTCAGGATGCGCATAAGGACAAGCAGAGCGGTTGCAACGCGAGTGAGTTCACGCTCGATAGCGGCAAACGCGTGGACTGCATCATGGCATCCGGCGAGACATGCCTCGTGATCGAGTTCAAACCGGAGAACTCGCGCGCGGTGAGCGCAGGTGCGAACCAAGCGCGCGGCTACGCGACCGAGCTCAACAACGAGCTGAAGAACAAAGATTCGAGCGTGATCAAGAAGCTCATCAACATCAAGAGCGACTTCGAGAAGTGCAAGCAGTTCACCTATCGCGTCGATTGTTACCGGCTATGCCCGAAGATCGACGAGAATGACGACTTCCAAGAGGCGCATCCCGACTGGAAGCGAGACTGCACCTGATGTCGTCTCATCTCGCAATTCGCCTTGACCACGGAACAACAATCTCGCGCGAGCCAGACGTCGCGCGTCTCGTAGCGCAGATCCTCACTCGTCCTGCGTTGGCCGTGCTCGCGCGCGTGAGCGCTCGGGAAAAAGATCGTTGGAGCAAGCACGCTCCAGCGACCGCTGAGACGATCGAGCATTACCTGACTAACGAAGCCAATGACTCGGTAGCGCTGGACAACGGTCGCGCTGGGGAGCTGACCGCGAGCGCGGAGATCGAGAGCGGTCCTCACCTCAATGTGAAAGCGCCGCCCGCGGTCCGCTTCATCGCATACCTCGCGCTGCCGTATGACGCTGCCATACTCGAGGAGGTGCTCACCGCTGTGTTCGATCTCGCGACGGCGATTCGTGCCACCGCGGGATTCGTCGCCGTGGAGCCCACCTACGGACTCGCACATCGCATTGCCATCGGACAGTCGATCCCCAAGGATCGCGTCGGGCTATCGGCGCAACGGATTGCCGAACGGCGTGTGCGAGACTTCAAGAGCGAGCAGCTC
>JANXOP010000300.1 GCA_025357755.1 Kofleriaceae bacterium | reverse complement strand
ATCGTGATCGAGCCGCCCCGCGACGTACACGCGTGGCGGCAAGCCGAAGCTCGCGAGCGTCGGTCGCGGAGGCTCACTGGTATCCGTGAACTTGGTGAGGACCAGGTACGGCTTGTTGAACGCGATCAGGGTCACAGAATGAACGAGGTCATCGAGAACTTGTTCGACGACGTTTCGGTGACCTCGAAGGTATCGCGCGCGCGCTGGGTCGGCAGGAGCGACTTCACGTTCGACGCGCGCCCCGCTTCGGTGATCAGGAAGTAGCGTCGGCCGAGCGGCGCCTTGGTCCGATCGTTGAGGTACTTCAAGAACTCCGCGCTATCGGGTTTGCCAAAGCCGGTGCGGAGCTCGGGCGCCCAGCTGAAGATCTCGTCGCTCGACCAGAAGTTCTCGCCACGCCAGTACAGCTGCCACGCGATCAACCGATCGGCGTCGACGTAGCGCACCGGTGGCCGGCCGTACAGCGGCTCGGCCTTCTTCGGGTCTGGCTGCGGTGCGTCGATCCGGCGTTTGCAGTCGGCGAGCAGCGGATCGAGCTTCGCGCGTTCGCCCTTGGCGAGCGTCACGGTCACGTCGTGGGGGCCGAGCGCGGTGGCCGCGCCGGTCAAGACGAGCGTCTGTTCCATGATCTTGTCGTCGCTGGCCTTGTCGAGCTGGATCGTGATCGTCATCGGCTGGTGGAGCTGCAACCCGTCGGGGATCAGCGTCTCGAAGTGGAACTGATCGCCCGCGGTGTGGAGGTCGTCGTAGAGCTCGCCCGGTCCGAAGTAGATCCGCTTCTCGCCGTAGATCGTGCGCTGCGTGTAGTAGCTGCGCATCGCGTCGCGCATGCCCCAATGCGTGCCCGCCTCCGGCATGTAGACCTGGAGCGCCCAGATACAGATCGCGAACCCGGCGATCCCGATCGCGATCACGCCGGCGCGCCGCCAGCATGCGGCGAGCGCGAGCGCGACGCAGGAGACGGCGCCGAGCACGAGGAAGCCATCCGACGGATCGACGCTCCACGGATCGCCGGTGGGCCACGGCCGGTCGTAGCGAAACACGAACATCTCGATCCATCGCTCCGGCTCCCACACGAGGTCGCGCGCGACGAGCAACACGATGGCGATGCCGAGCGCGGCGTACAGCGGATGGAAGCGCTCGCGCTTGGCCCACAGATCATCGAGGAAGAACGCGACGATGATGCCGAGTGCGGGCACGGCCGGCAGGATGTAGTGATGGAACTTGGTCTGCACGATGCCGAACACCGCGACGCCACAGATCGCCCACAGCGCGACCATGAACCTCACGCGGCCTTCGCGGGTATCGCTGCGGCTCTTGAGCAGCGCGACCGCGAACGCCGCCGGTAACAGCGCCGCCCACAGCCACATGCCGTGACCGAGCTGCGACGTGTAGTACTCGAACGTGCCGAGTGATTTATCCGGATCACCGCCCGCACGATTGAGGATGTGCGTGAACAGGTACTCGTCGACGAAGCGCACGCCATCCTTGAGCCACATCGCGATGTGCCACGGCAGCGCGAGCACGATCATCAGCATCAAGCCTCGCTTGAGCTCGAACTTGCCGTTGTAGAGATCGCGCCAGCGCCCGAACAACACGACATGGAAGAAGCCGACCGCACCGACGACCGTCAAGCCAGGCGGACCTTTGGCGAGGACCGAGAGGGCAAGCAGCGTGTAGCACCACAACATGTAGACCTGGCGCATCGTCGTGATCGGCGCCATCTCGAGCACGTGATCGGCCATCCCATCGGTCTCCGCCCAGCCCGTGCCTTGCGCCCACGCGACGGGAAACGCGAGCACGCGGATGATGAACCGATCCGGCGCGTAGGCATCCCAGCGATCGATGCCTTCCCAGACCGAGCGGCCGTGCACCAGCGCGACGGTGAGGCCGATGATCGAGCCGAGGATCATCGGGGCGAAGCGCACGATCATCCAGCCGTTGCGCCACATCCCCGCGAACAACACGCCCATGAACAGCGGAAAGAACACGTACGGGGTGGGGAACCGCAGCACCGCGATCTGCGGTGAGTGGAAGAAATACAGCGCGTAGTAGATCGCCTGCGCGGCGACGAACGCGCCGGTCACGCCGAGCACGAGGTGACGGTGATCGAGCCGGCCGAAAGCGCGCGCGATCGGCCGCTCGCCATCTTCGACCGCGAGCGTGAACATCGCGATCGCGCCCATCACGGTCGAGCACAGCGGCATATCCGGAATGCCCTGGCGTGCGATCAGGCAGAAGAACGGGGTCGAGCCCACGACGAGGAGCGAGAGCCAGGCGACCCTGCGCGAGACCAGCCGGGCGAGCATCAACCACACGAGCGTGAGCCCGAGCACGCCGCTGATGATGAACGGCAAGCGGATCGCGATCATCGTGCGCACGCTCGCGACCATCTCGCCCGAGTAGCCACCGTCGTGCCCGACATCCAGCGCGGTCATGCCCGCCGCCATCATCCAGAACGTGAGCACGGGCTTGGAGCGAAAGCCCTCGTTCCCGGCGGGCGAGTCACCACCGGGCCAGTCCATGTGGACCAGGTCGTGGTTCTGCAACATCATCCGAGCGACCTCGCCGTAGTGGGTCTCCCACGGATCGACGAGCGAATACTTCTGGATGCCCGGGACGAGGGTGGCGAACGCCACCATCACGACGAGGATCAGCTCGAGCCCGAGCGGCGAGCGCCGTGGTCGAGCTGGCTCCAAGGCCCCCAGCTGCGTCATCGACATCGCCCGCGAACCTACCAAGATCTTCGTTCTGATGTACGTTCGAAGCGTGTCGAGGTTCCCCTCGGTGTCGACCTCCGGCAAGGCCGTGCCCGCATCGATCTTTGCGAGGTTGCGGGAGCACCTCGCCAGGTTTCCGGGTGATTTCATCCCGCTCCAGATCGGGGACACCCATCTCGCGCCGGCTCAGGCGCTCCACGAGATCGACTGGGCCGCGATGGCGCCGGCCGAGCTCTACACCTACGGCACCCCCGCCGGCTGGGATGCCCTGGTCGGGGCGATCGTCGACAAGGCGCGGACCAAGAACCAGCTCGACGTCACGGCGGCGAACGTCCAGGTCACGGTCGGCACGACCCACGCACTGCACTGTGCGGTCCAGGGGCTGTGTGATCCGGGCGACGAGCTGATCCTGATGACGCCGCACTGGCCGCTGATCCGCGGCATCGCGATCAGCCATCATGTCACCCCGATCGAGGTGCTCGCGCTCGCGCAGGTCGAACAAGCGATCACACCGCGGACCTCCGCGATCTACGTCGCGAGCCCGAACAATCCCGACGGCGCGATGCTGACCTCGGCGATGGTCGACGAGCTCGTCCAGATCGCGCGTGCGCACGACTTGTGGATCATCTCCGACGAGGTCTACGAGGACTACACCTACGAGCTGCCGCACCTCTCGGTCGCCGCGTGCGCGCCGGAGCGCACGATCACCACGTTCTCGTTCGCGAAGAGCTACGCGCAGGCCGGGCTGCGCGTCGGCTACGCGCTCGCCCCGGAGGCGGTGACCGTCGCGATGCGCAAGCTCGTCAACCACAGTGTCTACAACGTGCCTGTGGCGATGCAGCGGGCCGCTTTCGGCGCGCTGCGCAACGGCGCGGGCTTCCTCGCATCCGCGCGCGACCGCTATCGCGCCGCTCGCGATCGCGCACGCGCGCGGCTCCTCGCACCGTCGGTCATGCCGCCGGGTGGCGCGTATCTGTGGGTCGATTTCTCGCGCTGGAGCGGGGCGGATTGCATGCCCGTGCTCGAGAAGATCGCAGCGCAAGGAGTGCTCGTCGCACCCGGAAGTGCGTTCGGCGACGAGGTGAAGTCGCATGCGCGGTTGTGCTTCACCGGCGTCGACGAACGCCGGCTCGACGAGGGGATCGATCGGATCAACGGCGTCCTCGCGAGCTACCCGTAACGTGGCCCTCGATCGCGCCGCGCTCGAGGCGATGTTCCGGAAGGCGGTGGTCGCGTGTGATCCAGCGCAGGCCGTGCGCGCGCACCTCCAGGCGCGACCGGTCCTGGGCCGTCGCTGCTTCGGCATCGCGATCGGTAAGGCCGCGCTCGCGATGGCGCGCGGGGCAGGGCCAGTATTCCAGGGCGTGTGCGTGACGCACGCGCTCGATGGCGAGCCCTTGCCCACGGGCTGGCTCGCGCTCGAGGCGGCTCACCCGGTCCCCGATCTCCGGAGCCTCGCGGCGGGCGATGCGGTGTGCGACCTCGTCGCGGCGGCCGGTCCCCACGACGAGGTCCTCGCGCTGATCTCTGGCGGTGCCTCGGCGCTGGTCGAACGTCCGATCGCCGGACTCTCACTCGAGCAGTTCGTACGCGAGGTCCAGACCGTGGCGGCGAGTGGTGCGGCGATCCACGAGCTCAACGCGGCGCGGATCGTGCGCTCGCAGCTCAAGGGCGGCAAGCTCGCCGCACGCTCCGCGGCACCCGTGTACACGCTCGTCGCGAGTGATGTCTTCGACGACGATCTGCGGATCGTCGGGTCGGGCCCGACCGTCGGTTTGCCAGGCCGGCCTCAGGATCGGGTCGAGCTCGTGCTCCCGATCCGGCGGTTCGTCGATGCGTGGTTCGTCGGCCATCGGATGGATCGGATGGATCAGATGGCTCGGATGCGCGAACCGCTGACCGGCACGATCGAAGCAAGCGTCGAGCAGCTCCTGCGTCCTTCGCGTCCGGTCCTCGCGTGGGGTGAGCCCGTCGTGAAGCTCCCCCCGATGCACGGCGATCGTGGCGATCACGGAATTGGAGGCCGCGCGCAACAGCTCGCGCTCGCCCTCGCACGCGCGTTGCGCGGTCGCAAGGGCTACGCCTTGGTCGTCGGCAGCGACGGCATGGATGGACCCCCGCCGCGGGATCGTCCGGCGCCAGCGGGTGCGTACGTGACCTCCGCGACCTGGGATGCGATCCGCGACATGGGCCTCGATCCAGAGGTCGCGCTCGCTCGATGTGATGCCGGAACGGCGCTCGCCGCGGTCGGTGCGCTCGTCGTCACCGGGCCAACCGGAATCAACCACGGTGACGTGATGGTGATCGGGGCGCGGTGATCTCCCGGCACATCTACGAAGCGATCTTTCGCGACGCGGTCGCAGCATCGCGCCCCGAACAAGGGGTGCGGCGCGCGCTCCGTGGTCAGCCGCTCGGCCGGTTGACCTTCGGCATCGCGCTCGGCAACGCGGCCCTCTCGATGGTCCGCGGAGCAGGGCCAGTGATCCACGGCATCGCGATCACGATCGATGACGATCGCGGCCCCCTGCCGACGGGCTGGATGGTCACCGCACCCGACGAGACCGCCGAGCTCGTGATCATGGATGTCGTGGCGGCGGCGCGTGAAGACGATCAGATCCTCGTGCTGGTCTCGGGCGGTGCCGAGGACATCGTCACGCCTGCGCTCGCACGCGGCGCGCTCGCGCAGCTCTCTGGCGCTCCGATCCGGACGCTCGTCGCGAGCAACCGCGACGGCGATCTGCTCGCCGAGATCGGGGGGGCACCCACCGTCCCACTGCGAGCGCAGGATCGCGCGACCATGGTCACCTCGCGCGGTCAGTTCATGGGCGCGATCCGTTCGGAGCTAGGGCGCCACGTCCCGACGAGCGAGTTCGTCGGCTCGGCGGTCGATGCGATCCGGCCGCTCGCGCGCAAGATCGTCCTCGAATCGGAGGCGTATCTCTGGCCTCACTACTGGTTCGGTCAGCCAGAGCTCGTGCTTCCGGCCGAACACGGCAGCGGCGGACCGGCGCAGCAGATGGCGCTGCAACTCGCGCTCGAGCTCCGCGGCAAGGATCTCTCGGCGATCTGCGCGGCGAGCACCGGGTGGGATGGGCCTCGACTCGTCGGCCAGCCGCGGCCGGCGGGCGCGTTCGTCGACGGCTCGACCTGGGATGCGATGAATGCGGCGCACCTCGATCCGGCACGTGCCCTCGCGCGCTACGACGCCGGGCCCGTGTTGCGAGCGATCGGCGCGCTCGTGATCACTCAGTTCACGGGTATCGACCACGGTGGCGACATCGTGATCGTTGGATAGTTAGAGATGAATCTGGGGGTGATATACGGACCCCGGTGACTCAGACTTGGACCACGCTCGGCGTCCTCGATTGGACCGCGAAGCGATTCGCCGATCAGGGCATCAGCGCCGGTCGGCTCGAGGCTCAGCTGTTGCTCGCGTATGCCTTGAAGTGCTCGCGTACGCAGCTCTATATGAACTTCGATAAGCCGCTCGCCGAGCCCGAGCTCGCGAGCTACCGCGAGCTGATCAAGCGCCGCCTTGCCGGAGAACCCGTCGCATACCTCGTCCACGAGACCGAGTTCTGGGGCCTCACGCTGACGATCGAACCGGTCGTGCTGGTGCCGCGGCCCGACAGCGAGACGGTGATCGAGGTCGCGATCGCGGTCCGTCCCGATCGCGCCGCGACCACGCGAATCCTGGACATCTGCACCGGCTCGGGGGCACTCGCGCTCGCACTCGCGAAGGAGTATCCGTCGGCGCACGTGATCGCGACGGAGCTGTCGCCCGAAGCCGCCGCCGTTGCGCGCACGAACGTCGTGCGCAACGCGTTCACGGGGCGGGTCGAGATCCGTGAAGGCGATCTGTTGGCCCCGGTCACAGGCGAGACGTTCCAGCTGATCGTCTCGAATCCACCCTACATCTCGACCGCGGTGATCGCGACGCTGTCGGCGGAGGTCAAGCGCGAGCCGGTGATGGCGCTCGATGGTGGCCCGGATGGCCTCGTGTTCTACGACCGGATCTGCGCGGCCGCGCGCGAGCTCCTCGAACCGGGTGGGGCGCTCGTGGTCGAGCACGGCTACGATCAAGCCGAGCCGGTCTATGCACGCTTTGTCGCCGCAGGGTTCCAGAACGTGACGCTCGTCAAGGATCTCGCGAAGAACCCGCGTGTCACGCACGGCCTGGCGCCGCTCCGCTGATAACCTAGCGGTCCGTGCGCCGGATTGTACTTCTCGGATTACTCGCTGCGCGCGTCGCCGTTGCGGATCCGGATCCGAGCCCGACGCCGGATCCCAACGCGGTTCCGGGTCCGACTCCGACGACGCCGGCGCCGGCGCCCGCGCCGCAACCTGGCCCGTCGACCACCTCTCCTACGCCGGCACGCGGGATGAATCCGCGGCTCGGGTTCGGCCTGGCCCCGGCAGCTCCGGCCGATTCGACGAGCGCGACCGAAGCGCGCCACGTCGCCGAACAAGCCTGCGCCGCGCACGATCCGAGCTGCGATTGGGTCGCCACGTTTTCGTCGCTCGAGAAGCGCAGCATCGCGCGGACCGTCGTACGTCGCGGGCTCGAGATCGAGCCCGAGCCCTGGGACAAGGTGATCGACGAAGTCGTCGTCGAGAACGAAGACGTCTTCGCCGAGGACAACTGGCTCCAGTTCTTCAACATCTTTCACTACACGACCCGCGAAGGCCGGGTGCGTGGCGAGCTCACGATCCAGAAGGGCGAAGTCTGGGATCAGGCGCGCGTCGAGGAGAGCGCGCGCCGCTTGCACGATCCGCTCTACACCTCGGTGGTCGCGCTGTTGCCGGTAAAAGCGAAGACGCCGGGCACCGTGAAGCTGCTCGTCATCACGCGCGATATCTGGAGCCTGCGGCTCAACACGCAATACACGTATCAACAGAGCTCGCTGACGAACCTGTCGTTCTCGCTCTCCGAGAATAACTTCCTCGGCTCGCGCGACGTGGTGGCGGCCTCGGTCGTGATGGATCCCGGCGCGATCGCGATCGGGCCGTACTTCATCGAGAAGAACCTGCTCGGCAAGCACATCAACCTGACGATCAAGTTCGACGAGATCATCACGCGGCAAGCGGGACTCGCCTACGACCCGGCGACGAACACGTTCAATCCGGTCCCCGGTGATCCGATCGGCTTGCAGGATGGCCACAAGTTTCACTCCGAAGGCTCCGACGCTTCGGTCGCGTTATCACTCCCGCTGTGGTCGCTCGCGAGCAAGTGGGGCTGGGGGACCTCGTTCTCTTACAAGAACGCGATCGCGCGCTCGTTTACCGGCTCGGACCCGCGCGCGCCGGTCGGCAATCCCTACGAGCTCTACACCGATCCAGATAGCGGCTTGCCCTACGAGTTCCGGTTCAAGACCTGGTCGGTGAGCGCGAATGGCGTCCGTCAGTGGGGCAGCAAGTACAAGCAACAAGTCAGCTTCGGCTACTCGGTGTCGAGCCAGAAGTCGTCGCTCCTCGACACGCCGACGTTCACGAATGCCGCGGCCTCGGTCGCGCAGCAGTTCGAGGCCGATGTCTTCCCGCGCTCCGAGGTCATCTCGCAGCCCTATGCCAGCTGGACGATCTTCCAGCCGCGCTACGTGACCGTGCGCAACGTCTCGACCTACGAGCTCGCCGAGGACGTGAACCTCGGCCCGAGCGCCTCGGCGACCCTCGCGCAGGGCCTCTCGCTGCTCGGCGGCGACACCAACTTCACGCGCCCTTCGATCGGGCTCGGCTGGATCTTTCCGTGGGGCGCGGATGGGTTCATCCATCCCTCGACGAGCGGCTCGATGCGATTCCAGAGCAACGCGCCGCACGGCTGGGCCTCGATCGACAACAGCGCGACCGCGCAGCTCCGCGCTGCGACCCCGACCTACAGCTGGTTCCGCGTGCTGGCGCAGGCCGAGGTCGATACGCAGTGGCACAACACGCAGAACAGCTTCTACGCGATCGGCTCCGATAGCGGCCTGCGCGGCTACAACGTCAACGAGTTCCGCTCGGCGCGTAACGATTCGAGCAGGCGCGCGACCGGTCAGCTCGAGTTCCGCACCGTACCCGTGCCGTGGTGGGTGTTCCGCATGGGCGCCGTCGCGTTCTACGAGATCGGTGGCGTCGCCGAATCGCTGCAGCGCATCAACCTCTACAGCGATGTCGGGTTCGGCGTGCGCTTGCTCATCCCGCAGACCTCGCGCGAGCTCTTCCGGTTCGATCTCGCGCTGCCGCTGCAGGATGCGGTCGGAAACCCCGCGCTTCACCCGCACTTCATCGCGGGCTTTCAGAGCTACTTCTAGCGCGAAGCTCGCGAGCCGCGCAGGAAGAGCCCGACGAGGATCACCGCGGTCACGGTGAGCCCGAGCGAGAGGCCCCACCAGACGCGCGTGATGCCAAGCCCGAGCCCGAAGGCGAAGATGAGGATCACGGGCAACGCGACGGCGTAGTGACCGACGAGGTTGCCGACCAGGGTCGCGCTCGTGTGGCCGAGGCCGCGCAGCGCACCGGCCGCGACGGTCTGAGTGCCGTCGAACAACTGGAACAGCGCGGCGATGTGGAGCAGGGGTACCGCGGTCGCGATCACGCCCAGATCGGCGGTGAACGCGCGTGCGAGGATCGCGGGGAACATCCAGAACCCCACCGCGCACACGAGCATCACGGACACGCCGACGCGAATCCCGAGGAACCCGCGCGAGCGCGCGAGCCCCAGATCGCCGGCACCGACCGCATTGCCGACCCGCACCGAGGTCGCCGCCGCGACGCCCATCGCGAACGAGAACGTGAAGCTCGCGATGCCGAGCGCGATGCTATGCGCGGCCGCTTCGCGTTCGCCGAAGTGGGCGGCGATCACGGTCGCGACGCCAAAGATGCCGACCTCGGCGAAGATCTGGCCACCTACCGGCAACCCGTAGCGAAGGACCTCGCGTAGGTCGCCGGTGGTCGAGGGCGGCGCCGGGTCCGCATAGAGCGCCTTGGTCGCCGCGAGATAAAACGCCATCGTGATCAGCTGGACGAGCGTGGTGGCGAGCGCTGCGCCGATCACGCCCATCGAGGGGATTCCGAGCGCTGGCACGCCGAAGATCAGCGCGTAATCGAGCGCGAAGTTGACGACGTTGCCCACGATCATCGCAACCACGAGCGGCCGCGTGCGGTGATGCGCGGCGAGGTACGAGCGCAGCGCGATCGTGATGAGGAACGGCACGATCCCGACGGCGCGCAGGTAGACGTACGAACGGGCCTCGTGCAGGACGTCGGCTTGAACGCCCGTGAGCTGCATCAGCAGCGGCGTCGCGAACACGAGCAACGTCGCGATCAAGCCGACGAGGATCGCGAGCCGAATCCCCGCACCGACCGCACGGCGCGCGTCTGCGATCCGGCCCGCGCCGAGCGCCTGCGGCACAACGGTATCCATCCCCATCACGATGCCGAACCCGACCGACGTGATCGCGAACAGGAGGTTGTTGCCGACACCCGCACCGGCGAGCGCGGCATCGCTGTAACGACCGAGCATCGCCGCATCGACGGTGCCCATCAGCTGTGCGCCGACCTGTTGGGCCGCGAGCGGGATGGCGAGCCAGAGCAGGGCGGCCCGCTCGCTGCGAGCGGGCGCGACGCTGGTCACTTGCTCGGTATCGGCCGTGGCGTCATCGGCGCGTTCGCGAACGTGAGCTTCTTCGCGATCGCTTGCGCGACCGCGAGGCGGCGCGACGCACCAGGACCGACGACCCGGACGTAACAAGGCGCGTCGTCATCGAGGAACAGGATCGCCTGGCCGTGGTGATCGAGGCCCTTCGCACCGACATCGACTTCGGCCGCGGGTTCGGGGCGCGTGATCGCCACGCCGGCATCGGTCGCCTTGACCTGACCGGCATCGGCGAGCGCGTCGTACTGTTCGATCATGTCACTCGAGCCCGTCTTGTATTGCTCGAACAATTTCTCGGCGTTCTGCTTCGCGTTGTCACGGCAGTCGAAGTCGTAGGTCCAGTACTCGGCCGCGCCGTTGGCGGTGAGCTCGTACGTGCACGGGTGCGCGATGCCGCGCGGGACGGAGCTCGCCGAATCGAGATCGCGAGCGACCCCACCGAGGAGCTCGCCCAGGTCATGCGCCGACACGATGCTGTCGCACTGAAACTTGTCCGGATAGACGCCGGCGAGCTTCTTGAGCGGCTCGTCTGCCTTGGGTTTCGTCGTCCCAGCCGAGCCGCTATCGCACGCGACGAGCCCACCCAGTGCAGCAAGACTGAATGCGAGAAAGCGGGTACAGCGCACGGCCGGAACGGTATCGTGACTGATGTCCCAAAACCAGCATCGCTAGTCGGAAGCTGCCACCCGAGTGGTGGCGTCGTACACCAGCCGGAGCTCGGCGACATCGGCTACCGCCTCGGCAAGCGCGAGCAGCGGACCTGGCCTCCGAGCCTCGTCGAGGTGGATGGTACCGCCGATCCGGCGCTCGACGTACGCGACGTACATCCCACCTCGGCGGGCTGCGACCACGACGGCGCGCAGATGAAATAAAGGCACCGCGGTCCGACGTTTGAGGCCCAGGAAGCGCTGCTCGATCCGCAAGAGGCCATCCTCGCGGTCGAACACGAGCCGCCGCCGCAAGGTCGCGAGCAGCAGCCCGCTCGCGACGAGCACGCCTCCGCCGATCGCGGCCCACACGGTCGCGAAGAAGGCGAGCCGTGCACCGGCACCCGCCACACCCCAGCCGGTCCATGCGGTGGCGCGCGTCAGATCGAGCTCGACCCGGTTGGCCGTTCGCTTGCGGATCTGGACGGAGCCGAGCCAGTCGAGCACGTGTACAAGATACGTGGTTGGCGTGCGAACGCCAAGGTCAGTCTTGGGGGCGACCCGGCGGTGCGAACACCGCAGCGAGCTTTCGCCGCAACGGTCGCCGCCAGACATCGCGGGCCATCGCCCACCATTCGTGGCCCGCGATCACGAGCGGATTATGGCTCGCGAGATCGTGGGTGAGCCCGAACCGGATCGGCTCGCTCGCCGTCGCGAACGTCCCGAACAAGCGGTCCCAGATGATGAGGACCCCGCCGTAGTTCTTGTCGAGATAGACGGGGTTCGAGCCGTGATGGATCGCGTGGTGGCGCGGCGTGTTGAAGATCCACTCCACGGGGCCGAGCCGTGGGGCAAGCTGGGTGTGGAGCAGCTCTTGATAGAACAGGCTGACGACCTGGACGCTCATGATCATGAGCGGGTCGAAGCCGACGAGTGCGAGCGGGAGCCAGAAGACGACGCCAAGGAACGGGATCCAGCTCTGGCGAAACGCGACCGAGAGGTTGAACGCTCGTGACGAGTGATGGGTGACATGCGAGGCCCACAAGATCCGCACGCGATGGCTCGCGCGATGGAACGTGTAGAAGCAGAGGTCCTCGGCCAGCACGAGCGCGATCCACTCCCACGCGAGGCCGTGCTGGCCGAGGTGCCAG
>JANXOP010000258.1 GCA_025357755.1 Kofleriaceae bacterium | reverse complement strand
CTGGCACTCGAGCGCCCACCTACCGGCGGTTATGACTGCAGCACCGTCGAGATCGGGAATGCCGATTTCGGCGACACGTTCGCCAAGAACGGGATGCACGTGAAGATCTCTCAGGGCTCCCCGACCGCGGGTTGTGAGGTCTCGCTCGACTTCGACGACGGTGACACCGGGGGCGCGTCGTCGTTCACCGGGCTCACGAAGTTCACGCTCACGAACAACGCCGGCGTCGCGCTGCCGATCCGGTTCCTGATCGCGCCGAGCGATTGTACTGACCAGCCTCCCGTCACCTGCACGATCGCGAATGACCCGACCGGGACCCCTCCGGACGTCGGCATGACCCAGTGTGCGGCCGCCTGGAGCCCGGTCGGGATGGTGGCGTTCGTCGGCGCGCTGCCGACGTTGCGGCAAGGCGGCGCGACGGTGACGAAGGACGGCATGGAGATGTTCTTGATCGCTGGCGATGGGTTGTACCGCGCGCAGCGGATGGGTCAGACCTGGACGGTCTCGCCCGCCCCGACCGTTACCAGGACTGGCATGCGCGCCCCGAAATTGTCGGCGGACGGCACCCGCCTCCTATTCATGGCAGACATCCCAATGGCGGGGAGCGGCTTGTACGAGGTCAGCCGAACCGCGAGCAACACCGACTTCGATCAGGCGACGCTGCACGCGATCATCGATAGCCAGAACCGAACGATCGAGAGTGCGACGTTCGGGCCGCCCGGCACGCTTGTCATCGCCGCCCCGGCCTCCGGCGGACCGACCGGCACCCAGCTCTACATCGTTCCGTTCAGTGGCTTCGCGATCGGAATGAACGCCATCCCGATCCCGAATGTCAGCTCGGTCTCCGCGGTTCACGATCGTCAGCCGAGCCTGAGCTACGACGGGCTCCATCTCTACTTCGAATCCGACCGCGACAACCAAGGTGAAGCGATCTACGTCGCGTCGCGCCCGAACATCGACGCGGACTTTGGCCATCCGGTTCGCCTGGCCGAGATTCCCGTGTCGTCGAACACGACGGTGTATCCGTTCGTCACCGAGGACCGTTTTACGATGTACTACAACAGCAAGACGGTGGGCTTGAGCACCGCGACACGCGGAGCCTTCTGATGTGGCGCGCGCTCGCTATCGTTTGCGTCGTCGCCGCGTGCGGCAACGATCGCGGCATCTTGGTCGAGGTGAGCTCCACCGACCCGACCGTCGCGAAGATCCGCTTGTTCGTCGGGACCGGCGAGCCGACGACGTCGGATCTCACGATCGCGGGCCCTCATCACCTGGCCGGCGCGATCTACTACACGCGCGATCCCAACGATGCCAAGGACGTGGTCGAGCTCTCGAGTGGCCCGCGCGTCGCGAAGTTCATGTACGCGACGAGCGACGATATTCCGCTCGTGATCGCGGTCGGCTACGACGCGAACGACCAGCCCGTCACCGCGGGGATGGCGAACAACCTCGCGGCGCCGACCAAGAGTAACCAGGTCAACGCGTACGAGATCGTCCTCGATACCAGCGCCGCGGTCTCGGTGTTCGGCACCAACGGCGAGGTCCATCTCGGGCTATGGAGCAGCTCCGCTGACACCGCGATGGATCCGTACACCGCGCAATGCGCGGGCGTCCAGCTCGGCCATGACGCGCCCGCGTACTTCGTGGTCAGCCCCGATGATCAGGATTGCGATGGCTACATCAACGGCACCGACCTCGAGTGTACGCCGACCTACTACAACGGCTCGACGACGGCGGATCCGAGCAAGCCCGCATGCCTCCGAGATCAGGTCGATGTCACGCAGAACGTGGAGTACTGCTACGTCGGAGGTAAGGGCTGTATGGATGGCGCCGGCATCGATCCGGCGTCGCCTTGCGCGAAGACCAACATCTGTCTGCCGAAGACGGTCTGTAGTGAGTGCGTCGGTGATTTCAAGTGCGCCGCGAACCTCGACAAGTACAACCACTCGCCTGCGGATGGACCGTACTTCGCGTGCACGATCCAGGCGCACGACGGGCTGATGTGTTCCGCGACCGTTCGCCTCCCGCGCCCTCCGACCGGCGGCTACGGCTGTCGGGATTTCCAGATCGGGAACGACGGCTTCGGCACGAAGCTCGTCAACGGAGCGATAGAGCTCGATGCGGTCGCGGGTAAGGACACCAGCGCGCCGTCGAGCTGCGACGCGACGATCGAGGTCGCCTCCGGCGGCGCCACCGCGGGCGTGACCGCGTTCTCGGGGATCACGAACTACGTGCTCGAGAACAACGGCGGCATCGCGATCCCGATCGAGTTCACGGTCGCCACGGCGAGCAGGTGCGCCGCCCCGCTGCCCCCCTGCAGGCTGGAAAACGACGAAGCGTCGGTGTCGCCAGTGCAGCCGCAGTGCGCAGCTGGGTGGAGCGCGCCGGTGCCCGTCACCTTTACAACGGTCGCGAACGGTGGCGCGACCCTGACCACCGACCGCAAGACGATGTACTACGTGACCAGCGGAGGCACGCTCGCGCGGACCACCCGCATGAGCACGACGCAGCCGTGGATGGGCTCGACGGCCGTGGAGACCCCGGGCCTGGCCGCGATTCACGCGCCCAAGCTCTCGCCCGACAATTCACGCATCTTGTTCGTCGCCACGCCCGCGAACAATCCCCCATCAACCAGCCTCTACGAGGCGATGCTCGTCGGTGGCGGCCTCGGCACCATCACGCAGTTCGTCATTCAAACCGTCGGGAAAACGATCGAGAGCGCGACCTACACGCCCGACTCGAACAAGCTGCTCGTGGCTGCAACCGACCAGGCCGCGACCTCTGCGCACCTCTATTTTGTCACCACCGGGCCAGCGCAGCAGATCACGAGCTATGGCCCGAAGCTCGGCGTTAGCATGAACGCCACGGACGTGTACGAACGCGCGCCGAGCCTCAGCGCGAATGGTCTCCACCTCTTCTTCACTTCGAATCGCGATGCGTCGGGGATCTATGTCAGCTCGCGTGCCAGGTTGACCGATGACTTCGAGCCCGCGGTGCTCGTGGAAGAGCTCACTGGCATCGATGCTTCGAGCGGCTTCCCGTTCGTCACGAGTACCAACGACGAGATCTACTACAATGGCCAGCCGAGCAATCCGGGTCCCGTCACGCTCTTGCGCGCGACGCGAGCGGCGCTGCCGTGATCCGAGCCGCGCTCCTGGCTGTGATCGCGCTGGTCGTCGCATGTAGCGACGACCACGGCATCCTCGTGATGGTCCACTCGCCCGATGGCAACGTCACCAAGATCCGGTTGTTCGTCGGCACTGGTGCGGCGACGACGAAAAACCTCACGATCGCGGGGCCGATTACGATCGACGGTGCCACGTACTACGATCGCGACCCGAATGATCGGAAGGATGTCATCGCCCTCGACCGTCCGAGCACCGTCAGGTTCGCGTACGAGACGAGCGACGACATCCCGCTCGCGATCGCGATCGGCTACGACAACGACAGTCATCCGATCGCTGCAGGCATGGTCCGCGACCTCGTAGCGCCGACCACGAGCAATCAGTTCAACGCGTACCAGATCGATCTCCTTGGCAACACGAAGGTGTTCGGCACCTCTGGTGCGTTGCAGCTCGGGTTGTGGAGCAACGTCTCCGATACCGCGATGGATCCGTATGTCGCGGACTGCGCCGGCATCCAGCTCGCCGACGAGGCCACGGCCTACTTCGTCGTGAGCCCCGATGACGAGGACTGTGACGGCTACACGAACGCGGACCCGCTCGAGTGCACCCCGGACTACTACAACGGCTCGGTGAAGGCGGATCGGCGCAAGCCTTCGTGCCTCATCGCGTCGCCCCAGAGCATCGTCAATTCGTACTGCTCGGTCGGTGGCCAGCCCTGCGCCGACGGCCGCGGGCCAGAAGGCGGAACCTGCAAGGCCACGAACGTTTGCGCGCCGAGCTCGGCGTATGGGACCTGTCACACCGATTTCGGCTGCGCCGCGAACATGCAGGACAAGATCACCGCAGCCCTCCACTACGAGTGCACCCTTCCGTCCGATGGCACGAAGCTCTGTGCGACGACCGCGCGCCTTGAACGGCCACCGACGGGCGGCATCGGCTGCAGCGACTTCCAGATCGGCAATGCGACGTTCGGTGCCCAGCTCACGAGTAACGACATGGAGCTCACGGCGATCGCGGGCAAGGACGTCCACGGCACCGACGCCACGAGCTGCGACGCGATGATCCAGACGAACAATGGCAAGACCGCCGGCGAGACCTCGTTCACCGGCATCACGAACTTCACGCTGAACAATAACGGCGGCATCGCGATTCCGATCTTGTTCACGATCGCCAACAACGGCTGCGCGATGCCTGACCCGATCACCTGTACGATCGAGAACGATGGGACGAGCAACGCTCCGGACCAGGACGTAGGTCTGACGGCGTGCGCGGCCGGGTGGACGCCGCCCGTCCCGATCGCTTTCGGCCCGCTCGTCGGGTCCTTCACGGGTGGTGCGACGGTCACCAGCGACGGGATGGAGATGTTCTACGCAGCTTCAGACGGCCTGCACGAGGCCAAGCGATCGGGGACGACCTGGATCAACGGCACCGGCTCACGTTCCTTCATGGGCTTCACCAATCTGCATGCCCCGAAGCTGTCGCCCGACGGGATGCGCTTGCTGTTCATGGCGGACGTTTCCGGGAGCGGCAGAGGGCTCTACGAGATCAAGCGCAGCCAACTGGACGATCCATTTAGCAACAGCTCTCCGACCAAGTTCGTGGATCAGAACATGACGCGGAGGATCCAGAGTGCGTCCTATACCAGCCTCTCGACGCAACTCGTGGTCTCCGCGGTCGTAGCTCCCGACACGACGTCCCACCTGTACACCGCCACGATTCAGGCGAATACGACGACGATCACCTCGCAGCCATTCGTCGCGCTCTCGATCAACTCGACCGAAACCGATGGCGAGCCGAGCGTGAGCTTCGACGGGCTCCATCTCTACTTCGTCTCGAATCGTGACAATAAGACCGCGGTCTATGTCAGCTCCCGTGCGACGGTCGTCGACTCGTTTGCACGTGCCGTCCTGATCGACGAGCTCGCCGTCACCAGCAACAGCTACCCGTTCGTGACCGTCTCGGGCTACGAAATGTTTCTCACCTCGCCGGCCGCGGGCATGCTGAGCGTGGCGACGCGCGACACGTTACCGAACAACTAGCCGCCGCAGCCGCGCTTCGCGCGCAACGCCGCGAGATCGAGCTCGGTCTCGCCGAGGTCACGAACCAACGCGCCGGCGAGCTTCGCGATGTCGATCAGGTGCGGCATGTCGATGCGCTCGATCGTGTCGCACTTCTCGTGATAGCAGCGATGGTCAGGCGTCCAGAAGAACGTGTATGGCACGCCGAGCGTGCAAAATGGCTGGAAGTCGCTGCCTCGCGCCTTGCCACCGACCGAGACGTGGAGCTTCGGAAATTGCGCGAGGTGCTTGTCGAGCAGCGTGCGCGCGCCGAACCCCTTGAACGCGCCCATCGCCGCGACGAGGTCGGCCGAGTTGTGGCTGCCGACCATATCGAGCTCGACGAACTGGACGACGTTCGCGAGGGGCAACGTTTTCGGTGGGTGAGCCGCGTAGAACGTCGAGCCGATCATGCCTTCCTCCTCCGCGCCGAATGCGGTGAAGACGAGCGTGCGTTTCGGCGGATCTCCTTGCCGGATCGCCTGGGCGATCGCGAGCAGCGCGACCACACCGGAGGCATCGTCGTTCGCACCGAGATGACCAGAGCCGAGGTGATCGTGATGCGCGCTGATCATCACGATCTCGGATCCGACCTTCGGATCGCTACCCGCGATCATGCCGATCAGGTTCGCCGTGGCGTGGCCCCCGGTCGTGAACGCCTGCGCGAAGTCGCCATCGTCCCCGACCGGTGTGAGCCCGAGGCACCGAAATCGCTCCGCGATGAACCCGCGTGCCTTGCGGTCGCCGTCGGTGCCGGGCGCGCGGCCATCGAGCTCCGGCGAGGCCAGGAACGCGAGCGCGTCGTGGATCGCGTCCTTCGCGAACAGGTCGCCGCTGACGCACGAGACGGCAGGGTCCGCGGCTGCACCCGAGGTCATGAAAAAATACGCCGCACCGAGAATCACGAGCCATCGCATGGAAGCAAGACGCCACGAACGAGCGCCGGTTTCAGCCAAGCTCGTGGGCGGCGCTGGTGTCGAACGCGGTGGCAAGCTCTAGGCCGCGCGGGCCGGTGCCGCTCGCCAAGAGCTCGCGCTGGTCGCCATGCTCCGTCGTGGTGTGGCGAAGCTCGAGGCGCAGGTGGTCGTGCGGCATCACCGAGAAGTTGTCGGCCCATTCGACGAGCACGAGGCCGCGGCGATCACCGAACACCTCGTCGAGCCCGAGCTCGATCAGCTCGGCTTCGCGCTCGATCCGATAGAGGTCGGCATGCCACACGAGCAACCGACCACCAGTGTACTGGTGGACGAGCGAGAACGTCGGGCTGTGAGCCCCCTCACCGCCGAGCGCCGAGACCAAGCCGGAGGTCAAGGTGGTCTTGCCAGCGCCGAGATCGCCGATCAGGGCGATCGCATCCCCGCCGCGCACGAGGGCGGCGAGCCGCGCACCGGCTCGCTCGGTCGCGGCGGTGTCGGCGAGGATCACGCGAGCTCGGAGGCGAGCTTGTCGTCCCAATGGTCCGCGGTCTTGGCGATCGAATGGACGATGTCCTCGAATTCTTCGTAGTCGAGGTTGTCGAGGCCACGCAGGATCCGCAGGTAGAGGTCACCGGTCTGCGGGTGGAGCGCGAACGCGGCATCACCAGTCTCGACGAACGACAGACCGAGCAGGCGACGGGCCTTGGCCTCGTCGAGCTTCGGCTGCTTGGCGACGCGCGCGAGCAGGAGCAACACGCCCTTGTCGGGGAGCACGTGGATCGAGACCACCGCGGAGCCGCGCTGGACCGTACCGACGCCGTCGTCCCCGAGGGGTGGGAGGTTCAAGTTGCGTTCGCGGCCGAAGCGCGCGAGGAACTCCGCAACGCGAACACGTGGGTCGTGAGGCTGTTCGGGCTCGTCGGCCATGCCCCACCCTACTGCGAGGGACAAGTGGTGTATAGAGAGGCGTGTTCCAGCGTTGGATCCTGGTCATCGCGCTCGTCGCGAGCTGCGGTCACGACCATGGCCCGCCGCGCGTCCGCAAGATGGTCGAGCCCGCGGCCGATGCCAAGCGCACGGCCCTGCGCGGAGGTGGTCCGGCGCGGTCCCCACGGATCGCGAACTACAAGATCGATGCGCGACTCGATTCGGCGCGCCACCTCATCACCGCGACCGAGACCCTGACCTGGACGAACACCGGCGAGAGCCCGGTCGAGACGCTGCCGTTCCACCTCTACCTCAACGCGTTCAAGAACGAGAGCTCGGCGCTGATGCGGTCCTCCGGAGGCGAGCTGCGGATGGCCAAGGCGAGCGACACCGGCTGGGGTTGGATCCAGCTCGACTCGGTGATGATCGCTGGCGTCGAGCAGGTCTCGAGGCTGAAGTTCCCGGGGCTCCCCGACGAGACCGTGAGCGAGCTGCCCCTCGCGCAGCCGGTGATCGCGGGCCAGACCATCGAGGTCAGCTTCAAGTTCACCGCGCAGCTGCCCGAGGTCTTCGCGCGTACCGGCTTCAAGGGCGACTTCAACATGGTCGCGCAGTGGTTCCCGAAGATCGGAGTGCGAACCGGTGCCGCGGGCCTCGAGCAGTGGGAGTGCCAACCGCTCCAGGCCACGACCGAGTTCTTCGCGGATTTCGGCACCTACGACGTATCGCTCACGGTGCCGAATACGTTCCAGGTCGTCGCGACCGGTGTCCTCACGGCGGCGACCGAATCGCCGGGCGGGACGCGCACGTTCACCTATCGCGCCGAGGACGTTCACGATTTCGTGTGGGTCGCAGATCCGTTCTTGAACCAGAAGCATGGCACCGCGAAGGTCGACGACGGCCCGCCGGTCACCGTCTTCGTCTACTACCGCGGCGAGCAAGAGGCCTTCGCGAACCGCCATCTCCAGGCCGCGATCGGCGCGGTCGAAAAATTCTCGCAGTACTTCGGAGCATATCCGTGGCCGGTGATGTCGGTGATCGATCCGCCGATGGATGCGATGTTCTCGGCGGGGGGCATGGAATATCCGACGCTGGTCACCACCGCCGGTGATTCGGTGTTCATGCGGCCCGGCATCCGCGTTCCGGAGAGCGTCACGATCCACGAAGTCGGCCACAACTGGTTCCAGGGCATCCTCGCCTCGAACGAGGTCACCGAGGCGTGGATGGACGAAGGCGTCAACGAATGGGCCGACGCGCACGTGATGCAGGATCTCTACGGTCCACGGACCTCGGGGGTCGACGCCTTGGGATTCCAGGCCAACATGACTGCGCTGCGCAACGCGGTCACCGCCGATCCCAGTTCGCTGCCGCAACCGATCGCGACCGCGGCCTACGCGTTCATCGACCAGGGGACCTACGGCAACACCGAGTATGACTACACGATGCGTGCACTGTTCACGCTCGAGCACGATGTCGGCAGCACGAAGTTCATGGCGGCGATGAAGGCGTACGCGAAGCAGTTCTCGTTCAAGCATCCGACCGGACGTGATTTTTGGACCGCGCTCTCGCAGGCGCTCGAACAGGACATCGGTGGCTTCGCGCATGCCGCGTTTCAGGAGATCGGCGGTCTCCGCCTCGCGGTCCGCTCCGCCGCGTGCCGCCCGGCGCACGGCGTACGGGGTGTGCTCGGCGATGGTCCAGGCAAAAAGACCGTGACCGAGACCGAAGCACCAGATGCCGGTGCGTGGTCGTGCGACGTCGTGATCCAGAACACCGGCGCGGTCCACGTGCCCGTCGATGTCGAGCTGAGGTTTGTCGACGAATCGACCCAGCGCCTCCACTGGGATGGCGTGGGTACCTGGCAGCGCTTCCCCGTCGAGCACAGCGCGAAGCTCGCGAGTGTGAAGCTCGATCCCGATAACAAGCTGATGCTCCAGACGCCGGTCGAGTACACGTACCGCCTCGAGGGTGATGGCGCCGCGGCGCTGCGTGCGAGCGCGCGGATCGGCGCGTGGACCCAGACCCTCTTGCAGCTGGTGGGGCCGTAGTGGCGACGTCGGCCTCGGGCGTGACCGTGAAGAACGTCTCGCGCAAGCCGAGCAAGAGCGGCCGGATCAACATGCGGCTCACGCTCGGCGATCTGTTCGGGTCGGGGACGCGCGCCGTCACGCGGTACACCGGCACGCTGTTGAGCGTGTTTGTCGTGCAATCGCTCGTCGCGATGGCGGTGATGTTCGCGTGCGCGGTCGTGCTCTCGCAGGCCCTCGCGCACCTGCCAGTGTTCGACGAAGCAGTCGATGGCGATCTGGTCTCGCTCGCGCTGTGCGTGCGATTTGCGAAGGCGAACCTGCTCGCGTGTACCGGTATCGTGCTGTCCGCGATGTTGCTCTGGCAGCTCGCGTCGTGGTTCCTGGTCGGCGGCGTCAATGGCGTGCTCGCGCAGCGTCCCGAGGGCCGCAGCGAGACCGCACGCTGCTTCGGCGCGAGCGGCACCGCGACCTATCTCGCCTACGCGCGCCTCGCGCTGTGCTCGGTGCCTGGCTGGCTGCTCGTGTTGTTCGTGTTCGCGACGTGCACGAACGCGGTCTCGTCGAGGATCGAGTACGCGCTGACGGTTTCGGACCTGATGATGCCGCTCGCGGTCGCGCTCCTGCCGGCGCTCGCACTGAGCCACGTGTTCTGGACCGTGACCGACTACGCACGGGTCGAGCTCACGCTGCGCCACGATAGCCACGATCCGAGCGTGCTCACGACGTATCTGCGCAGCCTGCTGTTCGTGTTGCGCCGGCCGCTCGCGCTCTTGCACGCCGCACTCGGGTGGTTCGGCTTCCTCGCGATCACGCTCGGCTATGCGTATCTCGCAGCCGGCCACCCGATGTTCGGCGCCGAGGGCGCGGTGACGCTCTTCGTGATCCGCTCGGGCGTCGCGCTCGCGCGCTGGGCGCTGCGCTTCGCGGTGCTCGCCGGCCAGGTCGACCTCGGTGGGTCGCGCCCGTTGCCGCCCCGTCGAGTCGAAGTCAAAGCCGAACCCAAGTCCGTGTGAGCACGCCCGGGTCGGCCACAAGCTGCGCGTGCGTCCGGTCACCCTCACCGTAGTGGTGTATCGTCGCCACCATGTCGACCACGCCCACGCTCGAGTCTCTGTTGAAGGACAGCAACCTCGCGGAGAAGGCGCAAGAGGTCGACAAGAACCTCGTCCGTCTTCAGTGGGGCTCGGCGTTCGTGCTCGTCGGCATCTCGGGATCCGCGATCGTCGCGATCGCGCCGCTGTTCCGTCAGCCGCCGAACGAGAAGCACACGCTGTTTCTGCGCAAGCTGCTCGAGCACAACGCGTACATGGGTGGCATGGCCTCGTTCGCGATCCAGCCCGACGGCTGGGTGATCCTGCACGCGGGTCGCTCGATCAAAGGCATGGACGCTGACGAGTTCGCGACGATGGTCGCGGGTGTCGGCCGGTTCGCCGATCAGTTCGATGACACGCTGATCGCCGAGTTCTACGTCGACCAGAAACAAGACACGAACCAAGTCCAGCATCCCGAACCGACGGACTGATTTCACGGCTCGGGTGGCGGATCCGCGTCGCCGCCCTGCTCGCCTGGAGCGGACCGATTCACGCCGACGTCGAGATCGACGTCGTGATCGCTCAAGACCTTCTTCGCGGTGACTTGTTGCGCGGGATCGAGGATCGCGAACGCGCGGGCGAGCGCATCTTTGACGTCCGCGTTGCGTTCGTCGGCGAGCCGATTGACCACCGCCGCGCCGCCCGCGGTCGAGCCGGAACCACCGCCATTCTTGTGATGTCGCCCACCGCCACCGCCGGTCGGGGGAGGCATGCCGTTGTTCCCACCGGCCATCCCACCGCCACCCATGCCTCCACCGCCCATTCCGCCCCGGCCACCGCCCATGCCGCCGCCCATGCCTCCATGCCGTCCACCGCCGCCGCCCGATGGAGCCGACGCTTCCGGCGGTCGATTCGCGGCCCGTGTCTGTGCATCGATCGATTCGAGCCGCGCCGATAGACCGGTATCGATCTCGCGCAGCTTCGTCGCCTGATCATCACTCAGCGCGAGCGACGAATCGTCGAGGAGAAACCCGATCGGGGTGCCCGACGCGGGCGGCAACGGAGGCTTGTCGCCGGGAGCCGCTGGCTCGACGGGAGCCGCCGCATCGTGGTGACATGCCTCGACGGCACCGAGCGCGAACAGCACGGCAAGAACGAGTGATAGACGGCGCACGCCGCTACGATGCACCGGATCCGTGTCGCAGGTATTGCCGCGACGTTACCGAGTGTTGCTTAGAGCTGCACGCGATCGAACTCGACGAGCGAGCTGATCTCGTCGAACCGCTTCTGGATCCGCGCCGCCGTCAGGTCGCGAAGGCCGTCGACCGAGAACTTCTCGACCGCGAAGCTGCCCATCACCGAGCCCATCACCATCGCGGTGCGGATCGTCTTGGGCGACAGGTCACCGGCATACGCGAGGTAGCCCATCAGGCCACCGGCGAAGCTATCGCCCGCGCCGGTCGGATCCTTGACGTCGGAGAGCGGCATCGCGGGCGCCGCGAAGACACCATCGGCGTGGAACAGGAGCGCACCGGCATCACCGCGCTTGATGATCACCGAGGTCGGTCCCATCGCGAGGATCTTGGTCGCCGCCGTGCGGAGGTTGTGTTCCTGAGCGAGCTGACGCGCTTCCTCGTCGTTGACCATCAGCGTGTGGACCTTCGAGATGACGGCTTCGAGCTCCTTGCGCTTGATGTCGATCCACAGGTTCATCGTGTCCATCGCGACGAGTGCGGGAGCACGGACCTGGTTCAAGACGTCCATCTGGAGAGGCGGATCGATGTTGCCGAGCAGCACGAGCTGGGCATCACGATGCTTGTCTTGGACCTTCGGAGCGAACGAGCCGAAGACGCCGAGCTTGGTGTCGAGGGTCTCGCGGCTCGACAGGTCGGCCGAGTACTTGCCGGTCCAGTGGAACGTCTCGCCCGTGGCGTGCTCGACGCCCGAGACATCGACGCCGAGCGCCGCGAGCTCGTCGAGGTGGTGCTGCTCGAAGTCGTCCCCGACCACACCCACGATCGCGACGTTCTTCGTGAAGTACGAAGCGGCGCGAGCGATGAACGAGGCGGAGCCGCCGAGCAGGTTCTTGTGAAACCCGAACGGGCCGTCGATATCGTCGTATGCGACGGAGCCGACAACGAGCAGGGAGCGGTGGGCGCTGCGCTGGTGCATGAGTCCCGGTGAGGTACCATTGCCGAGCGGTGGCGATCAACGACGAGAGTGCCGACAGGACCGGCCAAGCTATTGATACCTCGTCGGGATCCGCCCCCCCGGCCGAGACGTTGTCGGTCGACGAGCTGATCGCGAGCGGTCGCCACGCCGACGCCGCCCGTCAGGCCCTGGCCTCCGGCGACGCGGTCCGCGCCGCGGATCTGTTCGAGAAAGTTTGGGATTTCCGGTCGGCCCAGAAGGCCGCCCGCGCCGCCGGGGATCTGCCCCGAGCGCTGCGCTACGCGCTCGAGGTCCACGACGAGGTCGCGGCCGAGGAGCTTCGCATCGAGCTCGGTGCCACCGAAGAGGGCTCGCGCGCCGCGCTCGAGATGCTGATCCGGATGCGGCGCCACGGCGAGGCCGCCCCGATCGCGGAGCGGCTCGGCGAGACCGTCAAGGCGATCGATCTCTACACCCGTGCGCGCCGAGACCTCGACGCGGCTCGGCTACTCGAAGGCCTCGGCCGCGATCGCGATGCCGGCAAGCTGATCGAGAAAGCGCTCGAGCTCGCTGCCGCGCACGAGCGCGCACCCCTCCAGCTCGCCCTCGGCCGGATCCTCGCGCGTCGCGGTGCGTATCCCGAAGCGACGCGCCTGCTCCAAGATGCGCGCAAGCTGCCCGAGCTGCGCGACGAGGCGCAGAAGCATCTGGTCGCGACGCTCGCGGCGATGGGCCTTCGCGATGGCGCGCGCGACGCACTGCTCGAGTTGCGCGCGAACGATCCAGAGATCACCGCAGATCTCGACACGTACCTGCGCGCCTGGCGCGATCAGACCGCGGACAGGAAGACCAGCCGCGATCGCGAAGTGATTGCCGGTCGCTATCGGCTCGAGAAGCTGCTCGGCGCGGGCGCTTCGGGTCGCGTCTTCCTCGCGATCGATGAAGTGGCTGGACGTTCCGTCGCGGTGAAGATGTTCTTTGCCTCGAGTGCCCGCGGCGGCGCCGCGTACGAGCGCTTCGTGCGCGAAGCGCGCCTCGCTTCGACGCTGCGCCATCCGTCGCTCGTCGAGGTCTACGATGTCTCGGTCGAGCGCGGCTTCCTGGTCATGGAGTACCTCCCTGGCGGCTCGCTCGCGCAGCGCCTCGCCAGTGGCGAGAAGCTCGCCGCACCGCAAGTTCGCCGCATGGCGCTCGATCTCATCGGCGGGCTCGAGGCCGCGCATCATCGCGGCGTCGTCCATCGCGACGTCAAACCCGCGAACGTGTTCTTCGATGCGCGAGGCACCGCGAAGCTCGGCGACTTCGGCGTCGCGCACCTCGTCGATCTGGGTCAGACCCAGACCGGCGGCCTGATCGGTACGCTCGCGTACATGTCGCCCGAGCAGATCACGGGTGCCCCGATCTCGATCGCGGCTGATCTCTACGCGCTCGGCATCACGCTGTTCGAAGCACTCGCGAATCGCCTGCCTTTCGTCGGCCCCGACTTCGTCGCGCAACACCTCGGCGAGCCCCCGGTGGCCGTGTCCTCGGTCGGCGAAGGCCTCGATCCGGGCTGGGATCCGATCCTCGCCGACCTGCTCGTCAAGAACCCACGCGATCGCATGCAGACCCTCGCCGATCTACGCCGCGCCCTCGAAGCGCTCGATCTCGGTGGTCGCCCGCAGATCGGCCCGCGCGCGAAGCGGACGAGCGCGCCGCATTCGATCGTCGCGCTCGCCGCCCTCGCCGAAGATGAAGCACCGCCGCGGTACCAGTACGAAACGCCCGTCGGCGCGACCAGCGTCTCGCAGCTCGCTCGCGCAGTCGATACCGTGCTCGATCGCTCCGTCGTGATCGAGCGCTTCGATTCGAGCGACGAGGCCACGCGCGCCCTCGAGCACGCGCGCACGCTCGGGCGTGCTCAATCGCCGTTCGTGCAACGCGCGCTCGCGCTGGACCGGACCACGCGCACCGCGATCTTCGAAGCCTCGACCGGCGCCGCGATCGCCGAGGCAACGCCGCAGCTTCCCTCGTCCGAGGCGGTGCGGCTCCTCAAGCGCCTCGCGCGCGCCGCCGAAGCGATCCACGAGGTCGGCGGCAGCCACGGTGCGATCACCACGAACACCGTCGTGCTCGACGAGAACGCGGTGCCTACCGTCCTCACCGCTGGCATCGGCGCCGCTGCCGATAGCACCCCACTCGACGACGTCTCGGCGATCATCGGGCTGGTCGCGAGGATCGTCGGATGCGAAGCCACCTTCCTGGCGCTCTCGACCGCGATCTGCGCGCAGGTCACCGCGAAGGTCCCACCATTCACGGCGCCGACCGACGGCTCCACGCTGTACGCCGTCGCTGACGCCCTCGATATCGCGGTGCTCGGTGCCCTCGGCGCTCGCTAACGCGGCATCGCGACGGCTTACCGCTTCGTATCGAGCTTCTCGGCCATCAGGATCACGATCCAGATCGCACCTTCGCCGATCTCTGGATGCGTACCCTGGGCGATGCCGATGCCGATGTCGTCAGGACGATAGTCACCGACGAGTTGCTTGCCATCGAGCGTGTCGAGCTCGGCGACCGCGGTGATGACGCTGCCGACCCGCGCGTACTGGGTGCCCAGAGCGTCGAGCTGCTTACGCGCAGCGGGCCACAACGAATCGCGCGTGTGCCCGGTCGAGAGCCCGTCCGCGAGTTGCTGCGCGACACTCGCGAGCCTGGCGTTGACCGCGACCGGTCGCACGCTCTCGATCCGCTTGCGCACGACCTCGGCAGTCGCACCTGGCTCGACCTTCGGCGGGATCCGGATGAAGACCTGCGTGACGAAGAGCTCGCGTCGGCCCGAGACCTCATCGCCGAGTACGACCGCCATGCCGACGTGGGTCGCAGCGACGGACATGAGGTTTGCGCGATGGCCGGGGCTGTTCATCAAACCCTGATGCGCCTCGCCCACGCCGTAGGCGCGCGCCACGTTCTCGAGCACGACCGCGGTCTTGATCCCGGCGACGCGCACGCGATCGGCGGGCGACCCCGTGGTCGGCGAGACGTGCGCGACGACCTTGGTCCGCTTCATCTCCTCGGAGTAGCCCTGCGCGACCTTCGCCACGCGCTCGTCCCAGATCAGCGCGGGCAGGCCTGCCGCTTGGCGATCGTGATTTGCCAGCGCGAGCAGGCGCTGCGCGGCTTCCGCTGGCGCGACGACGCCGGTGTCGTCGTGGGTCGGCGTGATCGTGAGTGTGGTCGGCGGCTCGACACCGCAATAGACCGGAAAGTTCGCGAGCACGGTCGCACCCGCCACGTCGCTTGCCGTGATCTCGACCTGCTGCTTGCCGCTACGCGCCGCGCACGTCACGGTGCTCTTGAACGCACCGGAGCGACCGAGCGCGAGTGCGAGGCGCTCGGTCGTGCCGTCGTCGCGGGTCACGAACACCTCGGGATCGTGATACCGGATGTCGACGACCGCATCGATCGCGAAGGCGCCTCCGGTCGGAGCGCTACGCGGAATCGGTTGGGTCGTCACGCCCGAGCCTTGCAGCGCGAACACGATCGCGCCGGTGCCATCGGGGTTGCGCTTGACCGCACCGATGCCGACGCGCGCGGTCGCGCCATCCGCCAGGATCTCGGCGAGCCGCGGCCTGAGCTTCTCGACGATCGGACCCGGGACGTCGACATCGCCCCACACGACGATCAGGTGCGGCGAGGGCTCGATGATGCCGTTGCGCTGGAGCGCGAACTCGACGAGCGAGTAACCGACCACGCCTTCTTCGGGCACGATCTGCGCGAGCTCCGCGCAGGCACGAAACAGCCGCGCATCGGCGGCAGGCATCGGGACGCGTGCATCCTTCGCGACGCTGGCGAGCGAGGCGAGGACGGCATCACCGAGCGGCGTGTGCGGTGGCGCTTGGAGGGTCTCGTTGTAGCGCGGCGCCGGATCACTCGCGGGCGCGAACGTGACGGAGACCGGTGCCTTCGGCTCGGCGGTGACCGGCTTGCGCCAGCTTGGCTGAGTCCCGACCTGCTGGGGCGCGCTGCTGCACGCGGCCATCGCCGCGACCGCGCTCACCATGATCATGCTCGGCCTGCGCACGCCGAAATCGTACCACCTACTTCCCAACGATCGACCCCGTCGCATCGGCGAACACGACCGTCAACATGCGATCGAGTGCGTGAAAGTCTTGGACCGAGATCCGATTCCAACTCGACGCGCCACCCTCCGCTTGGCCCTTGCCGCCGGTCTTCTGATTCGTTCGCACCACGTTCAAGCGCCAGCGATCGCCGACGTGGGGCGGGAGGTTGATCTGCATCGCTTCATCTCGACCTTTGACCGCGGCCCACGGCACCGCGATCTCGACCTCCCAACCTTGATCGGTATCGCCCGGCTCCGTCGTTCCGTGCAGCTTGACGGCGGTCTGCATGTTGCTGTCCCACTTCTCGTCGCCGGGTTGCGCGCGCGTGGTCGCAAACCACGAATCGAACGTCGCGTTGTTCGGATTGACCTGAAGCTCGACGTAGCCGTGACGGTTGCCATCGGCATCGATGAACAGCTCGACCGCGTCGGCCATCCACAGCTTGTCGTCATGATTCTTGTACGGGCTGACGATGTCGTTGTCCTGGATCACGACGTACGCGTAGAGATAGTTCTCGTCCCACGCGAGCTTCGCGTTCGCCTTGCCGACGGGATCCTGGCTGCCCTCCGCGGTCGCGAAGTCTGGCGACATCGTCGCGAGTCCCCAGCCCGGATCGAAGCCGATGCCATCGATCGCGATCGCGCCTGTGGTGTGCGGTACGTAGACCGTGCCCGCGGGCGGTGGTGCCTTCGCCAGGTCGACCGCAAACGTCTTCGCGATCACGGCGCGATCGAGCGTGTTCGGCCCGGTCGTCGCCATCCGATCACCGGTGTCGTGTCCGCCCGTCCGGATCAAGCCGACGTAGAGCGTCGCGGTCGGCGATCTCCAATCGGGACGCAACGTGAATTCCTGGACATCGCTGATCACCTCGCCGGTCTTCCATGTCACGACCGGATGGCCGAGCTCCATGTCGGTCGCGTCGAGGTTCATGAAATCTGCGGTGCCAGGCTCGCCGCGCAGGATCGCGAACACGCGCCAGCCCGGGCCGGGCGGCAAGATCACCTGCCACACATGGGTGACGCGCACGGCCTGGCCGGGAATCACGGTGACCGCCCCGACATTGCCTACGTAGTTGACGAACCCGCCGACGCCGACATCGAGATGGTCGAGGTTCGCCGGGACGCGGTTCGAGAGCCCCGCAGCGATCACCTTCGGCTCGATCTTCTTCGGCTGCGGGCCCGGGCCGGTGTCGACGCATGCGCCGAGCCAAGCCGCGAGGCCTGCAGCGATCGCGAGCCCCTTCATACGATCAGATCCGAAGCATCCTGGAACAGCGCGCGATTCTCTTTCTCGCGCGCGACGACCAGCTTCTCGACGGTCGCGAGCAGTGCGGGCTGGTGCTTCGCGACTTGATCGAACGCTTGCTTGGACAGCTTCAACACCACGACCTGCTCGATCGCGACGACATCCGCGACCGCGGTCGCACCGCTGACGAGTGAAATCTCGCCGACCGCGGCCCCGGGTCCGAGCTCGGCGACGACGCTGCCACCACCGCGCACCTCGCACCGCCCTGCGACGATGACCCACAGGAACTGGTTCGCCGTGCCTTCGGCGATGAACGTGGTGTTCGCAGGCACGATCTCGGTCGTGAACTTCGCGAGCAACGCATCCCGGTCGACTTGCTTGAGAGCCTTGAACAGCTCGGACATCTTCGTGAGGTTCGAGAGCAGCCGCTGGCGCGCGTGGAACGCGAGCACTTCGGCGAGCTGCGGATGTTTCTGCGCCGCGGTCTCGACCGCCTTCGCCGGAATCTCGAGCACCCAGACATCGTCGGTCGCGATCACGCTCGCAGTTCGAGTGGTACCACCGACGAGCGCGATCTCGCCGAAGAAGGCTCCCGAGTGGAGCTCGCCGAGTAGCGTCGTGCCCTTCTTCACGCTGACGTTGCCGTGCGCGAGCCAGTACAGCGCGGTCGCTGGCGCGCCCGCTTCGATGATCGTCGTTCCCGCGGCATACGCCTTCGCGGTCATCACGCCGACGAGCGCACGCGCGCCCGGCTTGGACAGGGCGGACAGGAGCGGCGCTGGAGCGACCGACCCCGGATCGCGCGAGGCGAGCCACGGTGCCAGCACCTTCGTCACGGTCCGCGCATCGGCGAGCGGTGTGCCGCCGGCGTTCGTGAGATCGATATCGGGCTTCTCGATCAGCGAAGGCTTCGCGAGCTTGAAGTGCGGGCCACCGGTCGCGTAGGTCTCGATCACTTCTTCGATCAGCTCGCCCCCGCGCATGCTCCCGAGCTTCTCGAGATGACACGCGCACGCGACCGCGAGTGCCACCCGCCCGCCAGCGCGTGCGCCTTCGCCGATCGCGGCGAACACGGCCTCGGCATCATCGGCGTGGCCGAGCGCACCGAAGATCGCGGCGACCTCGAGCCACGCGCCGAAGTCAGTCGGATGCGAGCGCAACGTACGCGTCGCGCGGGAGAGGTCGTCTGCGGTGACCGGCACGCGCCGGTTATACCCCGGTCAGAAGTGCAGCGTGAAGCCACCAGACGAGGTCTGCGCGCCGATGCCCGCGTTCGTCCTGGTGTTACCAAACGTCGTCGATTCACGCCCGGCCCCGCCGGATAGGCGACCGACCGACGAGCTCGTCGAGTTGCTGTCGAACGCGATCTCGTAGACCACGATCGCGCTCACGCCGACGACGACCCAGAACCACCACTTCTTGTAGACCGGCGTCTCTTTCGGCGTCGTGTTGTCCTGCGGAGCCGCCTGGTTCGGCATCGGCTGACCGTTCTGCTGGGTGTTCATCGCGGCCATGCCGTTCGGTTGCGGGCCGCCGTACGCGCCGTTCGGGTTGCCGTTCGGGTTGCCGTTCGGGTTTTGGGCGCTGGTGGGCCCCATCCGCGGATCGCGCATTCCGCTCCCGCTGCCACCCATCCGCTGGTCACGGATTTGATCGATGTTGATGCCCTGCACGCGATCGAGCTGCGCGTCCCCGGTCGAGACCGTGAGGCCCGTGCTCGGCGTCCCCGTCGAGCCCGCGGCCGCGTCACCTGTGAGAGGCGTGACCGGCGGCGCCGTGACATCCGGCATCGGCGCGATCACATTGTTCTTCGCGGCGTCGGCATCGGTCTTTGCCTTCGCATCGGCATCCGCTTTCGCCTTCGCGTCGGCATCGGCCTTGGCCTTCGCCTCGGCGTCGCTCTTCTTGTTCTTCGCCGACTTTAGCGCACCATCGAGGCGCGCCATGCTCGCTTCGATCTCCGAGCGCTTCGGTGCGTCCGGAACTTTGTCGAGGTACTGCTTGTAGTAGTTGATCGCGTTGTCCGCGTCGCCGAGCTTGTCGTAGCAAAGCGCGAGGTTGTAGTTGTTGAGATCCGCGGGAGCGAGCTCCTGCGCGGCCGAGAACTCCTTGATCGCGACCTTGTAGTCCGACGACGCGTACGCCTTCTGGCCCGCCATGTAGTGCGTGCGCGCGTCGCCACGTGGATCCGCCCAGGTCAACGAGACCATCGTGCAGAGGATGGCGAGGATCAGAAGAATGTTGGTGGTAGGTCGGCGCATGAGATCCTCGCGATGTGTCGGATGGCTGGCGCAGTGTGGCTCATGTCGGCTGCCACATGCGGTGACGCTTGGCACTACTCGGTATCGCAACCGTGGAGAGAGTCGTCCGGGTGGAACTTGCAAAACTGCTTGCGACACTCGCTGGTCACATTGACGACGGAACGCGAGCAATCCGCCTTGTCCGGCTTGTTGTTGTTCGGGTTCGGGATGGGCGTATTGCTGCCCGTGTGCGGCGGTGGCGTAGGAATCACCTTGGTCGACTTGAGCGGCTCGAGTCGGACGGAGATTCGCCCCGACGCGTCGTTCTTGTCGTCGATCGTGACGCTCTTGTCCTTGTAGCCAGTCGCGCGGACGGTGACCGTGTGGGTGTCGCCCTTGCGAACCGCGAGGATGCCGTTCGTGACCGGGACGTTATTCTCGAGCACTTCGAAGCCGGGTGCGTTGCAGTCGATGCGAACGTCGAACGGCTTCGGGAGTTCTGGCGTCACGTCCGCAGAGCCCCCAGAACCCCCAGAACCGACATTCGGCGGCGGAGTGGTATCGGAGCCCTTCTCCGGCACGACGGTCGCTGCCGAGCCGGCCGACCCGACATTCGTACCCGCGGCGCTGCCGTTCGATCCATTCACCGTCACGTTTCCCGGCACCGGATCTTTGACCGTATCGGATCCATTCGTAGCGACGAGCGCGGAGCCCGAGCCACTGCCATCGGCGGGCTTGCTCTTGCCCATCACGACGAACGCGGCGATGCCACCACCGGCCGCGAGCAACACGAGCAGGCCGATGATCAAACCGGCGCTGCTCTTCTTCGCGACCTGCACGACCGACGCCGATGGATCGTAGAGCCCTTGCGGCTGCATGACCGGCTGGCTCTGCTGCGCGGACACCGGCAGCGGCGCGCTGTAGTTCTGGCCAGATTGCGGATAGGCACCCGTGGGGGGCGCAGGGTAGCCGCCGGTCGGCGGGTACATCGGCGGTGGCGTCGGCTGATTCGAGTGGCCAGGGCTGCTGACCGGGAACGCTTCCATGTACGTGCTCATGCCGGCGCCCGCGATGCCGCGATACACGGCGACGAGCGCGGTGACGAGCTCGTCCATCGAGCCGAACCGCTGCGCAGGATTCTTCTGCATGCAGCGCGTGATGATATCGGCGAGACCGTTCGGCAGCGCACGACCTGCCTTCTGCGCGCGTTGCGTGACGGGCTCGGGCTCGCTCGTGATGTGCTGCGTGAGGATGCCCATGAACGACTCGCCCTGGAACGGGAGCGAGCCGGCGAAGCACTCGTACATGATCACGCCCATGGCGTAGATATCGGTGCGCTGATCGACGGGGTTGCCGAGCGCTTGCTCGGGCGCCATGTAGAACGGCGTGCCGAAGATCGTGCCGGTGCGCGTGAGGTGATTGCCGCCTTCGTTGCCGGCGACCTTCGCGATACCGAAGTCGAGGATCTTCGGGACATCTTCGTTCTGCGGACCGATCGTGACAAAGATGTTCTCGGGCTTCATGTCGCGATGGACGATGCCCTTCGCGTGCGCAGCGGCCAGGCCGTGACCGGTCTGGATCAAAATGTTGAGCAACCGATCCGCCGACATCGGCTGCTGGATCATGTCGTTCAAGGCAGCTCCATTGAGGAGCTCCATGCACATGTAGATGCGACCGTCGGTGAGCTGACCGAAATCTTCGATCGCGATGATGTTGCGATGACCGATCGAGCTGCTCGAACGCGCTTCCTGGCGGAACCGCGTCACCGCCTCGGCGTTCGAAACGATCTCCTGCTTGAGCAGCTTGATCGCGAACTTCTTGTCGATGTGGACGTGCTCGGCCGAGTAAACCTCGCCCATGCCGCCCTCACCGATCAACTTGATGATGCGATAGCGACCGTCGAGCACGGTCCCGACGATTGAAGGTGCGGGTGGTGCTTGCGGGAATGATCCGGAAGCCGGCGGTCCGTCGGCGGTCATTGGGGTGACATCATAACGCGCGAGGCGGGCAAATGCCGTTACGTGGCGGGCTCACACGCACCAACCGCCTGGGCGGTGGCGGCAGCATTGGCGTTTACCGTGCAAACCTGCCCGCTGGGGCATGCTGGCAAATCTGGGCGGCCGCAGGCGGTGGCTGGCAGGGGGGCCGCGAGGTCACACGCCCCCTGGGTACACGCGAGCAGGAGATCGGCCTGGCAGCTATTGCCGGCAGGACACGACGGGCTCGACGGGCAGCCGAGGCTGGCGCGGTGGCTGGCGACATCGGCCGTCGGAACCGCAGTATCGACGCCGCCGTTGACGCATCCGCAGCAGTCCGCCGCGACCCGCGTGCAGTCGCTCGCAGCGAGACAAGCCCGGGTCGCGACCTGTGCGCACTGACAGGTAAGGCACCCGGTATCGTCGACGGCAAACCCGTCCGCGCACGACTCGGTGCAGGCCATCGCGACACACGCGAGCTCGCAGCGACCGCCGCTGCAGGCGGCGCGGACGTTCGCGGGACACGTCGAGACCGGGCACATCACGCCGGCACAGGCCTGAATGTCCGAGGCGGTCTTGGGGGTCGCGTAGGTCGGACAGTCGCAGCACTTCGCCGCCGCGGGCTCGCAATCGGAATCGAGCGCGCACTCGGGAGCCGCGTTACCCGAGCCACCCGCATCGCCGCCAGCGAACGCTGCATCCCTAGCCGAGCTGGGGCAACCAGCCGAGCACAGGAGCAGGAAGAAGACCGCAAACCGCATGACGGATCAGGAGAAAAGCACGGGACGTGCCGGAGTGTAACTGGTGAACATCCCAGGTTGGAGTCTCAGTTTTTCGTGGGTGATCAGACCCTTCACGTAGGGTCCGCCGCAGATGGGCGAAAAGATTCTCACGAAGACCGACCGCGAGATGGAAGACCGGATGTTGGCGGTCCAGAACGATCCCATGCGCGCCGAGACGCTCCAGAAGGCGCGGCAATTCAAGCGGACCTGGCTCGAGCTCGCCCAAGCCCTCGCGCGCGTCCAGGCGGGTGGCGCATGGGAGGCGTGGGGCTTCTCCGACTTCGATGCGTACTGCAGGAAGGAGCTCCACCTCCGCGCGAACACCGTCGCGAAGTTGCTCGGCAGCTATCGCTTCCTCGAGACCAGCGCACCGAACGTGATCGCGCGCGCCCACGAAGATCCGTTCGAGGCACCGATCCCGTCGGTCAAGGCCGTGGAGTTTGTCCAGCGGGCGACCGATCGCGGCGCCGCCGATGCCGAGACGCTCGAGACCATGAAGCGGGTCGCGTTCGACGAGGGCGTCGAAGCCCCGCTGCTCGCACGCCGGTTCAAAGATGTCGCGTTTCCCGAGAGCGATCGCGAGAAGGCCGAGAAGCTGCGCGCGAGCATTGCCGGCACCGCACGTCGGTTGTCGAGCTTGATCGCCGAGGAAGGCTCGCCGGTCTCGAAGAAGATCGCCGTGCAAGTCGAGGAAGCCGTCGGCCTCCTGCTCGAGTCGATCGAGAACTGATCGAGAACCGATCGAGAACTGAGCTTTACGCGAAGAAGTATTTGACGGCTTTGCCGAGCAAATAGATCGCGTAGAAGATCAAGCCGACCCCGACGACGCGCGGGATCCACGCGGCCTTGTCGCCGAGCACGTTCTTCCCCTTGTGGGTGAGATACGCGACGAGCATGAACCACGACGTCGAGCCCATGAGTACGCCGACGGTGCAGGCGAGGCCTTCCGCGGTCGAGTGCTTCGGGATCATCGAGCCCATGATCACGACCCACGTCGCGATCGCGGCGGGGTTGAGGAGGATGAGCGCGAGGCCGACCTTGAAGCCTTCCTTGGTCTCTTTGCGATCGCGGCGCGCGAGCACCGAGTCTGACGCCTTCGGTTCGTCCGGATCTTCGGAGGTGTCCGGGACCGGCGCGGGTGGATGGCTGCGCGCGGTGTAGATGCCGTAGACCAGCAGCACGGCGCCGCTGATCGCGTAGAGCGTCGGCTCGATCGACGGCCGGCTCTCGAGGATCGGCTGCATGCCGAGCACGCCGAGGGCGGAGTAGATGGTGTCGCCCATCGCGCCACCTAGACCGACCGCGACCGCACGTCGAAACGTGTGGCGGTACGCGGCGTGAATCACCGCGACGTTGACCGGTCCTATCGGCACGCCCGTGAGCGCGCCGGCGAGGACGCCGATCACGAGGAACATCAGCACGGTGCCCCCCGTGCTATACAGCAGCGTGACCCCCGCTGCTACGGTCAAGTCATCGGGTTTGGTCGGTTTCGGGGGGTTCGGGGTCACGTGGTTGGGCCACGCGACAGCGGTTGCCGAAATGGGCCGCTCGAGGGTCCTGTTCGACCCGCTCTTACCCTGGCGAGCCCGGGCCGGCGGGGCGGTCGACGCCGTCCTGATTACCCACTCCCACGTCGATCACCTCAATCGCTGGAGCCTCAGGGCGGTGCCTCGCGAGGCCCAGCTGGTCGTGCCCCGCGGCTGCAAGGGTGTGGTCGCCGATCTCGGGTTTGCGAAAGTCACCGAGATGGCTGCAGGCGACCAGCTCGCGATCGGTGATCTCGAGGTCCACGCGGTGCCCACCCGCCACGACAACGGGCGGTGGAACAAGCGCGATCTCCCCGAGTGCGTCGGCTACGTGGTGCGCAGCCAGAACGTCACCGTCCATCACGCGGGCGATGTCGACTTCTCGGACCATCGCGTGTTCGACGACATCGGCAAGCAGTTCGCGATCGACGCGGCCCTCCTCCCGATCGGCGGGATGATGCCGGTGTGGTGGTACCGGATGCGCCGCGCCCATCACGACAAGGGCGTGCACATCGATCCGGACTGCGCGCTCGACATCTACGAGCGCCTCGGCGCGCGCGCGCTCGTGCCGGTCCATTGGGGAACGGTACACCTTCCGTTTGGCCTCCCGAGCATGCCTCGCCGTCGCCTCTCGGAGGTCGCAGGTGTGCGCGGGACCCTCGGTGTGCAGATCCTCGCGCACGGGGAGGCCCTCGACCTCCGGCGCGGCGTCAGATGACATTCCAGAACATCAGGCACCCGAGGATGGCCACGATCCCGATGCCCACACCGATGCCGTAGCCGAACCGCTTGTCGCCGAGCGCCTCGCTCGGCGCGGCGTCGCGCAGCCTCCACAGCCGGCGCCCGTCGATGATCCCCCACGTGCCGCCGACGCCCGCGGTCAGCGCGGTGACGACCCAGCGAAACACCGTGTCGGAGACGAGGTTCACGCGGCGCTTCCCATCGCCGGCGTCGCGGCCGGGACCGGATCGATCAGCATGCGCTTCGCGTCGTGCGCGACCGTGACGAGCATGAGCGGCACGAACGCCCAGAAGAAGAACTGGACCTGCATGCCGGCCGTCGCGAAGCCGATCGAGTAGCCGGTGTAGCCGACGACGCGCTCCATCGCATACGACTTGTAGTTCACCGTGCGGCCCGCGCGCTTCATGTACACGCCGCGGAAGTAGCTGTTGATCAGGCCGGCGAAGATCACGACGAGCACCGGGAACCACGGCGCCCAGCCGTACGCCATCACGATGACGAGGCAGAACCCGTAGCAGATACCGTCGGTGATCGCGTCGAACATCTCGCCGAACTGGCTCTTGCAGTCGAACAGCTTCGCGACGAGGCCGTCGACCTTGTCGAGCACGCCGCAGATCAGGATGAACAGCGTGGCCCACTGGTGGTAGCCGTGGTGCACGGCCCACACGAACGGCGGCAGCGTGAGGAAGCGCGACGCCGTCACCGCGTTCGCCGGGTTGTACGGCG
>JANXOP010000195.1 GCA_025357755.1 Kofleriaceae bacterium | reverse complement strand
GCGGTTCGAGTGCGGTCGATGTTGTCGAGGTACGCGCTGCCGAGGTCCTGGTAAGGACGTCGACGGACGCCCCGCACAATTTTCGCCCCTGGTGGTGCGCCGCCTCCGAAGTAGACCCCGCGGCGCTCTTGGTCTGTTTAGTAATTGATCGTGACGGTCAGCGTATCGCTGTAGTCGCCGACCTGAATGTTCTGACCCTTCGCCAGCCGGCCGTAGACGAACACTTGGGTGAACGAGGTCGCCGCGCTGACGATGATCTCGTGGGTGAGTCCGGTGTTCCCCCACGGGAGCAGCCGGGTCGCATCCTGATAGAGCGTGTAGGCGAGCTTGTCGGTACCACCGAGTACGCGGTTCATCGTGCGATCACCATTGCTGCCGTAGTCGAGATCGATCGTGATCGAGGTGCCGATCGTGCACTTGTACGTGAAGGAGCCCGTGGCATCGGTATTGGTGTTCGTCGTCGCATCGTAGGTGCCGAAGGCGACCGCGTTGATCGTGCTCCACGAACAAGACGCGTGCGCGAGGCGCGGAACGGACACCGCGAGGACCGCCAAGATCAAGATCTTCATCGCATCTCCAACCCCGGTCCGAGCTTGCAGCGGACCGTCCTCAGATCGACCAGCGTCGCGCCCTCGGCGACCTCGAACGTGAACGTACAACGCCTGTCCTCGAGCTCGGCCGCAGCGGTGTGATGCCCATGTGGCACGTTCTCGAGCTCGAACTTGCCCTCGTGACCGATCGGCGCGCGTACGTTGTCATCGACGACGAGCTCGCCGAAGCTGAGATCGAAACCGCGGGTCACGACCGCACCCGAGACGATCGCAGTGTGCGGAGCCGCGAACTCGACGATCGCACCACCGCGGCGCGGCGGACCGACCATGCGATCGAGCTCGGTGGTCGCGAGCGACATCGGCAGATCACCTGGATCGATCCGCAGCCGGTTCGCGTAGTACGGCTGGAGCTCCGGCACGATCAGGTCGCCGTCGCCGTCGGTCGTGCCGACCAGGTGGTTATCGAGGAAGGTGTGGACGCCGGGCGCACCGGGCACCCGTACGAGGGCGAACGCGCCAGTCACCGGGCGGGTCGGTTTGACGCGACCTCCGAGCAGCACCAGGCCACCCGCGATCGTGGCGGTGGCGCGCGCCGTGCCGGCGAACCAGTCGACGGTCGCGGTCGCACGACCGTAGCGATGTTCCGCATCGAGCTCGGCGTTGCCGCTGCTCTGCTCACCGAGCCGTGCGTTCGCAGCGAAGCCGACACCGCGGTTCTGCTCGACCGAGTGCGCGACACTCGCGATCACCGCGTCGCCGCCACCATCATGCACGAGGCCCGTGGTCCCGGTCGTCCGCTGCCCGAGGCTGCGGCTGAGCGTGAACATCGCGTCGAACGACCGCTGGCCGTCGTCGGTCAGGACCACGCCAGTCGAGAAGGTGGCGCGCATGTCGGCGATCGAGAACCCGGTCGCGAGGCTGCCATGGAGACGATCGCGACCGCTGCTGTGATGCTCGTAGCCCACCTGCGTCGTGACCGAGACGTTCGCCACCGGCGACCAGGAGAACAGCGCGCCGACCTCCGTCGTCGCGCGCTCGTCACCAGGAGCGAGATCGATCGTCGAGTAGTGGCGACCGACCTCGCGCACCAGCCCCGAGATCGTCGCCTGGGGGAGCCGCCAGCCGAGAGCGAGCGACGCGGCCGAGGACACGCCTGCATCCGAGCCGCTCGCCGCCGCGGTCGCTTCGAGGTTCAGCCGGCCGCGGGTCAGGAGCACGCTGCCACCGACGCTGCCGCGACCATTGGCATCGGTGGTGCCCTCCGCGCGCCCTCCGATCGTGAGCGCGTTCGAGATCCCGAGCCGGTGCACGAACAGCGCGGCGGGGGCGCCATAATCGAAGCTCGAGATCGCCAGGGAGCGGCGCGTGAAGCCGAGGCTGTAGTCGTACTGCGCGAGCCCGGGCTTGAGCGCCTGAGCGGGCGGCAAGATCTGCGTGGTGAACGTCATCTGCGCCGCACCGAACGGATCGCGCACGATCACCTGGGTGTCGGCCGATGCGCTGTTCGTGAGGTCTTGCAGGCGAAACGGTCCAGCCGGAATCACCTCTCGCCGGATCAGCTGTCCATCGCGATAGACCTCCACGGTCGCGGGCGCGCTGACCACGCCGGTCTGGGTCAGGGTCGGCTGTGCGACGAAGTACGGATCGATCGAAAAATCGCGCGACAGGTGGAGCCCACCGATCACGCCACCACCACCGAGCAGACCGCCGAGCGCGACATCGTCGCCGATCGTGTAGCGCCGCAGCGTATCGGGACGATCGATCACGATGTTCGACAGCCCGCGCACGACCGTGCCCGGTGCGCTCGCGGTCACCGAGGTGTACGCGAGCGTGTGACCGATCGAGAAGCTACCTTCGACGAAGCCGAGCGCGGTCTCGTGGTCCAAACCGCCGACCGCGTAGCTGCCGCTCAGGGCGTAGTTGACGAACAAGCTCGGCGCCGTCGCGTACTCGAGGTTCGCCGGTGCGAGGGTCGCGAGCCGGAGCTCGGTCACCGGCAGCGCCTCGGGATGGATCGAGATCCTCAAGGTGCCCGCGGCTTCGTCGAGGGTGTAGTGCAGCGCTTCGCGCTGGGTCGACAGATCGACATAGCCGATGTCGTTGCGCACCAGTTGCGGCGCAGGGCACAACCGCTGTTCGCAGAGTGGCGCGACGGGCATCCAAAGGTGGGGACCGTCGGTGAAGATGATCAGGTCGCGCGCTTCGTGATCGATCTGCACGGACACTTGCAGAGGCTGCGCGGACACTTGCAGAGGTGACAGGTCGCCGTCCGCGGCCAGGGCCCCTCTGGTTACAGCCGCCACCACCATCCCCGCCCACCAGCGCATATCAGGGCTCGCATGAACCCAACGGCGTCGTCACGGTATGGCCGTCTTCGTCGATGACCTCACCGACGAGGGCGTCGCCTTGGCCGCAGCCATCGTGTGCGAAATCGACGTAGAAGCGACGATCCGCACCTGCGAGCACGTACCAGCCCGCGGTCTCGTGTTGCCACGTCGGCGTGCCGCCGTGGCTCGCCGCGACCTTGATCCGGACGAGCTTGGAGTGCTGCGTCCCGGTGTTCTTCACGGTCACGACCGCCTTGTCGCCCTCGCGCTTCACGGTCGGTTCGAGCTTCGCTCGCGCGGTTTTCGGTGCCACGAACACCGGCACGCCGATGCGCGTGAGCACGGTGATCTGGCCGCGCTTCTGGTTCTTCGGATCTGGGAGCTCCTCGAGAAACACGCGATACGTGAGCTCGGACGTTGCCGACATCGCGGTCGTGCCGACTCGAACCGTCTTGCTGCCGCCCGGTGCGATCTCGAGGAGCGACGGGCGAATCACGACATCGGGCGATGCGACCAGCTGCGGCACACCATCGATGTCGTCGCTCCAGCGAAACGCCTTCGCCTCGAGTCGAAGAGGCTGACTGCCGTGGTTGGTCACCGTCACCGCACCGGCCGGCGCTTGCGTCGACAGATCGATGCGCGTGGGTTCGACCTGGAACTGGCCTTCAGCAGACGCGGTACCAGCCGTCGCCAGGGTTGCGATCAGTGCGAGAGACCGCATGACTAGAACGTGATCGTGGCGACGACGGTGTCCGCATACGAACCGGCCGGCACGTCCTGGAGCGACGTGATCCGACCGAAGACGCTGACGTTCGCGGCCGAGCTCGTCGCCGGGACGTAGACCACGCCGGTCAGTGCGGTGTTACCCCACGGGACCAAGCGGGTCGTGTCTTGATACAGCGTGTAGGCCAACACGTCCGTCGTCGTGGTGTTCTTCATGCGGCGAAGCGGCAAGCCATCGGTCGAGCCGGTCCCCGCATTCGCGCCTTGGCCGAGCGTGATCGAGGTCAGCGCGCCCTTGCTGCACGCGACCGAGAGAGCGGCGGATCCATCGATCTGCGTGCCCGTCACCGTATCGTAGTTCGGGAACGCGAGCGTTCCGGCTGCGATCGAGCAGGACGAGACCACCGTCGCCGTCACGCTCATGTTCGAGGACGACGTACCCGCATCCACGGATTGCATCCCACCCACCAAACCCACCACCACCATCGCAAGTCGCTTCATCACCATCACCTCACTAACTCTTGAATCGGCACGGTCCGACGGATGTTGACCCTCGAATGCGCAAGCGTTTGCGGCCAAACGCAAACGCCGCGTTCACTGCCCTCGGGCACGTGAACGCGGCGTGTAGGTAAACCGGAGCTAGCTAGGTCGTCGTCGGTCGGTTAGTTAGTTAGTTAGTTGGCCGCGCCCGGGGTCGGGGCGGCGATCGCGAAGTCGGTCAGGTTCAGGTTGGTGTCGTGGCCGTTCGGCGTGCGCGAGATCGAAGTGCCGAGCAGCCCGAGCGCCACGGCCGTGCCTTCGACGTACTGGTTGATCGCCGTGCCGTAGCCGACCGAGTCGACGACCGAGGTCGAGCTCGCACGGATCGCGATGCCCGCACCGAGCGTACTCAGGTCGGTCGTGAACGCGCCCTGCTTGGTCCCGGCGAAGCTCGAGTTCGCGAACACCAGGTAGGTCCCCGCTGCCATCGAGCCCGTGAGGTTCGCGAGCGTCGTGTCGGTCGTGCCGAGCGCGGTGCGGTAGACGAGCGTCCGACCATCGAGCTGGAACGCGACCGTGCACGGATTGTAGAGCTCGATGAACTCGTTCTTCCCGTCGAGCAGCGTGCCGGGGTTCACCTCGTTGATCACGATGTGGCACCCCTGACCGACGGTGACCGCGGTCGAACCCGTGACGGTGCCGAGCGTCGCGGTGACGTTCGCGACTCCGAGACCGAGCGCGACACCCACGCCGTTCGTACCCGGCAGGTTCGACACGGTGATGACACCCGGGTTCGAGCTGTCGAACGAGACGAGGTTCGTCAGGTTCAGCGTGCTGCCATCCGAGTAGTGACCGGTCGCGGTGAACACCTGGACCTGCGCGAGCAACAGGTGGGTCGCGCTCGCCGTGACGTCGATGCCCAGGAGTTGCGCGCCCGAGACATTGACGTTGACGGTCGCGGTCTGGTCACCGACATGCGCGGTGAGCGTGGTCTGGCCCTGCGCGTTCGCGCTGAGGTCGCCGATGCTGCCGACCACGTTCGAGACACTCGCGACGCTCGCGTTGCCCGTGGTGAACGTGACGTTCGGGGTGACATCAGCGGTCGTGCCATCCGAGTAGTGACCGAGCACGATGACCGGCGTCTGGAAGCCGACCGGCAGGCTGATGTCGCCACCCACGATGGTGAGGCTGACGAGGACCGCTGGCGTCACGGTGACGACCACGAGCGTAGTCTTGCCACTCGCGGCGACCGTGATGGTCGCGGCGCCCGCGGCGACCGCCGTCACGAGCCCCGACGGAGACACCGTCGCGTACTGCGGCGCCGACGAGACGTAGCTCGCGGTCGCGGTGAAATCCGAGGTCGACAGGTCGGTGTAGAGGCCCTTGACCGCGAGTTGCTTCGTCGTCCCGGTCTGGGCGACGATCGCGGTCGGCGTCGCGAGGATCGAGAGTAGCGATGCCGAGGTCACGGTGACCGCGGCGGTCGCCGATTGACCACCAAACGTGCCCGTGATCGTCGCGCTGCCAGCGAGGACACCGGTCACGAGGCCGTGCGAGAGCTGGTTGTTCGTCACGGTCGCGGTGGTCACCGCACTCGTCGAGAACGTGGTCCGCGCCGTGACGTCGACGACCGATGCGTCACTGTACGTCACCATCGCCGAGAGCTGGCCGGTGGCGAGGAGCGAGAGCGTCAGCGTTGCGGGTTCGATCGTGAGCTTGGTGACGGTCGCCGAGCTCACGGTGAGCGCCGCCGTCGCGGTCAGCGCGCCGTACGTCGCGGTGATCGTCGCGGCGCCAGCGGCGAGCGCGGTCGCCGAGCCCTTCGTACCTGCGGCATTCGAGACCGACGCCTTCGTCGGTGCGAGCGACGTCCACGCTGCGGTGTTCGTGACATCGAGCGACGTGTGATCGGAGAAGATCGCGGTCGCGGTGAACTGCTGGATGCCGCCGACCGCGAGCGTCGCGGTGGCCGGGGTCAGCTGGAGCTGGGTCGCGGTGGCGATACTGACGTGCACCGCGGACGTGCCGGTCAACGCACCGAACGTGGCCGTGATGTGTGCGTCACCGACGAGGAGCGCCGAGACGTGACCCCGCGCGCCGTCCGCGTTCGAGACGATCGCGACGGCACCGTTGTCGCTCGCCCAGGTCGCCTGCTGGCTGATGTCGGTGCTCGTGCCGTCACCGAAGTGCGCCGTCGCGATGAACGGGAGGTGCGTGAGTGCGGGCATCGTCTGCGTGGCCGGTGTGATGTCGATCGAAGCGACCGGCGTGCCGCTAACTGTCACCGCCGTGTGACCGGTGGTGCTCTGCAGCGTCGCGGTGACATCGGTGTTGCCGACGGCGATCGCGGTGACGAGGCCCTTGGTCACCGTCGCGGTCGTCGGATCTTCAGCGGCCCACGTCGCCTGCTTGGTGACGTCGAGCGTGGTGTTATCGGAGAACACCGCGGTGGCGGTGAGCTGATGTTGTGTGGTGATCGGCATCGTCAACGTCGCGTCCGACATCTCGATGCGGGCGAGCAGCGCCGAGCTGATCTGGAGGGTCGCGGTCGCGGTCTTCGAGCCGAACGCTGCCGTGACGTGCGCGGTCCCGGCCGAGGTGCCGGTCGCCGTGCCCTTCGGATCGACCGTCGCATGCGCGTCGACGGTCCACGCGACCTGCTTCGTGAGGTCGTAGACCGCGCCATTGTCGAAGTGACCGGTCGCGGTCAGCTGGAGCTGGAAGCCGATCGGCAGCGCCGCGCTCGAGGGATCGATGCCGAGCGAGCTGAGGTTCGCGTTGATGACCTGCGTCGGCGCCGCGGCCGTCGCGTCACCGACGGTGGCGCGGATCGAGGTCGAGCCGGCGTGGACGCCGGTGACGGCACCGTGCGATACGGTCGCGGTGGCCGCGTCGTCCGAAGCCCAGGTGGCGATCGCGGTCACGTCGTGAGCGGTACCGTCGGAGAAGATGCCGGTGGCGGTGAGTTGGCTGTCGATCCCGATCGGGAGCGTGAGCGAGGGAGGATCGAGCTGGATGCGGATCACCGAGGCGGCGGAGACGGTGATCTGCGCGGCGGCGGAGAAGTCACCGAACGTGGCGTCGAGCTCGGTCGCGCCCGGCTGTTCGGCGATGACTTGGTTGGTGTCGTAGTCGACGACCTCGGCATGGGCGACATGCCACGCGGCCTGGTCGCTGACGTCGTACTCGGTGCCATCACTGTAGGTGACGATCGCTGCGACCATGGTCTTCGCGCCGCGCGGCAGCGTCAGCATAGCGGGGTCGATCCGCAGCGACGCGGGAGCCGCGTCCGTGACCTCGAGGTCGATGTCCCTGGTCACCGCGCCGTAGCGAAAGTGGAGGGTCGATTTGCCGATCACCATGCCGGTGACGTGGAGGTCCTGGCCATCATCCAGGAGGAGCGCGATCCTCGGGTCGCTCTGGGTCCACGTACGGACCGCACCCGCGGGCGCATAGCCCGTGATCACGACCGTATCTTCCTGGGTGGCGCCCACCGGAATGCGCATCGCGTCGCGGCTCACTTCGACGCCGACCTTCACGTTGTCGCCACAGGCGCTAACGATCATCGCCGTCACCCACACACCCACAACGCCCCACCGGATATTCATAGGTTTTCCCCCTTTGCCGACGCCCACAGTTTGGTGCTTCGTCCACCCCTGTTGATCGTTGAGCTAGCTGCCCGTGAGACCGAGCGAAGCAATGGTAGGTTGGCGTGGTGAGCGTGCAGTTCCTCGACGACGACGCGCGGAACGCACTCGCGCGTGCCATTGCAGAGATCGAAGCGCGCTCGGCGGTCGAGGTCGTCGTCGCCGTGAGGCGCGCCTCCGGGACCTACCGTCATGCCAATGTACTCGTCGGGGTGATCGCGGCATTCGCGGGCCTCGCGGTGACGTTGTTCGCGGAGCACTCGTTCGCGCTCACGGCGATCCTGGTCGATCCGTTCGTGGTCGGTCTGCTCGCGGGCCTCGTAGTCGAGAAGCTGCCCCAGCTCAAGCGCTGGCTCACACCGCGCAACGTGTTGAAGGAGCACGTGCGGCGCGCCGCGCGGGCCACCTTTGTCGAGCGCGGCGTGCACGCGACGACCCGGCGAAGTGGGGTGTTGGTCTACGTCTCGTGGCTCGAGCAAGAGCTCGCGTTAGTTCCCGATCTCGGCCTGGCAGCGACGCTCGAGCCAGGCGCGCTCGACCAGGCCGAAGCAGCGCTGATCGCGCAGCTTCCCTTCGGCGGGGCGGCGGTCGGCAGCGCGCTCGAGCAGCTCGCTGCCATGATGAGTGCGGCGATGCCGCAGGGCGACCACGATGTCAACGAGCTGCCCGATGCGATCGATAGCGATCTGGGCGCTCTGGGCGCTCTGGGCGGCAAGAGGCGCCGACGATGAAGCTCCGGCGCATCGCGTTGGGGTCGACGATCGCGTTGCTCGCGTGCAGCGCGATCGCGTTGGCGCGGCCCGGCGGTGGAGATAGCTTCGGCGGTGGAGGTGGTCATTCGAGCGGTGGCGGCGGTGGTGGTGGTGGTGCCGTCGTCGTGCTCGAGCTGATCTGGTGGCTGCTTCGGATCTGCATCTACTACCCGAGCATAGGGTTGCCGCTCATCGCGCTGATCGTGGGCTACGTCCTCTATTCGTCCTGGAGACAGCGCAAGAACCGCGACTGGGATAGCGGACCGCCGGTCGCGTTGCACGAGGCGGTGACGGTCACGAACCTCACTGGCCTGGACTCCGACTTCTCGCGCATCGTGTTCGAAGACTTCGCCTTCCGCCTGTTCTCGACCGCGCAGCGTGCACGTGCGACGGAACAGCAACTGCTCACGGTCGCGCCATATGTCTCGCAAGAGGCGCGCACGAGCCTCGCGTCGCGCAGCCCTGTTGGCGAGCACGTGCACCAGGTCGTCGTCGGTGCGATGCGGATCGTGAGCTGTGAGGTACCTACGCTCGAGCACGGCGCGGAAGCCTTCGTGACCCTTACCGTCGAATTCGAAGCGAACGTCGCGACGGACAGCCACACCTACTACTCCGTCGAGACATGGCAGTTCCAGCGCGACGCGAAGCGGATGTCGAAGCCGCCCGGTGTCGCGCGAACGTTCCCGTGCCCGAACTGTGGAGCGCCGTGGCAGGCGAATGCGACCGGCACGCAGGTGTGTGCGTCATGCCGTCAGGTCGTCGACAACGGCCGGTTCGACTGGAGTGTCGCGACCATCACCGTCGATTCGATCAAGGACCTGCCACCGACCCTGACGACCGAGACCAAGGAGCGGGGCAACGATCTCGAGACGTACAAGGCCGAGGATCGCGCCGCGCAATGGGACAGTCTCGCCGCGGCCGATCCGGCGGTCACCGAGGAAGCTCTCGATCGCCGGCTCACGATGATCTACGACCGTCTGAACAAGGCTTGGGCGAGCAACGAGCTCGAGTCGATCCGCGGCTTCGTCTCCGACGGTTTGTTCGACTACCTGAAGTACTGGGTCGACGAGTACAAGAGCCAGGGCCTGCGCAACCAGCTCGCCGACATGCGGATCACGAAGGTCGAGTACGCGAAGGTCACGCGCGACAAGTACTACGACGCGGTCACGATCCGGCTGTGGGGCACGGGAAAGGACTACGTCCTGGTCAAAGAGACCGGCCGGATCGTACGGGGCAACAAGCACACCGAGCGCGCCTACAGCGAGTACTGGACGCTGATCCGCCACGCGGGCAGGCAAGGCGCGCCGAAGGCCGAACCCGTGTGCGGCAATTGCGGTGCGCCGCTGCAAGTCACCCAATCCGGCGCCTGCGAGCACTGCGGCGCGCACGTCACCGCAGGCGAGTTCGATTGGGTCCTCTCGAAGATCGAGCAGGACGACACCTACCGGGGCTAGCCTACAGCTTGCTGCGCAGCCAGTCTTCGGCGCGCTTCGCGACCAGTTGCTCGGCGAGATCAGTGGCGAGCTTCACCAGCGCCTGGACCTGCGCGCGAGCGTCGAGATAGACCGCCGCGACGGGTAGCTGGAGCGGCAGCTTCACCGGCGTCGAGCCGAACAGCGAGCCCGCGGCACCGAAAACGCCGTGATCGTAGGTCAGCTCGATCGTGAGGTTCGCCGGGAGATCGACATGCGCGCGCAGCACCTCGAGCGAGAAGATCCACGATACGGGCGTGATGAACAGCGTCGGACCGGCCTCGGCGTGATCGATCCGGATCGCGATCCGGCCGAGGCTCGGCAGGATCGCGCTCGGCGAGAACGCGAGCTCGGCGTCGTCGATCGTGAAGTGCTCGGCGCGGATCGGCGCCTGCTTGCGATGCTGGATCTTGAACAGCGCCGCGGTCGAGACCTCGAGGCGGACGCCGCGCAGCGCGAGCTCGCGACAGCCGCGATCGAACAGCGCCCAGCCGAGCGGTGCGAGCGAGCACTCGACATCCGCGACCTCGAGCGCGAGGTGGCCGACGAGATCGTCGCGATGGACCGCGAGCCTGCCAATGGTGAAGCTGCCACGGACGAGCGCGACATCGAGGTCGCCGATCGTGGCGGTGGCCTGGAGCGTCTCGCCGATCCGCGCGGCGGTGGCCGAGCCCTGGCGTGCACCGATGACGACATCGATGATCACGAGCGCGGCGAACCACACCGCGACAGCGATCAGACCGCCGAGTGCGAGCCGCCTTGCCATCCCTCACAGCGTACCAGCTCGGTCGGCCTGCCGACGGCGATGATGGCCGGCACCAGCGCGAGTGCGGTGACCACGCAGGTCACTTCACCGATCAACGAGGCGAGGCCGAAGCCGCGAATCGCGAGATTCGAGCTCACGAGCAAGGACGCATAGCCGATCATCGTCGTCAGCGAGCACACCAGGACGGTGCCGCCCGTCGACCGCAAGGCGAGCTGGGGGTCACAGATCTCGGCGCGATGGGCGACATTGATCGCGTAGTCGATACCGAGCCCGAGCGCGATCGGCAACGCCACGAAATCGAGGAAGTTGATCTTGAGCCCGATCAGCGCGCACACCGCGATCATCAGCAAGCTGCCGAGCGCGGTCCCCGCAAGCACCGCCGCCGCGCGCCGCGTGCGTCCCACGAGCAGCAGCACCATCACGACGAGCCCGCCGGCCGCGATCACCGTGACGACCACGCCATCCTTGCGAATCGCGGTGATGATGTCGGCGAAGATCACGCTCGGGCCCGAGGTCGTGATGGTCGGCGTGGTCGTGGGCTGTCCGGCTGGCGGGTGGAGCTCGCGGATCGCCGCGGAGAACCGCACGAGATCGCGCCCGTTCCATTCATCGAACGTCGGGCCGGGGGTCACGGCGACGAGATAGCCGATCCGGCCATCGCGCTCGGTGAGCTTCGCGCGGAGCTCGCGCGGCAGATCGACAGCGGTGAACGCGCGAAGATCGTCGGCCGGGCGCAGGAGCGCGAGGTCCGCTGCGACATCGTCACCAGCGTCGTCCAGCTCGGCGCGGAGCTTCGCGAGCACCACGAGCTTTGCCGCCTGATCCGGTGGCACCGCATCGGCGATCGACTGCACCGTCCCCACGATCGGATCGCGCGCGTGCGCCTCGGCGAGCGCGGCGAGCACCGCTGGCACCTGCGAGAGCTCGTCGACCGCGATGTACGACGACCGCGACATGCCCGCGAGCCCGCGCCCGAACGTGTCGTTGACGAACGTCATCCAGTGCCGGGTCTCGAGCGCCTCGGGCGCATCGGAGCGCAGCTTGGTCATGTCGTACTCGAACGGATCGTGCGCGACGTAGCGGACCGTGATCGCGACCGAGGCGAGCGCGAGCACGCCGCCGATCGTACACATGACCGCGGGCTTTCCGAACCCGAACAAGCCGACCGCGATCCGTCCGAAGAGCGGCGCTTCGCGACCTCGCGCACCCGCTGCGAACCGGAGTACGAGCACCGGCAACACCACGAACGAGGCGAGCCAGCACACCAGCATGCCGACGCCGCCGATCAGCGCGAAGTCAGCGAAGCCCTTGAAGTGCGTCACCGCGAGGGCGCCGTAGGCGATCGCCGCACCGAGCGAGGCGATCAGGGTCGGCCGGATGGTCCCCGCGATCGCCCGCGCCATCGCCGCGCTCGCATCACCCTGCCCGGTCCGCTCCTCGAGATAGCGCGCGACGAGCAAGATGCCGTAGTTCACGCCGTTACCGGCGATGATCGCGCCGAGGAACGCGGTCGCGGCGTTCAGGTGTCCGACGCTGAGGCTCGCGATCCCGAACGAGATGATCGTCGCAGCGAGGATGTTCGCGGTCACGATCGCGAGCACCCGCAGGGAGCGCAGGTGGAGGAACAACACGAGCGCGACCAGCGCTCCGGTCACGAGGCTCGAGACCAGCATGCCCTCGACGAGCGAGTCGTGCTCCGCGAGCGTCTGCGTGACCCCGCCCGCGAATGCGATCGTCACGCCGGGATGCGCGACGTGGAGCTCCGCGGTGATCCGATCGAGCTGATCCTGGAGGGCGCGATCTGCCTCGGTATCGGTCGCACGGAACGCGGTCTCGATCACCATCACCTGTGCGTGACCATCGACGCTCACGTACATCGAGCGATCGAGCTTCGCGGCGGCCTCCCTACGCTTGTGCTGCAGCTCTTCGAGCGCGTGCGAAGGTGGCGGCGGATCCTCGAGGTCGATGAACAGTGGGTTCGCCCTCTTCTTCGCGTCTGCGATCTTCTGCGCGAGCGCTCGTTCGGTTGCCTCGAGATCCGCGAGGGGTACGTACAAGCCCGCGTGGGCGCGCACGAAGTCTCGGATCGGTCGATCGTCGTAGTCGACACGCGCGACGAGGCTCGGATCGAGGGCCGCGATCCGGGTCGCGAGCGCCTCGCCGACGACCGCGCGGTCGACCACCGCCGGCGCGACGACCACCGCGACCATCGTGTCCTTCGCGGCGAGCCGCGCCTCGAGGCGACGCAGATCGCGGATCGCCGGCACGTCCGACGGCAGCAGATCCGAGAGGTCGGCATAGACCGGCAGATGAAAGGCGACGAGGTAGAGCGACAGGGCGACGAGCGCCCCGCTCGCGACGAAGATCCACCGAGCGCGGTGCTGTAGCCAACGAACGTAGCGTCGTGCGAGCGTCACGTGGTCCGACCTCGCAAGCCGCGTACCGCTCGGCGATGGCCGTGATTCCGCTAGTTACCGTCGCGAGGTGTCGCGGTCGCTGGTGAAGACCTACCGTCAGTCGCGATCGTCGCGATACAGGTCCGACACGATGCCTTCACCCGGTTCCGTGGCCGAGCGAAGCTTCCCCAGATCGATCTGCGGCGTCCACCGCGGCTTGCGCACGCGTACGACTTCCACGGGCCCACTCCGGTTTGCGAGCGACGTGGCGAGCCACGCGAGCTCGCTGCGAACTTCGGCCGCGCTCGGTCGATCCCAGCGATCGGTCGACATCATCTGATCGACGAGCGCGGTGAGCTCGCGCGGCACCTCCGGGCAGTGGACCTCGGTGGGCACCGGCTCGGCCGAAGGCATCAGGCCGGTGAGCGCGCGATAGGCGACGACGCCGAGCGCGAACACGTCGACGCGGTCGTCGATGATGTCGCCTTGCACGAGCTCGGGCGCGGTGAACGGACCGAGCTGCCCCGTGAACGGCGTGACCGCATCATGCGCGCGCGCCGCTGACCAATCGGTGACGCACATCGCGAACCCACGACCGCGCGAGACGACGAGCTTGTCGGGCGTGATCGCGCAGTGGATCACGCCGCGCTGGTGCGCGTACGCGAGGATCTCCGCGACGTCACGGAGCATGCCGACCGAGGTAGCAGGATCGATGAGATCGGTCTCGGGCAGCGCCTGGAACATCGCCTGGAGCGTGAGGCCTTCGACGATCTCGTGCGCGAACCAGGTCCGGTCGGAGATCCGGCCGGTCTCGAAGACGCGGACGATGCCAGGATGCGGCAGCGCGGCGAGGATGCACGCCTCGCGCAGCACGGTGACCGAATCGTGTGCGTCGCGCGCGAGCCGGATCAGCGCGTGACGCGGCAGCACGGTGTGAACACCGCGATAGCGCTGCACGAGCGAGCTCGCCTCGAGCTCGTGCTCCACTTGGTAGTCGCCGATCCGCAACCTCACCATGACCGTCGGCGGTCTTAGCCCGAGGCCGATACCAGCACAAGGCGGATCTAACTAAACGTCTAATTCGCCGATTTCAGCCGCGTTATCGGTGATCAGCTTGAACCGCGCACCGACGTCTTTGCCCATCAATTCGCTGATCGTGCGATCGGTCTGGAGCTGCTCGCCGCTCTTCACGGTCACGCGCAGCGCCTGGCGGGTCTTCGGATCGAGCGTCGTGCTCTTGAGCGTCTCGGGGTTCATCTCGCCGAGGCCTTTGAACCGCGTGATGCTCGGCTTCGAGTTGATCTTGCCAAAGTCCTTGAGGATCTGGTCCCGGTGCTTGTCGTCGAGCGCGTAGTGCGTCTGCTTGCCGATATCGATGCGATAGAGCGGCGGCTGACCGAGATAGATGTGGCCCTTGTCGATCAGGCCGCGCATGTGACGGAAGAAGAACGTCAGGAGCAACGTCGCGATGTGATTGCCATCGGCATCGGCATCCGCGAGCAAGAAGATCTTGCCGTAGCGCAGCTTGGTGACATCGAACGATTCGCCGATGCCACAACCGAGCGCGGAGACCAGATCCTGGAGCTCCTTGTTCGCGAACAGCTTCGCGTTGTTCGCTTGCTCGGTGTTGAGCACCTTACCGCGGAGCGGGAGGATCGCCTGGGTCTTGCGATCTCGGCCCTGTTTTGCGGAGCCACCTGCGGATTCGCCTTCGACGATGAACAGCTCGCTCTCGGACGGATCGGTCGAGGAGCAATCCGCGAGCTTGCCCGGCAGGTTGAGCCGATGGCTGATCGCGGTCTTGCGCGTGACCGCCTGGTGCGCCGCCCGCGAGGCTTCGCGCGCACGCGCCGCGACGGTCACCCGCGCGATCACGGCGTGGCCCCAGTTCGGGTTCGCGTTGAGGTAGTTCTCGAGCGCGGGACGCACGAGCTGCTCGACCTGCGCCGCGACCTCCGGGTTGTTCAACCGGTTCTTGGTCTGCGACTGGAACTGCGGGTCGTGGACATACGTCGATAACACCGCGACGAGACCCTCGCGGATGTCCTCGGCGGTGAGCGTCACGCCCTTCGGATCGAGGTCGTGCGTCGAGATGTAGTTACGGATCGCCTTGACCACCGCGGTGCGTAGGCCGGTGTCGTGCGTGCCGCCATCGGGCGTGGGGACCGAGTTGACGTACGTCTTGATGAGGTCGTCGGTCGACTCGGTCCACTGGAGCGCGAGCTCGACGCCGAGCTTCATCTCCTTGTCCTGCTTGTCCATGTAGAACACGGCGCCGCCCGGCGGCACCGGTTCCTTCTTGCGGCCGCTGACGAGCGTCGGCAGGTACTCGGCGATGCCCGCTGGATGGACGTACGTGTGAGTCGCCACGGGCGACGCGGTCTCGTCGACGAAGACGATCTCGAGGCCGCCGTGGAGGTAGCTCTTCGCCTCGAGCCGCTCCTCGATCAGCTTCACATCGAAGTGGAGCTTGCCGCCGAACACTTCGTCGTCGGGATGAAACGTGACGAGCGTCCCCGTACCGCGTGCCGGGCCGAGCTTCTTGAGCTTGACCTTGGTCTCGCCACGCTCGAACCGGATCTCGAAGCGCTCGCCATCGCGCTTCACCTGCGCGATCAGCGAGCTCGATAGCGCGTTGACGACGGCCGCGCCGACGCCGTGCAGGCCGCCCGAGACCGCGTAGCTCTTGCCGCGCTCGAACTTACCGCCGGAGTGCAGGGTCGAGTAGATGACCTCGATGGCGGGCTTCTTCTGCTTCGCCATGATGTCGACGGGGATGCCGCGACCGTTGTCCTCGACCGTCGCCGTCTTGCCATCCTTGTGCAGCGTGACCTCGACCTTGGTCGCGTGCTTGTTGATGACCTCGTCGATCGAGTTGTCGACGACCTCCCACAAGAGGTGGTGATAGCCATCCTTGCCGGTGCCGCCGATGTACATGCCCGGGCGCTTGCGAACCGGGTCGAGGCCCTCGAGGACCTGAATGTCGTCGCCGGTATATTTCGAAGCCTGCGCCATTAGTTAACTCCCTGGCCACCCTCGGCGTTCGCGAGGGGTTGGATCGTGACTGGCTGAGGCACCGCGACGAGCGTGGTCTTCTTGACGATCTGATGGCCCTTGCCACCGCGACCGCTGACCTGCCTCGGGTCAGCCTTTTGCGAGTAGTCCTTACCGCTCTTCTCGGTCTCGAGGTGGAGGATGTCGCCCTTGCCACCCGAGATGAAGCCGATGACCACGTCATCATCGGCGACCTTGATCACCGTGACGCCGCGTCCCGGACCTTCCAGCTTCGCGATCTCGTCCGCCTTGCAGTGCAAGACGTGGCCGTCGCGTGTCGCCGTGACGACAACGTCGCCGTCGTTGCACGGGATGACGCCGAGGATCTCGTCGCCGTCTTTCGGCTTCGAGTACCGCCGGCCCGCCTTCGTCGTGATCTCGGAGACCGCGGAGGTCGCGAAGCGAAGGCCGATGCCCTGCTTGGTGACCGCGAGCAGGGTCTCCGGAATCAACGCGCGCGCGTCGAGCGTCATCGCCGCGACGATCTTCTCGCCGTCGCCGAACTTGAAGTACTTCTGCGCCGGATCGCCGTAGCCCGTGGTCGCGGCGATGTCGTTGATCTTGATCACGTAGGCGGAGCCACGATTCGTGAAGAAGATCACCTTCTCCTTCGTCGAGCCCGGGACCACGAACGAAACCGAGTCGCCCTCGCGGGTCCGGGTCTGAGAAGGGTCCTTGACCTCGCGCGCCCGCTTCAACCAACCGTCGCGCGTGACGATCACGTTCGCGTCTTCATCGACGATGAACGCATCGGCATCGAACTCTTGCTCTTCACCGACGCCGCCGACCTTGGTCTTGCGCGGCGTTCCGTACTTCTTAGAGATCTCCTCGAGCTCCGTACGCACGACGTCGAGCAGCCGGTCGTCGCTCTTCAAGATCTTCTCGATCCGCTTCGCCTCGGCAGCCTTCGCCTCGAGCTCGTCGCGGATCACGTTGATCTCGAGCTTCGCGAGCCGGTACAGCTTGAGCTCGAGGATCGCATCGGTCTGAACGTCATCGAGCTTGAACCGCTTGATGATCTTGCCGGCGGCATCTTCCTTGCCTTCGCTCGCGCGGATGATCTTGATGATCTCGTCGAGTGCATCGAAGACCGTGACGTAGCCCTCGAGGATGTGGATCCGCGTGGTCAGCTGATTGAGCTGGTACTGGAACCGGCGCTCGGTGACGATGATCCGGAAATCGAGGAAGTACTCGAGCATCTCCTTGATACCGCACTTCTTCGGCTGCGGCGGCGAGCCCGAGGGTACGCCGTGCGCGTCCGCCATCAGCTCCGGGGGCACGAGGCACGTCATGTTGACGTGGAAGGCCGACTGCAGTGGCGTGTTCTTGTAGAGGTACGCCATCACGAGCTCGGGCTCGGCGTCCTTCTTGATCTCGAGCACGATGCGGACGTCGTCCGTCGATTCGTCGCGCACGTTGAGCAGGAAGGGCAGCTTCCGCTGGATCACGACCTCCGCGATCTTGGTGACCAGGTCGGCCTTGTCCATCGCCCACGGGATCGAGGTGATCACGATCTCGGGCGTGCCACGCGGCTTGGCCTCGAGCTTGTACTCGCCGCGCACGCGAATCGCGCCCGCGCCCTCTTTGTAGATCTGGCGAATCTCGACCTTGCTGTTGAGCATCTGGCCGCCGGTCGGAAAGTCCGGCCCGAGGATGTGCTTCATCAGCGCGACGTGCTCGATCTCGCGGTCCTTCGAGAGCGCGAGGATCGCGTCGACGATCTCCTTCAAGTTGTGCGGCGGGATGTTCGTCGCCATGCCGACCGCGATGCCGGTCGAACCGTTGACGAGCAGGTTCGGAAACCGCGCCGGCAGGACGACCGGTTCCTCGGTGGTGCCGTCGTAGTTCGCGCGCATGTCGACGGTGTTCTCGCTCAGCTCCTGGAGGAGCTCCATCGCGGGACCGGCGAGCCGACACTCGGTGTAGCGATACGCAGCCGGCGGATCGCCATCGAGCGAGCCGAAGTTGCCAGAGCCGTCGACGAGCGGCACGCGCAGCACCCAGTCCTGGGCCATGCGCACCATCGCCGAGTAGACCGAGCTATCGCCGTGCGGGTGATAGCGACCGAGCACCTGGCCGACGACCTTGGCCGACTTCTTGTGCTTGGCATCGGGACGCAGATGCTCGTCGTTGAGCATCGCGTAGAGGATGCGGCGCTGGACGGGCTTGAGACCGTCACGCACGTCGGGCAAGGCGCGCGACGGGATGACCGACAAGGCGTAGTTGAGATAGCGGTGACGCGCTTCGGCCTCGAGCGAGACATCGAAGGTGCCGGGACCCGCATTGCCACCACCACTGGACCCGCCACCGCCACCGTCGCCACCACCATCGCTGCCGCCGGCGCGCTTCTTCTTCGAAGAGGATTTCTCCGACGAAGTATCGGTATTCGGCTTGGAAGACTTCTTCGCCATGTCTTGGCGCGCACCTTGCCCCGACTGGGAGAAAAGTTCCAGCTGCTCGCGGGGCGGCAGTAGATCGCTGGAGGGATTGGAGGCCATTCGAGGTCCTGAAAAGGCGTAAAAGTGGGGGAACTTGGTCCACTTCGCGCCTGCGTGTTACTGCTGACGCTTCCAACGCATGGTCCGCAGACGCACGTCAGGGCGCAAGAAAAGGTCGACGGCTTACACGGGGATGAGCCGCTCCACCGCAGGTCCAGCTCGCAAGAGTGGGCTCTGGGTGTTGCTCGTCCTGGGTGTCCTGGTCGTGATCAATCTGTACGTTTTCGTGTGGGACAAGAAGACCGGTGTTCGCGCGATCGCCGAACAAGCGCACAACGCGCAGCCCACGATGAGCGTGCCGTCCGCGCCGCTGGTCCCCACGCCACCACCGCACGTGGCAGCGACCCCGACCGTCACGGTGGTCGAAGGCAAGGTCGCCGCGAACGACACGATCGGCCGCTTGCTCAAGCACCACGGCCTGACCGCGGCCGAGGCTGACGAAGTGATCCGTTCGCTCTCGGGCGTGCTCGATTTCAAGACGATCAAGACCGGCGAGCCGTTCAAGATCACGCGCGGCAAAGATGGTCGCGTGCAGCGCTTCGAGCTCGCGCTGGCCAAGGGCCGCACCGTTCACAGCGAGCGGCAAACGACTGGCGAGCTGATCGCCAAGTCGGAATGATCGCGCAGCCGATCGGGCTTGCCGCGGCACGGCTTCCTCGTCATGCTTGACCGGTGACCAAGCTCCTCGTCGGACTTCTCAAGGGCGCCGTGATCGGTGGCGCGGTCGGATACGGGGCCTACGCGCTGCTGACCGCGACGGGCTTTTCCAACGGCTTTTTGACGTTTGGCGTGGTCGGCATGCTGGTCGGCCTCCTGGTCGGTCGCCCGTTGTGGTCATTGATCCGCGACAAATCGGCGACCAGCTGGGTCGGTATCCTCAAGGGCGCTTTCGGCTTTGGCGTCGGTTGTGGGCTCTATGCGCTGATCGCCAAGGCCTGGAATCCCCAGATGGAGCTCGTCGGACATCCGGTGCAGTGGAGCCCGTTCCTCGGCGGTGCGATCGGCGCGATCTATGGCGCATTCGTCGAGGTCGACGATGCCTCGGGCGAGGACGCCAAGGACGCCAAGGCCCTCGCCTCCCGCGACAAGTCGGGCCCGGCCAAGCAGCTCAAGAAGTAGCTAGTCGGTTCGCCAGGACTGACGGGCTAGCCAGGTGCCACCAGCGCGATTCCAGCTAGTTAGGGCGGGCATGGCCCATGCTCGTACACCCTGATATGCGCGACATCCGCTTGTTCCTGCTCGGTCACGCCATGCTCGTCATCGTCGCCGTCGTCGGGTCGCTCTGACCTACGGGTCCAATTCAGCGTCGATCGAGAGGCCAACCAGGTCGCTCGAGGCATCGTAGGTCCCGCTCGGGACCTGGCCGTCGCCCGCGTTGAACGGGTTATCGAGCCGCCACACCGAGGACTGCTCCGGTCGCTTCGTCGACCAGGTCCGCGCCCAGCCGAGGTTGAACGTGAAGTTCCCCGCGCTCGCCTCGAGTCCGAGGCCCAGCGTGTGACCCGAGAGCTCGCCGAACGTCGGCGATCGCCGCTCGCGACCGGTCCCGGCCGTGGTGTACGCGTAGCCCGCGGTCGCCCACAGGAAGCCTTCGATCAACTCGACATCGACAGCGCCGCGCAGCGCGCCGTGCGTACGCTCGGAGATCCGCGACGCGAGCTGGCTCAGAGGCACGCCGAAATTGCTCTGATCGATCGCCTGGACGCCGGTGATCTTCCAGGTCGCGGTCTCGGCCGTCTCGGGGAAGATCCATAGATCGGCGTTCGCTTCCGCGATCCACCGATCGGAGAGCCAGCGCATGCCGGTGCGAACCGTCAATGGCTCGTCGAGCTCCATCGTCGCCGCTGGCGAGGACGTCTGGACGCGTGCTCCCGTGCCGATGCCGGTCGCCATCACGGTGCCCGCGAGATGTGCGGTGCGAGCCCAACCGATCGAGGCCGCGAGCTCGAGATGCGTGTCGGGTGGCGCGACGAGCACGCCCGCGACGGCGCTCGGTGACAACGAATCCTCGGCGCTGACCGCGATCGCCAGATCGTGAGCGGGATCGCCGAGCACGTCCTTGCGATCGACGAAGCCGGCCCACACCGCGCGGGTCTCGTTGACCGAGACGCGCGAGCCCGCGATTGCGATGCCGACGGCGAGCCACTCGCCGAGCCGCCGCGCCGCACCGATGGTCACGGTGTCGCGGCGCAGCCCACCTGCGAGGCCGGCGTAGCGGTATTCGAACGCGTTGCCGTAGTGCGCGGCATCGAGCGAGCCCGGCGACCGGAGCTCGCGATCGGAGACCGTGCTCGTCATCGCCGCCGCGCCGAGGATCCACGCGCCCCACGCACCCTCCGCGGCGATCATCGGCAGCGTGCTCGAGCCTGATTGATCGCGCGCGATCGGCGAGCTCGGCGAGTGCAGCCATTCGACCGAGTCATCGACGAACGCGATGCCGAGCTGAGCGCGAGTCGTCTCGCGGCGTGCGAGCACCGCGGGATCGAGCAACAAGGCGCCGCCACCATCGTCGGAGACCGTGCCGACACCGGCCCGACCGATCGCCCGTGGCGACCCTCCCGCGATCACGAGGCCGTCCGCCCGTGCGGGCGCCGACCAAAGGGCAGCAACCGTGAGGGCGATGGCGCGCTCGAGACCCAAGGTGAGCGACCTTAACCCCTCGCTGTTGCGGAGTGTTGCGCTCGCCGAAGCCTTCGCGAGTTGCGGGCACGTAGTGGGTGAAGCGCAGCTCGCGCCGAGTCAGTCGGCATGGTGTCGGCTCTCGATGTAACCCGTCGATTAGAGGGTATTTCGTGATGTTACGACGCTCCTTTCAACGTCCCACCGGTGGAATACTTCTCGGCGTGACCGAGACGATCCGCGTGCTCTACGTCGAGGATGACGAGCGCCTTGCTCGCCTCACGATGGAGTACCTCACGTCGCATGGGCTCGAGGTTCACCTCGTGCCGCGGGGCGATGTCGCCGTCGCCGAAGCGATGCGCATCCGCCCCGATATCGTGCTGCTCGATCTGATGCTGCCCGGTGCCGATGGCTTCGAGGTCTGCAAGGCGCTCGTCATCCTCGACGTAGAGCACGCGGATC
>JANXOP010000175.1 GCA_025357755.1 Kofleriaceae bacterium | reverse complement strand
ACATCGAGCAACTCGCGCACGGAGTGCGACTCGCCGGTCGCGATCACGAAGTCGTCGGCCTTGTCCTGCTGAAGCATCAGCCACATCGCCTCGACGTAGTCACCGGCGAAGCCCCAGTCGCGCTTGGCATCGAGGTTGCCGAGGAACAGCTTCTTGTCGAGCCCGTGTTTGATCCGCGCGGCGGCGCGCGTGATCTTGCGGGTCACGAACGGAATTCCCCGACGAGGACTCTCGTGGTTGAACAGGATGCCGCACGAGATGAACATCCCGTACGCACCGCGATAGTTCTTGCAGAGCTGATGCGCGAACACCTTCGCGCATGCGTACGGAGACCGCGGCTCGAACGTGGACTGTTCGTTCTGTGGCCGGGCTGGTACGGCGGTGAGCTACCGAACATCTCCGACGAGGACGCTTGGTAGAACCGGCATCCATTATCGAGTGCGCGCATCGCTTCGAGCAGGCGCAGCGTGCCCATCGCAATGGTGGAGACCGTGTATTCGGCGAAGTCGAAGCTGACCCGCACGTGGCTCTGCGCGCCGAGGTTGTAGATCTCGTCGGGCTGGACCTCCCTGATGAGCGCCGACAAGGAGCTCCCGTCTTCGAGATCGCCGTAGTGCAGGCGCAACCTGTAGTCAGTGACGTGAGGGTCCTGATAGATCGCCTCGAGCCGCTCGGTATTGAACGAGCTCGAGCGGCGCACGATGCCGTGGACTTCGTAGCCCTTCTCGAGCAAGAGCTCCGAAAGAAACGAACCATGTTGACCGGTGATCCCGGTCAGGAGAGCCCTCTTGGTCACGAACGATGTTCCAGGTACCAGGCCACGGTTCGTGCCAGACCCTCAGCGAAGGAGGTCGTGGCGGGGAACCCAAACCGCTCCTTCGCGAGCGAGACGTCGAGTTGACGCCGCGGCTGGCCATTCGGTTGGGACGTGTCCCATTCGATCGAGCCCGTGTAGCCGACTTCGGCTGCGATCACTCGCGCCAGTTCTGCGATCGAGATTTCGATGCCGCTGCCCAGGTTCACCGGGTCGCTCGAATCGAGATGCTCGGCGGCGAGAATGATGCCTCGAGCAGCGTCGGCGTAGATAAACTCGCGCGTCGGTGTGCCGTCGCCCCACAGGGTGACAGAAGCCGCGCCGTCCTCTTTCGCTGCGATGAACTTGCGGATCATCGCGGGAATGACGTGTGAGGTCTCTGGATCGAAGTTGTCGCGCGGGCCGTACATGTTGACCGGGAACAGCATCACCGTGTCGAGGCCGTACTGCTCTCGGTACGCTTGAGCCTGAACGAGAAGCAGCTTCTTCGCGACGCCATACGGCGCGTTCGTCTCCGCCGGATACCCGTTCCAGAGGTCTGACTCCTTGAACGGAATCGGCGCGAGCTTCGGATACGAGCAGGCGGTGCCGGCAACCACGACCTTCTTGGTCCTGGCGAGGCGCGCCTCTTCGATCACGTGAGACCCATCATCGCGTTCTCGAACAGGAACAAGCCGGGCTTCGCACGGTTCGCCCCGATGCCACCGACGCGTGCTGCGAGATGAAATACGAGGTCCGGCTTGGCGTCGGCAAAGAGACGCTGCACGGCCGACCGATCGACGAGATCGTAGTCGCGACTTCGTGGCACGGTCACCTCCGCCACTCCGGCGGCGATCAGACGCTCGACGACGAAGTGCCCGAAGAAGCCCGCGCCCCCTGTCACGACCACGCGCTTGTTTGCCCAGAAACACACGACCGGTCGCTCTTACATCGAATCTACGGGTTTCGCCATCGCGCGACTTGCGGCGTGCCGCTCGTCGCGCTCGCCCTCAGCTCCGCCACCGGGTCGGAGTGAGCGCCGCGTGGGTCCGCGCGATTGGCGATCTGCCAACGGAGTTGGCTCGCGGTCGCGCCACACTCGCTTCTGGGCGGTCGTAGGTGTGGCCTCGCTCTTGCTGATCGTCGGTTTATGCGATTTTGGTGGTTGGTGCTCGCGTCGTTCGGCTGTGTGCAGGGGACCGGGGCCCAGACATTCGAGATGCAGGCGAGACTGCCAACGCCGCTCGATGTTCTGGTCGTGCTCGACGACACCCCGGCGATGGCGAGCCACCTGCCACGTCCCGGCGTCGATCAGCTCTCGATCCTCCCACTGATCTACAACGGCGCACCCGAGTTGCGGATCGCGGTGACAACGGGCACCAGCGGCGAGCTCGTGACCTCTCCCATCGTGCCGACGGGCATTCTAGAGCACGCCATCGACCTCACCGACGGCAGCCTGCAGACGAACTACACCGGCTCGCTCCAGACGGCCTCGGCCTCGCTGACCAACGTCGGCGCTGCGAGCACCGGGCCAAACGCGCTGCTCGCGGCGGCGCAGCATGCCCTCGCCACGCCGGGCTTCGTCCGCGACGGCGACGGTGTCGGCATCTTCATCGTCACCGCCGGCGACGATGCGTCGCCCGGTTCGCCGCTCGACTACGCGGCCGCGATCCAGGCGCCCGGACACCCGACGATGGTGTCGGTAGTCGACGCCGTGCCGACCGGGCGTCTCAGCGCGTTTGCCGATGCGCTGCCCTATCGCTCCGAGATGGCGATGAGCGCGTCGGACATGGAAGCACTCACCGTGTTCTCGCGGCTGTTCCGTGATGACGAGACGCTCGACGTCTGTCTGCCGATCACCGCGGCCGCGACCAACGGGCAGTACGACTGCGACGTCTTCGGCACCTACGATCATGTCGTAACCGAGCTTCCGGCATGCACGGGAGACCCGTGGCAGGCGAGCGCGCCGTGCTGGCAGATCAGCGCCGAGCCGAGCTGTGCCTCGGACCAGATGCTACTGCTCGGCGGGCCGTTCACGATGTATCGACCGCACGTGATCGGGCGCTGCGCGACCTGACCTCGGTTGCAGGTAGCGTCGCGGTGTGCGACCGACGCGTGACTTCAACACTCTAACGCTTCCCGACACCAGCCGCGTCCAGTGACGTTGGTCGTGCCTTGACCCTTAGGCACAACGAGCGGTACGATGATGGCCACAAGAACAGTCCCGCAACGAGAGCCGAGGTGAACGGGTCATGCTCTCGAAGGGATAAGACGCTTGGATACCCTCGCGACACACGGCGGGTAGAATGGATAGGGGCGGATCTTGGCTACGAGACACCTGATCGATTTAATGAGGATGGTTTCGCGCGAGACCGCCCGGATCGACCGCGAGCGGGCAGCGTCCGCGGCTGATCCAACACCACGCAACACGACGATCCAAGTTTGTCGCTTAGTGTCTCCGGTATCTTTCGTCCAGATCACGTTTATTCTGCCCTTGGGAGGGACGCATATGCGCGCCTACATTGCACTGACGATTGTTGTTCTTACGTTGGTACTCATCTGCGATGTTGCCAACGCGACCACCTACTACATTGACCCGAACGGAAA
>JANXOP010000094.1 GCA_025357755.1 Kofleriaceae bacterium | reverse complement strand
TGTAGCCGAAGACCTCCTCGAGATACTCCGACAGCGACCCGCGGCCGAAGTGGCTCCAGATCCGCAGGCGCACGGCCTGGGTCAGCAGGTGCGCCTTGTCGTGCTCGAGCCGGCGCTCGGCGTTCGCGATCCGGCGCAACTTTCGATCGACGGCCTCCGGCCCCATCGCCAGGTTCGCGAGGACTCCGTCGATGTGATTCGGTTCCGCAGACGCTTGACCCACTTCGATCATCACCCACTCCTCGTTGCGTTGACGAGGTCACCGTAGCACTGGCTTTTTCGGCTCGAGGGCGTGCGTTCTCGACGACGATTCGATGGCGCAGGACTTCGTCTCGAGCTGCGTGGCGAAGGCGTTGCGCGACGTGAAGTCAGTGCGTCTCGTGAGCGAAGAGATCGAGGTCGCGGGGACGCGTGTTGCGACCCAACAAATCACGTCAATGACAAAGCGCATGCAGCGAGGGGAATCGTCTAGCGGAGATCTTCCCGAGTCGCACACTGTCCGTGCCCCGGACACCCTCCGTGCTCGCGTTCACGAGAACGCTCCACGTGGGGCGCGACCACGTCGCTGCCTCGATGGCGCTCTTGCGATCTGGTAGGGCGTGTCGCCGATGAAACGATCTACAACACGAGGGTCCGAACCAGGTCCAGCGCCGGCTCGACCTCGGGGACGTGCCCCGGGGCACCTCGAACAAACCTTAGCCGCGAACATCGACGATCCCCGGTTGCTGCGAGGCCGTGCTGCTGTCGATCGACGGTCAGAGTGATACTGCGCCGCGCAGCACATGCGGCGCGCAGCACATGCGGCGCGCAGTACATGCGCCGCGCAGTGCATGCGACGCGCAGCGCACTAACGGCCCCCGTGAGACATCGAGCGCCGCGGTCGGTACGGCCGATGACGATCGCAGGGGAGCTCGCACGCAAACGTGCTGCACGTCGCGTCGCCGACGAACGCATCAAACGCCGCGCGCGAAACACGACGAACTGTGGCCGCGAACACCGATGACCCGCTGGTTGCTGCGAGGCCGTGCTGCGGTCGATCGACGATCCGAGTGATGCCGCGCCGCGCAGCACATGCGATCGACAAACCAACGGCCCGCGTGGGCCAGCGAGTGCCGCGGTCGCGCTGCGCTCGATGCACATCACGGCGCTGACGAACGAATCAAATCCCCCATGCGAAACACGACGAACCGAGGCCGCGAACATCGACGAACCCAGCCCATCGACGTGACGCCATCCTCGGCCACGATGTCATGACCTTGCGATCGTCGATGTACGCTCGCACCGCGCGCTCGATCCCAGTCGGCGAGGTCATCTAGGCGATTCTAGGCGTCGAGCTGCTCGAGTCGCGCCGGGCGACGACGCGTGGGGAGGACGGCCTGACCGGTCTTGGTTCGAGTCACGATCGAGCGATGATGACCCTCCGGTGATCGGTCGTCAAAGCGTGGATCGCAAGCCGCGCGATCCTGTTTAGTAGCAGCCAGCCCTTGGCGAGCGGATTGTCGAGGCACGGCGTGTCGTCGTCGACGACGAGCTTCGGCAGCGGGACGAGCAACAGCAGCAGGTCGATCGCGTGCTGGATGACTTTGTCGAGGCGTTCGACAGGGCACGGGCGTTCGGAGAAGACCGCCTTCTGCTTCACCTTGAAGACCGTGAAGCGTGGTGCATCGGTGTGGCAGGTCAACGCGAGCTCGTGAAGCGTCCACGGTGCAGCGAGCAGCTCGTCGCGCAGGCCAGCGAGCTGCTCGGGTTGGAGACATCCTGACTTCGACTGGATGCGCGGATGCACGGGATCGAAGATCTCGGTCGTCCAGGAGCCATCGAGTGCCACGGTCGTCTTGGCACTACGCAACTTCCTCCGAACGGCCAGGTCCTTGTCGGCCGCCACGGTGGTCCGCTGCTCGACTTCGACCAGCACGCCTTTGCTCGCCTTGCTCGGGTTGCTCGGGTTGCTCGGGTTGCACACCGGAGCCGCGGACGCGCCGGAGATGTGCGCCGCGACCGTCACCAAGCCCAGCCATCCTCGCATCGCGGGATTCTATGCCGCGACGGTGATCTGTTTCCAGACCAGCATCGCGCCGTCGCTCTGCTGGGCGTAGTTGGAGATGCCGACCGCCACCGGAAGTCCCTGCTGCACGACATTGTCGGTCGCGTTCTTGGTGTCCTTGTCGCCGTGCGGAGAGTAGGTGGCGTGCTTGGTGTAGACCGCCGTGGTGAGCGTCTCGTCGAAGAAGATCTGCGAAGTCTTGGTCTTGGTCCCGTTGATCGCGACAGTGAAGTGGACGTGCGTGGTGCGGCCCGAGTACCAGCCGGGGAAGATGCTGTCGAACGTCACGCGACCCTTGGCGTCGGTGGTCTGGTAGCCGCGCAACCAGTTCGAGGCGACCGCCGCCGCGTCGTTGCCGGTGCAGAATCCGACGTCGAGATCCGAGAGCGAGCCCTGATACGTGCCCGACTCCGCGGTCGCCGCCTTGGAGTAGGTGCCGGTCGGGCTCGCGTACCAGACCTCGACGATGGCGCCGACAACCGGGTTGCACGAGGCATCGGTGACGAGCAGCTCGAAGCGGGTCGGCAGGCCGACGAGCCCGGCGCTGATGTCCTTGCGGCTGTAGGTGTTGGAGTGGCAGGGACCGGCGGTCGCCGCGTTGTAGGCCGTGCAGGTCGTCGCGGTCGTCATGAACGGGTTGCCGTAGTCCTTTCCAACGAGGAACGAGCCATCGCCGGTAGCGAAGCCCGAGCTGTTGACGGTGCCGCCGTCGATCCCCGTCGTCGAGCCGTCCGTGGGCGAAGCATCGATGCCGGTCTCGCCCGAATCGGACGAGCAGGCGTTCAGGAGCGCGAGCGCGCCAACGCCGCCGAGGGTGTGCCACAGAAAGTCACGACGTGAGGAGCTCATGTCCCTAGTGCCACGTTGTTGCGAAGCCTTCACCTCGGCAACACGCCGCAACACTTCAACTAGAAACGACCGCCGAACGCGAAGCCTGCACCCTCGGACGACGTCGTCGGCACTACGTAGAACGCGTGCTCGGTCGAGGACGCAGCCCTCGGTGCGATCACGTAGACAACGATGCCCGTGATCGTCGCCGCAGCGCCGACCGCGAAGATGATCGTCGCGGTGTTCGCCGCGGACCGTGCGTCGTGGGTATCGGTGAGGCCCTGGGCATCGCACGCGTTGGTCATGCCCATGCAGTGGGCGGCGAGCGCGTCGTTGTACTTGCTGCGGGCCTTGAGCCCGAGATACGCGCTCACGCCCATCGCGACGACGCCGACGCTCGCGACCGCGACGCCGGCGACGCGCTGACCATGACCGGTGGTGTCGGGCTCGGTCTCGGCATCGTCAGATGGATTCGGCTTTGGCTTCGGCGTTGGCGTTGGCTTCGCGTCGCCATCCGCCACGGGCTCGCCCTTCGCGTGCGGCAGCTCGAGCGTCACCTCGGAGGTCCCGCCACGCTCGACCGCCACGAGCTTGGTCTTGGTCGGCGCACCATCGACCGAGTAGACGACCTGCTTGGGGCCCGGATCGACGAGCTGTGGATCATCGAGCTCGTTCTTGCCGATGGTCACGCCGTCGATCGCGACGGTCAGTCCCTTCGTGTTCGAGCCGGGCGGAATGTGGATGACGAGCCGCGGAACCTGCGGCTCGAGCTTCTGGACGAGGTCGTGGATCTTCGTCACGCGGTCGTCGTTCGCATCCTTCGCCTTCTTCTCGGCGTCGGTGTACGCGTGATACGCCTTGCCGAGCTTGCCCCAGTCCTCGTAGCACTTGCCGAGGTTGAGCTCGACGCCGATGCCGGGATCGAGCTTGTCGCTCTCCTCGAACTTCGGGCACGCGTCTTTGTACTTCTTCTCCGCCATCAACTTCTTGGCCGACTTGAAGAGGTCCTCGGCCTTGTCGGCAAACGCGGGCGTACAGAGCGCGAGCAGGACGGGTGCTACGTACTTCATCATCAAGGTGCCGCCGCGGTGAAAACACCGGAATCGAGATAGCCGACGGAGTAGGGCAGGTTGCGATCCCAGAAGTTGCCGGCGGCGAACGACGGGTAGCCGCCGTTGACCGTGTGCGCGCGCACCCAGTAGGTCTTGCCCGCGGTGAACTCATCGCTCGGGATCGAGACGGTCGGCTTGTCGGTCACCACGACGTACGCGACGTGGGTCTCGAGCCCGGTCGCTGCCGCGTTCTCGCGCAGCTCGTAGATGTTGTACTGGTAGAACGTCGGGGCCGGCATCGTGTAGTCGGTGACCATCGTCAGCGTCACCGCCTTGGTCGGATCGATCATCACGGTGAGCCCGTCGGTCGTCATCGGCTTGGAGTTGATCGAGACGAGCACGGGGAGCGCTGCAGCAGGCTCGACGGTGAGGGCCGGGGTGAGCTCGTAGATGGAGTTGATCCCCGTGTAGAAGGTACCGACCAGGTTCCCGAGCTGCGGTATCGCGTACGTACGCGACTTGTTCGAGTTGTAGCTGAAGGTGGTCTTCCACCCCTTCGAGGCGAACGGATTGCCGTACGGCGCGGTCAACACACCCGTATCGGTCGTCAAGAGCGGACCACCGTTGAGCTGCGGGCCCGCGGCGTTCGCGATCTCCCATCCGGGCGAGGCGTTCGTGCTCCAGCCGATGGCCACCGCGCTCGTCGCGGCGGGGGTCGGCATGGCGAGCCTCGATCCGATCGTCGAGGGCGAGGTGTGGACGTCCATCGCGGTGGTGGTCACGCTCGTCATGGTCGCGGTGATCGCGACATCGCCCGCGGTTTGCTCGAACGCGGGGAACTCCGCGGCCGCGAGCAGCTGCCCGGTCGCGTTGTACTTGAGCCCGAGCATCGTGTCCGCGGTCGTGATCTTGGTGAACGGACGACCCGAGATGTTGCCCCAGTTCGCGACGTTGTACGGAATCATCGCCTGGGTGATCGAACCCACACCGTCAGTGAACGGGAGACCGTGGTTCGCCCACGATCCCACGCAGTAGAGCTGGTAGCTCTCGACCGCCGGCCCCATCGGCACCGATGCTGGCGTGTTGAGGTTGAGCGTCGCCGTGATCGTTCCGGTATCGGGCGCGGGACCCGCATCGGGCTGTTCGTAGATCCCGTACAGCAGCTTGATGTTGCGTTGAGGCAGCGCGTAGAGCCGACGAAACGGATCCGGAATGTCGAGGCCGAGCGTGACCTCCATGGCGGGCGTGCCCTCGGGAATCTCGGCCGACCACGTATCCCCCGCGGCGGTGGCGGCCACGCGATGGAAGCCGATCGCCGAGCTATCGGGGACGAGGAAGTTCGCGGGCAGCGTCGAGACGTCGTACGCGCTGCGCGTCGGGCTCGGTCCCTCGCTCAAGCGTTGGACCTGCATCGTCACGCTGGTAGGGCTCGCGTCGACCGAGACGCCACCGTCGTTAGAGCTCGTGCTCTCGATCCCGAACAGCTGCGCACAGCCAGCTGAGCCCGACAGAGTCAGGCATAGCGCGGCCCTCAAAATGCCCATGTAAAAAGCGTAACACCGAGCCAGGGCGGCTGCGCGGTTACTTGTCGTCGTCGAGCTTGTCGCTCTTGTCGGGCTTGTCAGGCTTGTCGGTGGTCCGCTTGAGGCGTACCGATGCCTTGACGTCGGGCTCCGAGCCGATGAGCCGTTCGCTGTTCGGGATGAACCGCACTTCGGTCTTGATCTCGAACGACAGGGTCGTGAGGAGCTTCGCGATCTCGTCGGTGAGGTTCAAGTTCGAGAGGAACTCGCGGGTCTGCAGAGCGATGATCTCCCAGACCTTGTCTTTGGCATCGTTCGTCGACGATGCGACGTACCCGACGACGTCCGGCAGGTTCTCGCGGGCGAGCTTCCGGATGCCCTCCTCGGTCGAGAACACCGCGCCCATGCCGGCGGCGAAGGTCTTCTTGACCAGCTCGGGGACCAGGTGCTCGAGCCGCGCGCGGATCGATTCGGTCAGCTTGTCATCGTTCGATGGCGGCGGCAGCGTGCTGCCGGCGCGGATCCGTTCTGCCAACCGTTCGGCGAGCTTGTCGTCAGGATCCCGTGAGGGCTCGTCGTCGGTCGCCATATGGTGTGCGTAGCACAGATGGTATTGTTTCGGGATGGTCGAGCCGCTACCTCGCACGAGTGAACCTCGTGCGGAGACCGCAGGGCTCGACTCGATCCATCGGCTCGCGCGCGAGTCCCGGCGCTACACGCTGGATAAAGAGTCGCGCCCGGCACCGTTGCGCATCCGGAGCCTCCGCGCGTACTGGGCCACCTGGCGCGTGATCTGGAGCTATGTGTGGCTCCGGTTTCGCTCGCGGTTTCATTCACCGGAATGGGCGACGCACACCCTCCGCACGGTGCACCTCCGCAACGCGCGCCGGATCGAGCGCACGATCATCGAGCTCCAGGGGCTGTTCATCAAGGTCGGCCAGCTGATCTCGATCATGACGAACTTCCTACCGGAGGAGTTTCGGAAGGAGCTCGAAGGCCTGCAGGACGCCGTGCCTCCTCGACCGTACGCGGATATCGAGAAGCGCATACGCGAGGAGCTCGGCAAATCACCCGATGACCTGTTCGCGAGCTTCGAGCGCCGGCCGATCGCATCGGCCTCGATCGGGCAGGTTCACCTCGCGCGGCTCCACGACGGCGCCAAGGTCGCGGTCAAGGTCCAGTACCCCGACATCGACCAGATCGTGAAGCGCGACCTCAACACGCTGCGCCGGATCTTCCGGATCGTGGAGTGGTTCATCCCGTATCAGGGCCTCGAGGATCTCTATCGTGAGATTCGCTCGATCGTGCTCGAGGAGCTCGACTACCGCGCCGAGGCCGAGAACGCCGCCCGGATCGCCGCGAACTTCGAAGGCCGCACCGATGTCGCGTTCCCGCGCGTGGTCGCGGATCTCTCGACCGAACGTGTCCTCGTCACGCACTTCGAGAGCGGCGTGAAGATCACCGACAAGCAAGGTACCAAGCAGCTCGGCCTCGAGCGTGGGCAGCTCGCGCGGCAGGTCGTCGAGATCTACTGCCAGCAGATCTTCACCGACGGCGTCTATCACGCCGATCCACACCCCGGAAATCTGCTCGTGCGTCCGAGGCCGGATCACGGTGTGGGTGGGCCGCCGCAGATCGTGTTCCTCGATTTCGGCGCGGTCGCGGAGCTCCCGGCGAACGTGCGCGGCGGCATCGTCGAGCTGATCCAGGGCGCGCTCACCCGCGACACCCGGCGGATCGTTGCCGCGATGAAGCAGATGGGCTTCGTCGCCCGTGGTGCGAACGAGCAAGTCTTCGAGCAGGTGATCGAGTACTTCCACGAGCGGTTCCAGGAGAACATCCAGCTCGATTCGCTCAACCTCAAGGACATCAAGTTCGATCCGCAGAAGGGGCTCGAGAGCGTCGCGGATCTACGGCGCATGGATATCTCGTTGCGCGAGCTGTCCGAGAACTTCCACATCCCGAAAGAGATCATCGTGCTCGAGCGCACGCTGCTGCTCTTGATGGGCCTCTGTACCGAGCTCGATCCGACGCTCAATCCGATGACAGTGATCCGGCCGTATGTCGAGCGGTTCGTGCTCGGCGACGAAGGCGATTGGTCGCAGCTGCTCGTCGAGACCTCCAAAGATCTCGTGATGTCGGTGACGGCGCTGCCCGCCGAGATGCGCAAGTTCATGCGTGGCGCGCATGCCGGCGACCTGCAGATTAAGTTCAAGAACCTCGAGACCTCGACCCAGCTGATCTATCGGCTCGGGCATCAAGCGATCTTCGTCGCGATCGGGATCTCGGGCGCGGTGCTCGCGACGGTGTTCGAAGGTCGCGGCGAGCTCGATCGTGCGACCTGGGGATGGTGGACGGCGCGGATCGCGGGCGTGCTACTCGTGTGGAGCTGGTGGTCGTCGCGCAACCTGCTGCGGAAGCGCTGATCCGGCGCTCAGTGGCGACGCAGCAGGACGATCAGCGCGATGATCGCGACGATGATCGCGAGGCTGCCGACGACGAGCGCCACGATCTTCATCCAATCGGTCGGTGATGTTCCGAACACCTGCTCGGCGCGCTGACCGTTGATGATCGCGCGGTACGGCGAACCGCGGTAGCGGTACGCGAGCACCCACGCGGGCAGCGCGACGCGATCGGTGGTCTGGCGCTCGACCATGCAGGAGACGTGGATATTGCGGACGTTGCTGCCCGGAATCTGGGACTTCACGCGCACCTTCGCGACGGCCTCGATCGCGGCTTGCACCGTCGCGCGGGCCGCCGAGCGCTGCGCATCGAAGCTCTCGATCATCGGAGAGTCGGTGGGCTCGGGCCCCGCACCTCCGGTCGCGCTCGAGACACCAATGACCTTGCCGAGGTCGTAGTAAGGCACGAGCCTCGCGCATTCCTGATTCGTCAAACCGCGCGAGGCAGGGACCGCGATGTTGCCGAAATCGATCGCGACCGTGCCGGCGTGCGGCGCCCAGCTCGAGCGGTTCGCGCCCGCATCGGAATCGGCGGTCCACGAGACCTGCGCCGTCGCATTGACGATCCAGGCCGCCCAGCACAGCGGCTGGAGGGTCTCGATCACGGCCTCGTCGCTGAGGGTCTTCGGAGCGAAGAACCCGCGTCGGCCGAGCCACGTGCGGAGCGCGAGCTGGGCGGTCTGGCGATCGACCTCGAACGGCAGGCGCAGTCGTGCGACCTCGATCGGATCGAGCGGTTGCTCGACCTTCATCACCGCACCGCAGAAGCCGCAGGCGGGAGCCTGCTTGTTCGCGTCGTACCCGATCGCTGCGCCGCACTCGGTGCAGCGCAGGATCCGAGCGCGTGCCTCGACCACTCGCGCGGGGACGGTCGAGACAGGCAGCGCGCACACCGCGCAGCGCAGATCGCCTTCCTCGAGCAGGGTCGCGCAGCGCGTACAGTCATCGCTCATAGAGCACCTCCGCTTGACGCGTGTGGCGATGCTGCTCGTAGGCACGCAACCCCAGGACGATGCCGGTGATCACGGCGAGCGTGCCGAGGATCGCGATCCCGATCTTCCACGGCGACAGCGGCGCCTTGCCGGCGATCTGACCGGTCTGGCCATTGATCAGCACGCGCAGCGGCGGCTTGTCGGGCCGGTAGCGCACCGCGAAGACCCAGACCGGCACGAGGATCGGATCGAGCGACTCCCAGCTCACCGTGGTCTTGTAGGCGAGGTCCGAGTACGAGTCGCCGGGCATGTAACGACCGAGCCGGTGGCCGATCTGATCGACCGCCTCGCCGCGCGACAGCTTCATGCAGTCGTCCTTGCTGCGCGAGAACTCCTCGGTGATCCAGCCGGAGATCAAGGGCGCCGCGAACCGCCGCATCTGTTTCAAATCGAAGGGTTCGAGGCGCTGGAGCTCGTCGTTAGCGAGGCCCGCCGACGCCGTGACGATGACGTCGCTGACGTAGCCGAGGTGATCGCCGGCGAGCGCGCGATACTCGGTGCGCGTGACGGTCCGGGTCTCTGTCCGGCTCTTGCCGTCCGCGCCGGTGGTCGTGTAGGTCTCGGTCTCCTGATAGTTCTCGCCGATCTGCGCCGTGTAGCTCGTGCGTGCGACCGTGCTGTACAGGTATGCCGGAACGTACACGCCGCGTAGATCTTCCACCTTCGCGTCGCGTAGCGCCGAGTCCGCGAACATCGAGCGACTCCCGAGCCAACGATCGAGCGCGCGGTGCGCGACGACATTGTCACCGACGAACGCGACCACGAATTGCGGGTCGGGCAGGCCCACCGTGGCCGGTCGCTCGACGAAGTTCGGGCTGTCGCAGAACGGGCAGCGTTGGGTGCGCGTGCCCTCGAAGCTGAGGGTCGCCCCACACTGGCCGCACGCGAAGGTCGTCGCGCCACGCCCACCCGCCGGTCGGGTAATCTCCTGCGCACCCGTCGCGGGATCCATCTCGTGCGCGCCAGGGTAGCAGCTCCACTGCTGATTTTTGGACTCCGGGTGACAGCCACGCGACGATAGTTTTCGACGGGGCGAGCTAGCGCAAATAGCTCGAGGGTCTCGGGCGTTCCCCTTGCAGGAGTTGTCATGGTTGCTGTTATCGGAAATGTGATCACGGCCCTCGGCGTTATCAGCCTGTTCACCGCGACGTTGCTGCTGACCAAACCCGCACCGCGCGTCGCGAAGTAGTAAACTCGGAGGCGGTGGCTACCACTGTCCTGCCACGCGTTCACCGGCCCCCGGCCGAGAACGAGCTCACCCCCGCTGATACCCAGCAGGTGCGCCTGCTCTTGCGTGGTGATTCGGTCATCGACTGGCACCGGCTCACGTTCGAGGACCACAGCGAAGTCGATCGCTTCCTGCGCCTCAACGAGTTCGATCCGGAATCCGACGAAGAGATCGGCCGGCTCGAAGAGCTGCGCGGTGATGCCGTGGATTATCTCGGCCGCGCCTTCAACATGACGCTGTCGGACGAGATCGCCGAAGAGCTACCCGCGCGCGATCTGTTCCTCGTCGCGTCCTCGACCGGCCCGCACCAGAAGCTCGCGTGTGTCGTGTTGAAGGTGATGCACATCCTGCATCACATCGCCGGCCGCGCCGCGCTGCTCAAGATGTCGGTCTCCGACGAAGTGATCTTTCGCGAGATCGAGCTCAAGGTCATGCAGGTCGTCGAGCAACTCCGGGCCGCGGGCGCTCCGATCGCGGAGTTCGAGTGGAGTCGCAAGCCGCTCGATTCGCAGATCACGAAGCTGCTCGCGAAGCGCTCGACGCTCGCCGCGAGCATCTACGACAAGCTGCGGTTCCGGCTGATCGTGCCCTCGGACAACGACCTCGTGCCGATGCTGGTGACCTTGATCCGCAGCCTCGTGCCGTTCAACTACATCGTGCCTGGCGAATCGGTGAACCAGCTCATCGATCTGCGCCGCACGCTGTCGAGCACCAATCCACGGGTGCCGACCGCGATGCCGTACAACGAGTTCTCGGGGCCGGAGTATCGAATCGTGAACTTCGTCGCCGATCTACCGCTCCGCGTCGAGCGCTTGCTGCCGCGCGCCGAGATCCCACCGGAGCTGTGCCACGTGGTGTTCGTGCTCACCGAGTTCCAGATCTGCGACAAGGCCACCGCCCTGCGCAACGAATCTGGCGCGTCGAGCCACGAGGCGTACAAGCAACGTCAGCACGACCGCGTGCGCGAGCGTCTGTTCCGCGAAGAAGACATCGTCAAGGACGATTGAGCCGGCGATGCCGCGGGCTGTCGTCAGGCCGACACGACATGCTGCGCGGTCGGCGCGTCGAGCGATAGTGCGCAGACCACTTCGTCCGCACTCGGGCGATCGCGCGGATCGGTCGCGAGCATCGCGTTGACGATCTCGCCGAGCGGTTCGTTGCGATCGATCAAGTCACGCGCGACATCGGGGAACACGCCGGTGAGACCGCGATACGCGATCGCTCCGAGCGTGTAGACATCCGCGCGGCCATCGATGGGCCCGTGGATGTGCTCGGGCGCGACGTACACGCTGATCGCAGGCGGATCGCTGAACGACGGGATGCCCGGCGAGCGCAACTGCGCCCAGCCGCCGACCGAGACCGGCACGAGCGCATCGGGCGCGTCGTCGATCACGATGATCTGATGCGGTCGAAGATTACCGTGCACGACCTCGTTCGCGTGCGCATATGCGAGCACGCTCGCGACACCGCGTACGAGTGCGGAGGCCTCGTCACGAGTAAGCCGGCCTTGGACGAACAGCTCGCCGAGCGCCGCGCCATGCGGGCGTTGCGCCGCGATCCACGGTCGATTGTCGTACAGCGCGCCGTGATCGACGATCCGCGCGAGGCCCGGGTGGCGCATCGGTCCAAGGACCGATTGCGCGCGAATGAAGCGCACGTCGACGAGCCGGCTGTCATCGCGATCGCCGACCTCGATCGTGATCCGCCGACCGTTCGTGATGTCCTCGGCGTCGTAGTAGCTCGGCGCGATCCGCCGCACGATTCGATAGATGCCGACGCGATCGCCGGGGAGAAGATCCGCACCCACTGGACGCATCTGCATGATCGGCGTTGGGCTCCCCACGGGAGCGGGTAGTGCACCGCTCGTGCCTCGCAGATGTCGTCCAAATGGCCATTCTTGCGCGACGGATCGCTAGGGTCGCTCGACCCCGCGTTACCAACGGGCCGCGCACTCGCGACCCCACCTACATGTTGGACGCCAAGTGGCGCCAGGCTCCGGGTTAGTGCCGGTCGTCGAAGAGGCCGTCGTCTTTGGGCTTCTTCTTCGTCGTGGTCGTGGTCTTGGGCGTCGTCTTGGTGGTCGACTTCGTCGCGTCGGGCTTCGTCGGGTCGACCGGCTTGACCGCCGTCTTGGTCGATTTCACGGGCTCGGGCTTCACGGGCTCGGGCTTCACGGGCTCGGGCTTCACGGGCTCGGGCTTCACATCTGCGACCGGGTCGGCCTTGACGGCGGTACCGACCGCAGCACCGATATCCGGTCTCTCGACGGGCTTG
>JANXOP010000034.1 GCA_025357755.1 Kofleriaceae bacterium | reverse complement strand
CAGGTTGGCCTGCGCGATCGTGTTCTTGATGTGCTCGCGCACACCTTCGAGCGCCTTGACCTCGTTGTCGACCGAGAGCCCGTCGAGCTGTTGCTGGATCCGGTTGCGCGCCTCGGCCGAGGCCATCTTGGCGAGCATGTTGTCCTTCTCGGCCTTGAGGCTCTTGATGTCGGACTGGACCTGGACGAGCGAGGCCTTCGCCGAGTCGGAATCGGACACGGCGCTCTGGAGATCGGTCTGGAGCCCGGCGACCTCGTCGCTCAGCGCCTTCTGCTTCTGGATGAGGACCATGCCGAGGTCGGCCTGGTTCTGCTCGACCGAGGTCTGGAGATCCGCGGTGACCTGATCGAGCTCCGCCGATTTCACCTTGAGCCTGCCGCTGATGTCCTCGCGACGACGGATGATCGAGGCCGTCGCCTTCTTGAGCTGGGTGTACTTCTCGATCATCGAGCTGATCGCGTTCTCGTACGCGATCTCGGGATGCTGCTTCTCGACGTCGCTGATCCAGATGCCGACGAAGCCACGCCACAGGTTTGCTATCCGACCAAAGAAACCAACACTTGCCATGGGCGAATCGTATCCGATCAACCCGTGACGATCGTGTGGTACGCGCGCGGCGAATCGGCAATACTGAGCGCGTGTCGGAGGGGGAGAGGTATCGCACGCTGTTCGAGCGTCTCGCGAGCGTCGCCATGCGCTGCCAGGTGGTCTACGCCGACGGCGTCCCGGTAGATTGCGTGTTCCTCGAGGTTAGCGGTGCGGTCGCGATGCACCTCCCCGACATCGCCAGCGGGCATCGCGCAGCGGAGCACGCCCCCGTCTTCTTGCGCAGTCCGGCGTTCGCGGCGTTCGTGCGCGTCGTGGAGACCGGGATCCCGGAGCGCTTCGAGACCCGCGGTTCGGTGCTGACCCAACAATGGTTCCAGATCGCGGTCGATCGCGCGGCGCCCGACCAGATCATCGCGCTCATCGAGGATGTCACCGTCCGTAAACGATCACAGGGCCGGCTCGAGGCGCAGTACGCGATCAGCCGCACTCTCGCGACCTCGAGCGATCTCGTCGAAGCAATCCCTGGCATCTTCGAGGCGCTCGCGACCTGCGAGGGCGTCGCGTTCGGCGCGATCTGGATCGCCGATCCAGGCGCCGGGCAGCTCCGCTTCGTCGGGGCGTGGCACGAGCCCGGCCTTCGCGCCGACGAGCTGGTCGCGGCGACCCGCGGGATGTGTCACACGCCGGGCATCGGCGTGGCCGGTCAGGTCTGGGTCACCGGCGATCACCAGATCATCGACGACCTCGCGACGGATCCGAGCTTCCTGCAGAGCCCGGCAGCGGCGAGCATCGGGCTCACCGCCGCGCGTGCCTTCCCGATCCGCTACCAGGACATGGTGATCGGCGTCGTCGAGATGTTGTGGAAGCAACCTCCGCACCGCGATCCCGAGCGCCGCGATCTAGGCGTCTCGATCGGGCATCAGCTCGGTCAGTTCGTCGAGCGGACGCGCGCGGAAGCCAGACTACGCCGGCTGAACCTCGAGCTCGAGCAGCACGTCGCTGACCGCACGGCCGACCTCTTGCTCTCGAACGCGCAGCTCGAAGCCTTCAGCTACTCCGTCGCCCACGACCTCCGCGCGCCGCTGCGCGCGATCAATGGCTTCGCGACCGTGCTGATCGAAGATTTTGGCGCGCACCTGCCCCACGAGGCACAGCGCATGCTCGCGACGATCCGCGCTCGCGGTACCCGCATGGGCTCGTTGATCGATGACCTGCTCGTGGTCTCGCGCCTCGGCCAGCAGCAGATCGAACGTGGGGTCGTCGCTGTCGAGCCGCTCGCGCGCGAGGTCGTGGCGGCGCTGACCGAGGAGAGCGGCGCGCAGGTCGCGATCGGCACGCTGCCGATGACCGAGGGAGATGTCTCGCTCGTGCGCCAGCTCCTCACGAACCTCGTCGGCAACGCCCTGAAATTTTCGCGCACGCGGACGCCGCCCGTGATCGAGATCGGCTTCACGAACGGCGCGTACTTCGTGCGCGACAACGGCGTCGGCTTCGACATGCGCTACGTCAACAAGCTGTTTGGCGTGTTCCAACGGCTCCACAAGGAAGCCGAGTTCGAGGGGATCGGGGTCGGGCTCGCGATCGTGAAGCGCATCGTCGAGCGTCACGGGGGGCGCGCGTGGGCCGAAGGCGAGCTCGATCGCGGCGCGTGCGTCTACTTCACGCTCGCCGCGACCTGACCCGCTGCCTAGCTCTTCTTCTTGCCGGCAGCTTTCTTCTTCGGCGCGGCGACGACCTCTTCGGCCTCGCCCGCGTCAGCCGCGATCGCCGGCTTGCGCTCGGCGTCGCTGTCCTTCGCCATCCCGAGGCTGGCCTTGAGCGCTGCCATGAGGTCGATGACCTTGCCGGCCGGAGCCTCGGGCTGCATCGTGATCTCCTGGCCTTCGACCTTCTTGTTGATGAGGTCCATCATCCGGGCCTGGACCTCGTCCTTGTACTTCTCGGGGTTCCAGGTCTCGTGCTGGATCTGCTGGATGATCTGCTTTGCCAGGTTGATCTCGGCCGGCTTGAGCTCCGGCAGGTCCGGCATCGGCACCTCGCTCCACGGCTTGACCTCCTCGGCGTAGCGCAGCTGATGGACGATCAAGCCCTCCTGGAACGGGCGCAGGCACACGATGTACTGCTTGCCGCGCGCCGCATACGACGCGATGCCGACCAGGCCGGTCTCGACCATCGCGTCGCGGATCAGCTTGTACGCACGCTCGCCGCCCTTGTCGGGGCCGAGGTAGTAGCTCTTCTCGACGAACAGCGGATCGACCGAGCTCGCCGGCACGAACTCCTCGAGCGCGATGGTCTGCGACGCGACCGCGTCGAGGGCCTTGAGCTCCTCGGGGTTGAGGACCACGTACTGGCCCTTCGCGTGCTCGTAGCCTTTCACGGTGTGCTCGCGGTCGACGACCTCGCCGCACTTGGTGCAGACGTACTGCTGCTTGAGCCGGCTCCCGTCTTTGTCGTGGAGCATGTTGAAGTGGATGTCATTGCCGGATTCGTTGGTCGTGTAGAGCTTGGTCGGAATCGAGACCAAACCGAACGAAATCGTGGCGGTGCCGATCGAGCGTGCGGGCATGCTGTAAATTGTACCGGTCCGTGGCGTCCGATCCTAAAGACGATGGCTCTCCCGATGAGGGCCTAGATCGCTACCGTGAGAAACGCACGGCGGGCTCGACACCTGAACCGATGGCCAGCAGCCCCGGGGCTACCATCGCGAAGGGCCCGAGGATGTTCGTGGTCCATCAACACGATGCGACCCGGATGCACTGGGATCTTCGCCTCGAGATCGATGGCGTCCTGTGCTCGTGGGCGGTGCCGAAGGCACCTTCGATGGATCCCGATGACAAGCGCCTCGCGGTCAAGGTCGAGAATCATCCGCTCGAGTACGTCCACTTCGAGGCCGTGATTCCCCCCGGCAACTACGGCGCGGGGCCGATGATCGCGTGGGACCGAGGCCTGTTCCGGCCGATCGGCGATCCGGCACAGGGCATGCTCGATGGCGAGATCAAGTTCGAGCTCTATGGCTACAAGCTGCGCGGCGCGTTCACCCTCGTCCACACGGGCAAGGGCACGCGCGGTCGCAACTCGGGGCGCGGATCGAACGATTGGCTGCTGATCAAGAAGCGCGACGACTACGCGCTCGCGTATCTCGCAGGCGAGGCCGCACTGTCCGAGACCTCGGTGCTCTCGGGGCTCTCGATCACGAAGCTCGCAGCGGGCGCGCCGGATCACGCCGCGGTCGTCGCCGAGCTCGCCGCGATGGGGGCACCGAAGCGGCCACTGCCCCCCGGATCGTTCGAGCCGATGCTGTGCCACACCGCCGAAGCGCCGTTCTCGTCGCCGCAATGGATCTTCGAGCTCAAGTACGACGGCTTTCGCATGGTCTCGTTCGGCGGCGCGGGCCAGGCGGCGCTGCGCTATCGCAGCTCGCAAGACTCGACCGAGCGCTATCCGGAGCTGACCAGCGCACTGCGCGCCCTGCCCATTCCGGGGCTCGTGCTCGACGGCGAGATCGTGATGTTCGACGCCGAAGGCAAACCGGATTTTCACAAGCTGTCGTTCCGCGGTCAGATGCACAAGACCTCCGAGATCCAGCGCGCGGCGCTCGCCGATCCGGTCACGTACGTCGTCTTCGATCTGATCGCCGCCGCGGGCTACGACCTGCGCAGCCTGCCGTTGCTCGTCCGCAAATCGCTGCTCGAGCGGATCGTGCCGACCGTGGGGCCACTGCGCTATGGCCAGCACATCCCGACCCAGGGCGAGGCGCTGCTCGCCCAGATCGTGTCGCGCGGGCTCGAAGGCGTCGTCGCCAAGCGCGCCGATTCACCGTATCGCTCGACGCGATCGCGTGACTGGCTCAAGATGAAATCGGATCCCGAGGCCGACTTCGCGGTCTGTGGTTACACGCCACCGAAAGGCTCGCGCAACGGCATCGGCGCGCTCCACCTGTGCGTGTGGGTCGACGACCGCTGGAAGTGGGCTGGCAAGGTCGGCTCCGGCTTCGACGACAAACAGCTCGTCGCGATCAAGGCCGAGCTCGATGCCAAGCCGACCTGGAAGCCGAGTTTTCCCCGGCCCGAAGCGTCGAACGATGCGCGCTGGATCGAGCCCGAGCTCGTCGTCCAGGTCCGCTATCGCGAGTGGCCTATCGATTCGTCGCTGAGGTTCCCGGTGTTCGAGCGCCTGCGCCGCGACAAGACGCCGAAGGAATGCGGGATGCCGCTGCGCCACACCGGTGAGGCGCTCGAGGCAGACGAGGTCGCGGCCGCGCCCGCGCTGTTCTCGACGAGCGCGCCCGTGATCGAACGCGAGACCTCGGACGACAGCGGGCCGGTGCCGCGCGAGCCCGATCACGCCGCACCACTCGAGGTCGATTCGCAGGTCCGCGAGCTCCGGCTGACCCGCCTCCACAAGGTGTTCTGGCCCGCCGACCAGGCTCCCGGTGGCGTGAAGGAAGTGACCAAGGGCGAGCTCGTCGAGTACTACCGCTCGGTCGCGCCGTACGTGCTGCCGTACCTCAAGGATCGGCCAACGGTGCTCACCCGATATCCCGACGGTGTCACCGGCGAGATGTTCTATCAGAAGGACATGCCTGACTGGACGCCGCCGTGGCTGCGCACGACGCTGCGGTGGAGCGAGCACAGCCAGCGCGAGATCCACTACATCTTGATCGACGATGCGGACGGCCTCGCATACGTCGCGAACCTCGGCTCGATTCCACTCCACGCGTGGGCGAGCCGCGTCGTCGATCTCGAGAAGCCCGATTGGGCGATCGTCGATCTCGATCCGAAGGGCGCACCGCGCGAGCACGTGGTGCCGCTCGCACTCGCGATCCACGAATTGTGCGAAGCCGCGAAGCTGCCGAACTACGTCAAGACCTCGGGCCAGACCGGCTTGCACGTGCTGATCCCGCTCGGCGGGCAATGCACGTACGAACAAGCGCGCACGCTCGCCTATCTGATCGGCCTGCTCGTCGAGCGGAGGTTTCCAAAGATGGCGACGACGCTGCGCAACCCATCGGCGCGCGGCGGGCGGGTCTATCTCGATTGGGGCCAGAACGCGCACGGCCAGCTGCTCGTCGCGCCCTACAGCGTGCGCCCGGTCCCCGGTGCCTCGGTGTCGATGCCGCTGGTGTGGGACGAGGTCGTGCCGGACCTCGATCCGAAGCAGTTCCACATCCGCAACGCGCTCGAGCGGATCACGAGCTGGAAGGCTGACCCGATCTTGCCGGTGCTTACCGAGCGGCCCGATCTTCAGGCGGCGCTGACCGCGCTCGAACAACTCGCGACGTGAACATCCGCAGTCGGGGGTCGAATTTGCAACCTGTCGTGTGGCGGGGTGTTCTAATCGGGATGTCGCCGTCGTTAGGAACTTTTGGATGCGCTGGACGTTGAGTGGACGGGTGTTGCGAACCGGATTGGTGCTCTTCGCGATCGTCTTCGCCTCGCGGAGCGCGTTTGCCGAGCGGCGCTACGCGGTCCTGATCGGCTCGAACCCCGGCTGGTCGCAGGACCGGCCGCTGCGCTACGCCGAGAACGATGCGGAGCGCATGCGCGACGTGCTGGTCTCGCTCGGCGGATTCTCACCCGATCGCGTCGAGCTGCTGCGCGATCCGAGCACTGCCGATGTGCGGAGCTCGCTGCGCCGGCTCGCACAGGTCACGCGCGACTCGACCGGTGAGGACACGCTCGTGTTCGTCTACTACTCGGGCCACGCGGACGACAAGAACCTCCACCTCCGTGGCGATCCACTCTCGCAAGGCGAGCTCGCCGAGACGATGCGCGAGCTGCCCGCGACGATCAAGCTCGCGGTGATCGATGCATGCAAGTCGGGTGCGGTCACGCGCAAGGGCGGTGCGCCGATCGACGAGTTCCAGATCGACGTCCAGGCGCCGAAGCTGTCAGGCATGGTGTTCCTGTCCTCGTCGGGCGCCGACGAGCTGTCACAAGAGTCGCGCGCGATCGCGGGCTCGGTGTTCACGCATCACCTGGTCTCGGGCCTGCGCGGCGCGGCCGATGAAGACGGCGACCACCAGGTCACGATCTCGGAGGCGTATCACTACGCCTACGGCCGCACCCGCGCGGACACCGCGATCAGCGGCGCGCCGCAACGCCCGGCGTTCAGCTATCAGCTCTCGGGCCAGGGCGAGCTCGTGATCACGAAGCTCGCGACCTCACACGTCGCGCAGATGACCGTGCCGCGCGGCAGCGACGCGAAGTATATCGTCCTCGATCAGCGCGAGTGGAGGTTGATCGCCGAGGCGCATGCGCAAAGAGATCGCGACACGATCGTCGCGCTCGCGCCCGGCAACTATCGCGTCAAGCACGTGCTCTCCGATCACCTCGAGGTCGGCTCGATGGTGCTCGCCGCTGGTGATCACGCGAACGTCGACAAGCTCGCCTACGAGTCCGCGCCGCTCGCCACCGGCGTACTCAAGGGCGATCCGAACGACCTGTCTCCGCCCGAGCGCGCCGAGCTTTCGCGGACCCAGGCCTTCGGCCTCCTCGCCGACGGACAGGCCGCGCCCGCGCTCGCGATGTTCGACAAGCTGCTGGCCACGAACCCCGGTGACCTCCAGGCGTGGCGAGGCCGGTCGCGCTCGCTCGTGCGTCTCGCCGAGGCGTACGAGCGGGTCGGTGACGAGCGCAACGAGTCGCGCTCGCTCGGCGATGCGCTCAAGGCCGATCCGTCGCTGGCCGACGATCCGATGTTCCAGATCTGGTATCGCCGGCTCGGCGAGATCCAGGGCCGGTCGCAGCAGATCGACAGGAACGCCGCGATCTATCAGCACGCGATCGAGAACAACCCGCGCCTCGACAAGCGCTTCGGGGTCGGCTTCGACGTGTTCAGTGGGAGCGGCATGTTCGCGATCAACGCCGGCCTCGTCGTGAAGCGGATCTTGTTCCCGCGGATCGGCTTCGATTTCGAGACCTACGGGTTCGATGCCAGCCTCGGCATCGCACCGTTGCAGACCCGCTGGAGCCCGTACCTCGCGCTCGGCGTCCACGAGTCGTTGCAGAAGCTCGGGATCGCGAACAGCTCCGGCAACACCACGGTGGGCGATGGCAGCATGGCGTCCTACAATTCGAAGGAGATCTGGGGGCAGCAGGCCCGAATCGAAGGCGGGGCGCAGTACGTGAGCAGCGTCGGCTTCACGACGGAGCTCGGACTCTGCATGATGGTGTTCCAGGCCAATGATGGCCACACCGCGCAGCAGGTGTTCCCCGTGTTTCACTTCGGATGGCTTTGGTAAAAACTATTCCCACTTCGTGCAACCGCGACGTCTAGCATGTGTGCCCTGTCCGTCGCGGAGCTCTATCGCCAGCATGCGCCTGCGCTTCATCGCAGGTGTACGAGCATCGTCGGTAACTCCGATGACGCTCGTGACCTCGTGCAGGAGACCTTCGCGCGCTACCTCGCGGCCGGCGAGCGCTTCGCCGAGGCGACGCCCTTTGCCGTGCTCTATCGGATCGCGACCAATGCCTCGATCGATCGGCTACGCCGCAAGAAGACCGCGTCCGAGGACGCGCTCGAGCCCGATGCCGGCGCGCCCGATCACGGTGGTGGCGATCCCAACCTCACCGCACGTCGGGTCGACGCGCTCCACGATCTCGTGTTTCTCACCCGTGGGCTCTCCGAAGACGAGCTGACGGTGGCCGTCCTCCACCACTTCGATGGGTACACGCAAGATGGCATCGCCGAGTCGCTCGATCTCTCGCGTCGAACGGTCGGTAAGATGCTCGCGAAGTTCGAGGACCATCTGAAGAAGCGCGCTGCACGCACCGGGTTTGCCAAGGCTGCCAACGATGGCTGATCGTCGCTTTACCGATCTCGAGCTCGAGCGTTCGCTCGCTGGTGACCTGTCGCCGGCGCGCACCACCGCGCTCTCCGCCGAGGCGACACCCGCGGATCGAGCGCGGCTCGCGGAGCTCGAGGCCGAGCACGCCGCGTTCCTCGGATCGGTCGATGTCGAGCTCGAGGTTCGCCGGATCGAGCAGCGCGCCGCGCGCTACGCGCCCGAGCCGCGGCAGCGCTGGAGGTCCTGGTTGCGCTGGCTCGCACCGGTCGGCACGCTCGCCGCCGCTGCTGCCGTGCTCGTGTTCTTCCTCGGCAAAAAAGCTGCACCCGAGCGGCTCGGCGACGATGATCTGCGCACCAAGGGCGACGACATCTCGCTCGTCATCCATGGCGAGGATCACCAGCTCTCTACCGGCGACACCGTCACCCCCGGGACGAAGATCCGATTCGAAGTACAGGGTGGCAAGCAAGGGTTCATCGCGATCGTCGGGATCGACGGCTCGCACATGACGACGGTCTACTATCCCTACGGTGCGCACGATGCGACCGCGATCGGCCTCGACAACCGCCTCTTGCCGAGCGCGATCCAGCTCGATGCCACGCCGGGCGACGAGACGTTCTACGCGCTGTTCTCGCTCCGGCCGTTCGCTCTCGACCCGGTCGTCCCGGCGTTGAACGGCGAGACGGCCTTGCCGGCCGGGATCGTGATGTCGCGCGTCGTGCTACACAAAAAATAGTGCGCGCATTTCAGCTGCGGTGCGTCCCGAGAGCATGACCAAGCTCCTGATCTTCGCCTCGCTTGCCCTCTGCTTCACCGCATGCACCAGCTCGTCGGGAGGTTCGACCGACATCGATACCGCCCCGCTCACCGGCATGGTGAACGGTGCACCGTGGTCGTTCGTCGCGGGTGAGACCGACGCGTTCCTCTCCCAGGACAGCGACAACTACTTCGCGACCTTCTACGCCTCGAGCTTCACGGCGTGCGGGTTCAGCCAGCCGAGCGGCCCTTCGCTGATCGTGGCGGTGCCCAAGGTCGCTGGGGACTACCCGATGGGCTTGATGCGCAACATGACCTTCGTGGTCGGCAGCGACAACAAGGTCGCAACCGACGGTCGGATCGTGGTCACGAACGTGACCGCGACCTCGATCACGGGTGGCCTCGTCGGCAACCTCGATGACTCGAACAACGTCAACGGCCAGTTCACGCTGACCGTCTGTCCCGCGACCAACTGACGCGGCTCGTCCGGCTAGTCGTGTTCGGATGACGACGACGAGCTGCGACCCAGGAGCGGTACGAACCGCATCGCGAGGTACCCGATACCGAAAGCGATGCCGACCGCGGCGAGGGGATTCCTCTTGATCGCCTTCGAGAGCGCGGTGACGACATCGCCGCCGCGATCGACGACGAGGTCCTTCGCGCCCGAGGCTTTGTGGACGACGAGCGCGCCCGTGGAGCTCGCGAGGTTCGCCATGTCACTGGCGAGGTGGTCACGCAGGTGATCGAGCTGTTTCGTGAGCGCTTGGGTCTTCATGATCGTGGACAGAGCAACACGCATGCCCGAACCGCATCCGAACATGCGACCATGAGGGTGATGGGGTCTCGGCTGCTTTGGGTGCTCCTCCTCGCGGGCTGCTACGACCCGCACCCCGCGGGCGGAACGTGCGCGACCACTGTGGAGTGCCCGACGCCTCTCGCCTGCGTCGCGGGCATCTGCGGCGGTCCTGCTCAGACATTGCCCGATGCCGATCCGAGCTGCACGTGTGTCAGCGATGGCCTGGTCTGCGGCTCCGCAACCGTGACGTGTGCGCTCGGGTGTGTCGCGGGTGCGCCCGCACATTGCGCGCGCCTGATCCCGAGCAACGGCCTCGGCAGCGAGCTCTACGATCATGTCGCTCTCCCGATCGCCCTGACCGGGCCCACGATCTTCAACACGGATACCGGCGAGATCGGTGGCTCGCTCACGCGCGCGGCCGGGCTCGGCGTCCTCGACGGCGTCGAGTACCAGCAGGTCGGCGGGATCGGGGTGTTCGTGTTCGCATCGCTCGAGATCCAGGCAGGCAATGTCGGGTTCGTCGGCACGCGCCCGGTCGCGTGGCTGGTCGCCGGCGATGCGACGATCGATGCCGTGATCGATGCCTCCGCGGCGGGCGACGGACACCAAGCAACGCCCGGCCCGGGCGGTGGTGCGGGTGGCCGCGCGACCCTCGGTGCGGGCGGCTGCGCGCCTGGCGCACCCGGGGCCGGCGATCTGGCGACGAAAGCGGACGCCGGCGGTGGTGGCGGTGGCGGTGCCGTCGGGGGTGCGAGTGGCGGCCAGACCGCCTCGTCGCCAGGTGGTCTCGCGGGCGGTGGCTGCATCCCCGTCGACGGTCAGCCGCTCGCTGGTGGTAGCGGCGGTGGCGGCGGTAGCGCCGGCGCCACCGCAGGTGCCTTCGGTGGTGGCGGTGGCGGCGCGATCCAGATCTCGGTCAATGGCAGGCTCGGGTTCGAGGCCAACGGCTCGATCACCGTCGGTGGCGCAGGCGGCGAAGGCGGCTACGGCGACCCTACGGTGGCGAACAATGCGGGCGGGGGTGGTGGCGGCGGTGGCGGCGGCTTGATCCTCCTCGAGGCGATCGAGCTCCACACCGCAACTGCCACGTTCTTCGCGGCGAACGGTGGCGGTGGCGGGGGTGGCGGATTCTCGGCGAATAGCGCGGTCCGAGGAGAGAATGCCAAGCTCTCGGCGACCGCGGCCGCGGGCGGCGCCAGCGGCGGCAACACCGCGACGATCGGCGGGAGCGGCGGATCCACGACCCCACCGCACGCGGGTGTGGCGAGCGCGAGTCCCAACGCGAACACCGGTGGTGGCGGTGGCAGCACCGGCGCGCTCCGGTTCAACACGCTCGCGGGATCGGCGCAGCCGGTCAACTCTAGCCCCGCGTTTCAGAGCTGGGGCACGATCCAGCACCAGTGATCTGATAGCGTCGCGGCGTGAAGATCGCGTGCATCGGAGGAGGCCCGGCCGGGCTGTATCTGGGCATTCTCCTGAAGCGCTCCGCGCCCGAGCACGAGGTCGTGATCTACGAGCGCAACCGCGCCGCCGAGACCTTCGGCTTCGGCGTCGTGTTCAGCGATGCAACGCTCGGGAATCTCCAGGCTGCCGATCCGGAATCCAGCGCTCAGATCACCGCACAGTTCGAGCGTTGGGATGACATCGAGATCCACGTCAAAGGGGAAGTGCTGCGCTCGACCGGCCACGGGTTCTGCGGGCTCGAGCGCAAGGTCCTGCTCCAGATCCTCCAGACCCGCGCCGCGGCGCTCGGCGTACGGGTCGAGTACGAGCACGACCTCCAGGCGCTGCACGAGATCCGCGCGGACCTGATCGTCGCGAGCGATGGCGTCGCGAGCTGGGTCCGCGATGCGCTCGCGCCGGTGTTGCAGCCATCGGTCGATGTACGGCCGAACAAGTTCGTGTGGCTCGGCTGCACCGTGCCGTATCGCGCGTTCACGTTCCTGTTCGAGGACACGCCGCACGGCTTGTTCCGGGTCCACGCATATCCGTTCCAGGCGGGCGCCTCGACGTTCATTGTCGAGTGTCGCGAGCCGACGTGGCGCGCCGCCGGGCTCGCCGAGGCCGACGAAGATCGCACGCTCGAGATCATCGGCGACATCTTCCGCGAGCATCTCGGCGAGCATCGGTTGATCAAGAACCGCTCGATCTGGCGCAGCTTCCCGACCGTGCGCTGCGCGACGTGGAGCGCCCAGAGCGGCAAAACGCCGGTCGTGCTGCTCGGCGATGCCGCGCACACCGCGCACTTCTCGATCGGCTCGGGCACCAAGCTCGCGATGGAAGATGCGATCGTGCTGCGCGACGAGCTCGTGCGCGTGCGCGACGGGCTCGACCTGCCGAGTGCCCTCACGGCCTACGAAGCGAAGCGTCGCCCCGAGGTCGAGGCGCTGCAGGCCGCCGCGCAGGCGAGCCTCGAATGGTTCGAAGGCACCGAGCGCTACTCCCAGATGGCGCCGGTCCAGTTCACGTACAGCTTGATGACGCGCAGCTTGCGGGTATCGCATGCCTCGGTGGCCAAGCGCGATCCTCACCTCGCGCGCGGGGTCGAGCAGCTGCTCGCGGCCAAGGTCGGCGTCACGCGCGAACCGCCGCTGCCGCCCACCGCCTTGCCGTACGTGTTCGGTGCTCGGAAGACGCGCGCGCCGAACCGGATCGCGGTCGCGTGCAAGCCCACCCACACCGGCGAGCTCGCGAACGACGACGATCTCGTCACGCTAGGCAGTGTCGCGGCGATCGCGGGCCTCGTCGTGACCCCCGCCATCTCGATCACGGCAACCCCGTTCGCCGGGCCCCGGATCAACACCGACGAGCAAGCCGTCGCGTGGCGCAGGATCGTCGAGTTCGTTCACGCCAAGGGCGCGATCGTCGTCGCGCGGATCGCGACCTCGGGCGCGGTGCCGGGGGCGCTCGAGGCCGCGGTCCAGCGCGCGGCCTTCGCGGGCTTCGATTTGCTGCTGCTGGATCCGGGCGCGCCGGGTGCAAACGACGTCGCGATCGAGCAGCTGCCCGGCATGGTACAAGCCGCTCGCGCGAGCTGGCCCGCCTCTCAGGCGATCGCCGCATGGCTTCACGATCGCCCGGCCACGCGTGCCTCGGTCGTCGGGCATGCGACGCAGCTCGTGCGCGCCGGTGCCACGCAGCTGTGGATCTCGAGCGTGGGTGACACGCAGCTGGCGGGCGCGCGCTTGCCTGCCGCACCGCTCGCGGACCGCTTGCGCAACGAGCTCCACGTCGCGACCGCGATCGTCGCCGATTCGACCGCCTCCCTCCCCGACCTCGATGCCGCGATCGCCGCGGGGCGTGCGGATCTTGTCGTCACGAGCCAGCTACCTGGTGGATTCGCGCGGCGCGCGTGATTCCTCGTCGCTACCAGGTCAAGAAGGAGGCCGCCGCGATCATCGAGCACGGCCACCCGTGGTTGTTTCGCGAGCAGATGTCGAGTGCGGCCCAGGTGTTCGGCGACGGCGATTGGCTGCGCCTGGTCGACGGCACGAACCGCGTGATCGGCCACGGTATCTACGAAGCGGAAGGTGCGATCGCGGTCCGCATGCTGCGCGCCGGCGCCGCGCGTCCCGATGCCGCCTGGGTGCGTGGCCAGATCGCGATCGCGCTCGGCAAGCGCGCCACGCTCGCGCGTCAGACCGACGCGATTCGCTTGATCAACGGGGAGAGCGACGGGCTCGCCGCGGTCGTCGTCGATCGGTTCGCCGACACGCTCGTCGTCGCGAGCTACGCGCCCGGCGCCGATGCCCTCGCGCGCTACGTCGCGATGGTGCTCGCCGCGGTCGCGCGCGGAACGATCACCGTCCCCGTCTCCGCCGCACCCGAGGCGGAGGGCGACTCCGCCGCCACGCGACCGATCGAGATTTTCCGCGAGCACTTCGAGCTCGACGCCGGGCAGACGATGCCGATCAAGGTCACGCGGTCGGCAGAGCCGGGACTTCCCGCGGTCCACACGGCCCGGCCGGCCCAGCCGGCCCAGCCGCACGCGGCCATCGCGCCGGTCGAGGTGACCGCGATCATCGGCCGCGCGACGAACGTGATCCTGCGCCCTGCGCGTCGCCGCCGCGGGCCACCGACCTCGCAGCGAATCCTGTGTGGTACCGCACCGGCGACCGTCGAATTCCACGAGGACGGTCGTGCGATGGCCGTCGATCTCGAGGGTGGCCACAAGACCGGCACGTACCTGGATCTTCGCGGCCTGCGGCGCGCCCTCGTCGGATCGCGGCTCGCCGGTGCGCGTGTGCTCAACCTGTTCGCGTACACCGGCATGCTCGGTCGCGCGGCCGAGCTGGCGGGCGCGACCCGGATCCAGCACGTCGATCAATCTGCACGCGCCCTCGCCTTTGCCGCCGCGCATCATGTCGGCGCCGCGAGCCATCACACGTTCACCGTCGCCGACGTGTTCGAGTGGTTGCCGAGCCTCGCCGAGACCGAGCAGTTCGAGCTCGTGATCGTCGATCCGCCGGCGATGGCGAGCAAGCAAATCCAGATTCCGGCGGTGCTCGCCGCGTATCGCAAGCTGTATCGCGCAGCCGCGCGGCACGTGGCGCCCGGCGGTGCCGTCGTCGCCGCGTGTTGCACGAGCCGGATCGATCGCGAGCTCTTCCAGCGCACGGTGCGTGAAGCCCTCGGTCCTGGCTTTCGCCTCGAGCGCGACGTGCCGCCCGAGGCGGACCATCCGGTCGGCTTTGCGCAGGCCGACTATCTCAAGATCGCCATCTGGCGTCGGACCTAGGATCGCGCTCGACCGATCGAGCTCATTTCACGAGGTGCATCGTCGCGCACAGTCGCATCACCTCGGCAAAGTGCGACGGCGAGCTGGCCGCGAGGCCGCATGACACGACGACGTGGGACGTGGGATCCATCTCGACGAACCCCCCGGCTTCCCAGTGCACCGTGTTGATCTTCGAGGTCCGCTTGTCCCGCATCTCCTTGGTCCACACGCACGAGCTGGCAGCGCGCGAGTTGCCGAGCTTCACGAACTTGCGGCTATCTGGATCGTCGCACTTCAACGTACGAGAGATCCCGATCTCGAGGCACGTCGACGGATCATCGGGGTCACAGCGATCCACAAAGATCTCTGCGGTCGCGCGCTCGTCGTTGCCGTGATGGAACGTGATGTGATCATCCTCGACCTCGTTCGGTGAAAGCACCTTCCACTTGTCCGCGCCGATCGCGATGCTGATCTTTAGCGTCGTGTCGCCCCTGCGCAGCGTGAACGTCTTGCCGCCACCGGTGAGAGGCTTCACCGTCGCCGGATCGACCTGATCGACCGTCGCCTGATCGGGCGCGGCTTCCTCGCTACCCGAGAGCTGGATGACCTCGGTCGCGGCTGGCAACCACCGCTTGCCGTAGAACACGCGGACGGTCACGGTCGCGTCACCAGGCTTGAACTTCTTCTGATCGATCACGGGGACCTGACAGATCGGATACGCTTGTTCCCCGCTCGACCACACCACCGACGCTTGGGTCAAGGTGCAGATGTACTTCGTGGCATCGCTGTACGGGGTAGGCCGAAGCTCGATAGGAGCCTCGCCCAGCGGGACGACCTGTCCGGGTCGAGGTCCCGAAATCTCGGCCGGGTCTGGGTTGCCGGCGCTCGCCCACGTCGTGGTGGCGAGCAGGACAGCGCAGGACAAGATGGTCAGCTTCATCCCCTCTAGTGGTACCGACGACCGCGGTTTTGCGCTCTCGTCGCCCTTTTGTTGCGATAAATCGAGCTCGGGGACGGACTACCCGTTACCGGTCGACCGCACGAGATCGCGGTAGCGCTTCAGGTGACGCACCGCGCGGCGCATGACGAGCTCGTCGTCGCCACGGCGACCGACCTGCTCGAGCTGGCGCGAGAGGTTAAAGTGCGCATCGGCGAGCGTGGCGTCGAGCTCGATCGCTCGCTCGTAGCAGCCGACAGCTTCCGCGTTGCGGCCGGTATCCTCGAGCACGACACCGAGGTTGAACCAGTACAGCGCTACACCACCGCTCGAAGCGGCCGCGCAGATCGCGAGCCGGTAGAGCGACTCGGCATCGCCGAGCTGGGTGTGATCGTGATGAAGCCGGCCGAGGTTGTTGAGGGCGTCCGCGAGGTCCGGCCGACCCGCCAGGGCGCGACGGTAGGCGGCCATCGCCGCCTCTGGCTGATCGGCGGCCTCGAGCGCGAGCCCACGCTCGTAGTGGTCGACGGCGGGGGTTGCCCGGATGCAGCCGCGCCGGGCCTCGAGCTTCGCGGTCAGTGATACGAGATCGCCCACGGTTCAAACGCTACCCGTCGGGTCTGACAACGCCCTACCTGCCCCCCCTGCGACAGGGGTGTTAGGATGGCCGCGTGTCGGGCGAGTCGCATGGGACGACCCTTAGTATTCACGCGGATGGCAAGGCCGGACGGACCGGACCTCGTCTGGAGCCCGTGCTTGTCCTGGTGCTCGAATGCGGTCGGCCGCGGGCTGGCTCGGTCCGCTATCGGCTCTCCGATCTGACCGTCGTGGCTCTCGGTCGTGGCACCGAGCGCCGCGCCGAGAAGGCCGGCACCGAGCTCACGGTCCGCGTTCCGGACAAGTGGATGTCGTCCAAACACGCGCGGATCGAACCCTCGTTCGGTCGCTGGATGCTGGTCGATACCGAATCGAAGAACGGCTCGATCGTCGATGGCCACACGACCAAGCGCGCGGTCCTGACCGACGGCTCGATCATCGAGCTCGGCCACACGCTGTTCATCTTCTTCGAGCGCATGCCGATCCTGGAAGAAGCGCCGGCGATGCTCGAGCTCACGCCGGAAGAAGGCGTGCCCGGCCTGGCGTCGCTCGACCCGAGCTGGCATCACGAGCTCGATCGGATCCGCCAGATCGCGTCGTCCGAAATTCCGATGCTGGTCGAAGGAGAGAGCGGCAGCGGCAAAGAAGTCGTCGCGCGCGCGATCCACCTGCTCTCCGATCGCAAGGGCGAGTTCGTGCCCGTCAACTGCGGTGCGATCGCGGAGAACCTCGTCGAGAGCGAGCTGTTCGGCTACAAGAAGGGCGCGTTCTCGGGCGCGCAGAGCGATCATCCCGGTCTCGTCCGTTCGGCGGATGGCGGCACGCTGTTCCTCGACGAGATCGGTGACCTGCCGCCCTCATCGCAGGCGGCGCTGTTGCGCGTGTTGCAGGAGCGCGAGGTCATGCCGGTCGGCGGTACGCGCGCCGTGCCGATCGATCTGCGCGTGGTCGCGGCGACCCACCGCGACCTCGACGAGATGGTCGCGGATCAATCGTTTCGTCACGATCTGTTCGCGCGACTCGCGGGCTTCCGGATCTCGGTCCCCACCCTCAACGAGCGCCGCGCGGATCTCGGCGTGCTGATCGGCGCGCTCCACAAGCGCATCTTTCCAGCCGAGCATCCGGGCTTCGAGATCGATGCCGCGCGGCTGCTCTTGCGCTACCCGTGGCCACTCAACATTCGCGAGCTCGAGCAGGCGCTCGCGACCGCGCAGGTGCTCGCCGGCGCGGAGCCGGTACGAGCGGAACATCTGCCCGATACGGTGCGTTCCGGGCGGCCGCCGGGTGCGCCCCGTCCCGTGGTGCTCTCCGAGATGGATCAAAAGGTCCGCGATCAGGTCGTCGCGTCGCTGCGCGAGCATCAAGGCAACGTGTCAGCCGTCGCGCGTGCGCTCGACAAGGATCGCAAGCAGATCCAGCGCTGGATCAAACGCTTCGCGCTCGATCCGTCGACCTACCGCTAACGTGCGATACGGCGCGCGATACGAAGGTACGCAGCACCTACCCCAGCGCTAACCGTTTCAGCGTATTGCGCGAGCAACCGTTTGGTCTGTTACGTGCTCTTACCGAGCAAGCTGCACACGACGCGGCCGCGCCTCCTGCTTTCGGCAAAATCGCACGGCTTCGTCCGCGTCGTGTACGGCTTTAATTTCCTGTCATCCGCTCCGTGAGACCGAAGAGCTTGCGTTCGGCCCAGGCGGAGAGAGCGCTCGGCGGCTTCCCCGCGAGTCGCCGCGTCGCGGCCGAGTGGGCCGGGATCGCGATCAAGCGCGCGGGGATCCGGCGATAGAGCGGCGCGCCGAGCGCGAAGGCCGCGTTGACGATCGTGCTCGAGCGCTGCAAGCCGAATTGCTCGACCAGGCGCTCCGGCAGCATCGCGGCCGCGAGTGCCTCGGTCATCCGGCCGAGCGTGGGTTGGACGTTGCCCGCGCGGCCGATCAAGAACGTCGCCATCTCGCGTGCGCAGGGCGCCACGGCGAGCGTCGGGATCATCCGCGCCATGTACGCCTCGTGATCGCGCCACGTCGCCGGCAACAGCGCCGCGGGGATCCCGAACAGCGCCGCGAACCGGTTCATCTCCAGCGTGTAGCGATCGAGATCGCGGTGCGAGACGCGCGCGCCGAGTCGCTGGCGCACCGTGATCGTCGTATCGACGAGCGTCGCGTGGACCCAGCGCAGGGCGTCCGCGTCGTTCGCGTGATAGCGCGTGCCGGCAGCGAAGCTCCCGATCGGTTCGGTGATCTCGCCGTGAACGCGCGCATGGATCTGATGAACCCGACGCGCCGCACGGATCGCATCGTCGAGCTCGCCGAACGTCATCGCGAAGACGTGACGAAACGTGCGCTGAAAGCGACCGAGGACGTCGGCGCGGGTGCGCGAGTGATGATCGATCGCGTGTGCCACCATCGGATGAGCGAGCTGCAGCAGCGCGGCCCGACCGCCGCCGAGAAACACCGAGAGATCGCCTCCGAGTCGCCACGCGATGGAGTCGGGACCGAAGATTCCCGCACTCGGTTCGCGCACGTTTCGTACAAGCGAAGCGAGCGATCCCTCGAGGTCATCGCGCGTGACGATCATGAAGTGGGATACGACCCTAGCACCCACCGTGCGCCGCTGACACACGCGCGCCGCCCCGCTCGGCCGCTGGCCTTCGAAGGTGCCGAACTACGTATTGCGTCATGCCTTTTCTCGGCACACGCACTGCACAGGAATCGTTCATGCGGACGATGCTCTCGACCGAAGGATCCGCGGCCTCGCCCGGACCTGCTGGCGCGCCGGAGGTCCTCCTGGCGGGAGCGAAGGCCGGTCCGTGGGTCGTGGGTGAGCGACTCGGCCGTGGGGGCATGGGCACGGTCTACGCCGTCACGCACCAGGAGATCGGCAAGCGCGCGGCCCTCAAGGTCCTGCACGACTTCTTGGCGACCGGCGCCACGGTCGAGCGGATCAAGCTCGAGGCCCGCGTCGTCAACCGCGTCAATCATCCGAACATCGTGGACATCTTCGAGACCGGTTCGCTCGAAGACGGTCGACCGTACATCGTGATGGAGCGCCTCGATGGCGTGTGCCTCGGCCAGCTCGCCTACGAGACCAAGGTGCTCCCGGACCGCGTGGTCGAGCTCCTGATCCAGATCTGTCACGCGCTGATCGCGGCGCATGGCGCGGGCGTCATCCATCGCGACCTCAAGCTCGACAACGTGTTCTTGGTTCCCGGCGAAGAGGGCGGCGTCGAACGCGTGAAGGTGCTCGACTGGGGCATCGCGAAGGATGTCGCGAGCGACGTGCGTTGCACGATCGATGGCCAGCTCGTGGGCACCCCACAGTACCTCTCCCCCGAGCAGGCCCGCGGCGCGGAGCTCACACCCGCGACCGACGTCTACTCGCTCGGCGTGATGGCGTTCGAGCTGTTCCTCGAGCAGCTCCCATTCGAAGCCGAGACCGCGGCCGAGGTGATGACGATGCACCTCCGCTCGACGCCGCCGATGCCGAGCGAGCTGTGGCCCGATGTCCCGAAGGCGCTCGAAGAGCTGTTGCTCGCGATGCTCGCCAAGCAACCGGATCAGCGCCCGAGCCTCGAGACCGTGGCCGGCACGTTGCTGCTCGTGCGCGACGAGCTCGACAGCCGGCGCAGCGAACCGAAACCGCAACCACCGCGCCGGCACACCCGGTTCGCGTCCGCACCGCCCCTGGTGCCCGTGAAGCGCCGGGGCAAGCAGCGCTGGCCGCTCGCGCTCGGCGCGAGCGCACTCGTCGCCAGTGGGCTGTTGTTTCTCGTCGCGCGCGACTCGCACGACGTTGCCGCGCCGACGGCGATCGTCGTACCCGCGAGTCCCGGAGATGCACTCGACGATAGGAGCGACGTCGCGGTGACCCACGAGACCGTCGCTCCGGCGTCACCGGCGGCAGCGTCGGTTTCGCCCAAGGCCACCGCAAAGCCGGCCGCCGTCGCGGCGAAGCCCGATCCGGCCGCGATGGGCTCGGCGTCGCGACATCGTCCTCACCACGCTGCGGCGACGTCCTCGCGCCGCACGGCAGCCTTCGACCCTGATGGCTCTGTCCCCTCCTACTGATGTTGGCTCGGATCGTCCTCGCCGGCAGCCTGTGCGCGAGCTTCACGCTCGTACCGCTGTGCGCACATGCGGAACCCGCCGACGACGCCGGGCTCGCGGTGCCAGAGAAGGCGCGCGCTCTCTCGGATCGCGGTCGCCAGCTCCAGCGCGACGGCAAGTACCGCGAAGCGCTCGACGCGTACCGGGCCGCGTACGTGCTCGCGCCGAGCCCCGGGCTACTGTTTAACCTCGCGCAGGTCTATCGCCTCGCTGGCGACTGCGATGACGCGGCGTGGATGTATCGCCGGTTCCTCGCTACCGATCCGCGCGACGACCTACGCGCCGTGGCGAACGATAACCTCGAGAGGTTGAGCTCGTGTACCCACACCGCCGCGAGTGATGATGCGGCCCGGCCGGTCGTGAAGCGCTCCGAGCCGTCGCTCCCGACCTCGACCTTCAACGCGCCCCAGGACGATCAGAGCCACGGCAAACGCCAGCTCGGCAAGTACTTGATGCTCGGCGGCGGCCTCGGCCTCGCGGTCGCGACGATCTTCGCCATCGATGGCCACCTCGCCAGCAACGAGGTCGCCGACGCGTACGCCGGCAGGACGCGGCATCCCGATCTCCAGAGCCTCGATGATCGCGGTCATCGCGACGACACGATCACGACCATCGCCGGCATCACCGGGGGCGCGGTGTTGATCACGGGCGCCGTACTATATGGCCTCGGCCGGCGCGAGCAAGCGCAGCATCTTGCCTTCGAGCCGCACGGAGACGGTGGCTTGGTGAGGGTCGCATGGCAGTTCTGAGAGTCGGGTTCGTGCTCGCGATCGCGGGCTGCTACGCGCCGGAGGCACCCGAGTGCGTCCTCGCGTGCACCGCCGATAGCGACTGCATCGGTGGCCAGGCGTGTACGACCGATCATCTGTGCGCCGCATCGGGCGTGACGGCGTGCGGTGCGCAAGCAGTGACGGACGGTGCCGTGAGTGGAGGCGATGCGGGGTCCGGTACCACGCAGATCGATGTTCACCTGAACGTCAACGGCCAAGGCATCGTGACCTCGAACCACGGAGACACGTGCGAAGCGACAGGTGGTCCCCCGGTCAACTGCACCTTCAAAGCAACGGCGGGTCAGCCACTCACGCTTACCGCGGTCGCTAGCATGGGGAACGCGTTCAAGCAGTGGACCGGAGAGTGTGGGGGGCAGGCCAACCCGTGTCACCTCACGCCAACAGCGACAGTCACCACGGGCGCGAAGTTCAACTAGCTACTTCTTGAACGCCGCGATCGCCGCGTCGAGCTGTGGATCGCGGTGGGCCGCGTAGTCCTCCGCGGTCGGGTTCGCGGCATCGATCTCGGGGACGATGCGATTGCCGGGCTGGACCTGCTTGTCCTTGACGGTCGCGACGCGCGTCGTCGGATATGACAACGTCACGTTGCCGATCAGCTGCTCGGTCGTCGGGAACGTCAGCCCGCCCGCGGTCGGCTTGCCCACGATCACCGCGGCGACGTGCTCGCGCAGCGCGAGCGCGATCATCTCGGCGCCCGACGCCGTACCTTCATCGACGAGGATCACGATCGGCCGTTTGGTCTTCCACGCGGCGATCTTGGTGCGCGCAACCGCCTGCTCGTCGCCGTGATCTGGCAGCGCGTACATCAGCGTCTCGACCTCGGTGAACAGCGACACGAGATCGAAGGGGAACCCACCAGCATTGCCACGCAGATCGAGGACGAGCTTCTTTGCTCCCTTGCGATCGAGCTCGCCCAGCGCCTTCTGCGCGAGTGCGGCGGCATCGAGCTTCGCGTTGTCGGAGTGCGTGCACGTCCACACGCGAAGGTAGCCGACGCTGCCGATCGTCTTCGACTCGACGATCGGCGCCGCGACGGGAGACAGGGAGAGCACGAGCGACCGCTCGGTCGTCCCGTGACGAACTACCAGCGTCGCGCTCGTACCGGTGCGTGCACCGAGCAGATACTGAAAGTCCTTCCAGCCGTGCGCGACCTGCTGGCCATCGATCGAGACGAGCACGTCACCACGAGCGACGCCGGCGCGTGCCGCGGCGCCACCGATGACCAGGTCGGACACCGCCCACTGGGTCGCATCGAGCTTGTGATAGGTCATGCCGACCTGGGTGGTGGCTTGCCCGCCGATCAAGCCGAACAGCGCGGCGAAGCCCGGCGGATCGACGCCGTAGGTCTGCAGATCGCCAGACCACACGCCCATCGCGCGCGCGGCACGCAGCACGGCGTCCTTCGGTAACTTGTGGCTCTGCACGAGCGCGCGCACGACGCCGCGCAACAGGCCGCGATCTTTCTCGGGATCGGTGGTCCACGGAATCGGAGCGGTCCAGCCGAGCGAGAACACCGCGGCTTCGCGAATCGGCGCCGGATCTCCCGGCGCCACGGTCTTCACGGTCAGCGCTTCGTAGACGTGGACGATCGCATCCGAGATGGCCTTGGACTCGGTCGCAAGCATCGGCTCTGCCGAGCCGCGGGTCGCGGGCGCGCCGACCTCGTGATCCGGTTCGTCGACGGTCGGTGGCTTGGCGCCGCACGCCCAACAAGTCGCGAGCAACACGAGAGCGAGCGAGCGCATCACCTCAGCGTCTCATTTCTTGATCCCGATGACGAGACCATCGGGCGTCGGCGCGCACACCGAATCGCACGCCGCGGCGACGAGCTCGTGAAAGACGCGCATGCCGCGCGCACCATCGGTCTCGGCGAGCAGGTCGCCGAAAAAGTATGCATTGTCGCCGATCACCACCCCGCCGCGGCGCAGGTGGGTGACCGCCCAGCGGCCGTAGTGCGCGTAGTTCACTTTGTCGGCATCGATGAACACCAGATCGAAGGGTCCGTGAGGCTCGAGCGTCGGCAAGATGTCGCGTCCGGCACCGGTCGTGATCGTGACGCGATCGGCGAGGCCCGCCACGGCGACGTTCTCGCGCGCGACGTCGGCGTGCTTCGCGTTGAACTCGATCGACCACACGTGGCCACCGCCCGCAGGCATCGCGCTCGCGAGCTGGATCGCGGAGTAGCCGGCGAGCGTGCCGACCTCGACGATCTTGGTCGCGCCGACGAGCTTCGCGATCAGATGGATCAGCCGACCATCGCTCTGGCCGACCTGGATCGCCGGCATGTCAGCGGGCGTCGCGAACGCGCGCGCGAGCCCACTGTCGTGGACAGCGTGCACGTGATTGACGTACGCCGAGACCGCGGGCGTGTCGTACCGCGCGCCAGCACGAGAGTACGTATCGGACATCCGTCGATGCTACTCGACGCGCCAGACCTGCGAGCTCGGATTGCCGACGGAAAGCTCGCGCGCGATGCCGGGTACCGTCGCCGCGACATCGCTGACCGCTTGCGGACCGAGCAGTGCGTGCGGCACCGAGACGATGTAGTGGAGCTCCGCTGGCGGCCAGGGATGCGACAACTTCGGCGCGATGCGCGCGACGATCGTCACGCAGCGCGTCGCCCAGATCAGCTGCGGCACCACGTTCGCCGCGATCGCGCACGGCCGCCCCTTCGCATCGTCGCGCACGGTCGCGGCGGCGGCGTAGAGCGGGGCGCGTCGAGCCGCGACCTCGCGATGCAAAGGCACGATCAAGATCGCGAGGATCAGCCACGCGCTCGCGACCAGCCCGAGCGCGACCTGCGGCGCGTGCGCGACCGGCCGCACCGCGAAGCCGCGGCGGATCGCATCGACTCCCGCGATCACGAGCAGCGCGGTCGCAAAGAACACGTAGCGCGGCTGACCGTGGCTCTGGATCCCGAGCGAGATGATCTGCGCGAGCGCGAGCAGGACGATGAAGATCTGCGGTCGCCAACGCGGCGCGCGGCGCACGAGACTCGCGACTCCCGCGAGCATCACGGGGGTGACGAGCGCGCCGTAGAACCGGAATGGATTCGAGGTCAGGTAGGTGACGAGCCCCTCACCGACATACTCGCGCCGCGGCATGTGCGCGCTGACGTTCAAGATGCCGAGCGCCGAGCCCGTCGCCTCGATCGAATGGACCACGTGCGGCACGAGCAGCACCGCCGAGAGCACGACCGTCGCGAGCATCTGCCGCGACGCGAGCTTCTTCGCGTACAGGAGGATCGAGAGGACCGCGATCATCGCGATCACCGGCGCGCTGCCGTAGCGCACGTAGAACGCCGCCGCGAACAGCGGTGCGGCGAGCAGCAGCCACCAGCGAGACGTCGCGCGCTCGAGCTCGCCAATCAGCACGGCCACCCCACCGAGCAAGAACCCCGAGGCTGCGAGATCGCCGATCAGCTCGGCACTGCGCGCGGCCATCGGATGCGCGCCGACCAGGACGAGCGCGGCCCACGCGCCGGTCCGCGGTTCGAAGGCGGCACGCCCCAGTGCGAACGCACCGAGGATGAGGCCCGTCGCGACGATCAGCATCACGCCCCGCAGCGCCGCTTCGCTGCCGCCGAGGGCGAGCCCGAGCCGGGCGATCACGACCATCCCGGAGCTGCGGTAGTGCCAGGTCGGGGCGTCGCCACGCGCCGCGACCGCGTAGGCCGCTTCGTCGTGCCCGAGCGGAGGTCCGCTGATCAGCGCGAGCGTGCCGACCAGCAGCCACGCCACGAGGGCGGCGCCGACCAGCTGGCGAGCACTGAACCGAACCACCCGCGGAAACTATCAGTCGTCGCCCTGCTCGTCTCGATACGGACCCGCCTTCGCGAGCTCGAGCAGCTCGTGGTTCATCGCGATCGCCTCGCGTTCGCAGTGATCGGCGATGGCCGCGGACAGCCCCGGGTGGCGGATCCAGTGCGCCGAGTGAGTCGCGGCCGGCTCGAAGCCTCGGACCAGCTTGTGCTCGCCCTGCGCGCCGGCCTCGAACAACGGGAGCTTCTGCGCGATCGCGCGCTCGATCCCCGCGTAGTACGCGGTCTCGAAGTGGAGGAGATCGACGTGCGTGCCGGGCTCCGCGCCCCAGTAGCGACCGTAGAGCGCCTGATCGGTCTCGAAGAACAAGGCGCCCGCGATCCGCTTGCCACCGGCGAGCACCTCGACGAACCGCATCGCGTCCGGGAGATACTTCGCGCACTTGTGAAAAAACGACGGCCGCAGGTAGTCGCGACCCCCGTGATTGTCGGTGGTGTTGCGATAGAACTTGTCGAGGTCATCGAGCTGCTCCTCGGAGAGCTCGTCGCCGCGCCGCCACTCGATCGCATCGACTGCGGCGCGCGCCCGCTCGTGCTCCTTGCGCAGTTGCTTGCGCTTGCGGCTCTTCAAGGCACCGAGGAAGCCGTCGAACGATTCGTAGCTCCGGTTGTGCCAGTGGTACTGCATCGACGTGCGGCCGAAGAAGCCGTGCCGTGCGAGTAGCGCCTTCTCGGTCTCGGTGCAGAACAGAACGTGGATCGAGCTGCACCCCGCGTCGTCGGCGAGTGCCCGCACGCCGGCGAGCAGGGCCGCCACGGTCGGCTCGCCCTCACCCGCTGCCAGCAGGATGCGATTCCCGGTCGCCGGAGTGTTCGGCGCCGCGATCACGAGCTTGGGGTAGTACTCGAGGCCGGCCCGCTGGGCCGCGTTCGCCCAGCCCCAGTCGAAGATGTACTCGCCGTAGCTGTGGCTCTTGATGAAGGCCGCGATCCCGCCGACGAGCTGCTGGTCACGCTCGGCGATGATGTAGACGGAGGTCCAACCACTCGTCTGGCCGCGGCGCGTGGCCTGCTTCTGGATCGCGGCATCCGTCGAGCCCGATTCCTCGAGGGCGCGCAGGAAGCCGTGGCGCAGGAAGGGCGACGGGCCGTGGTCGAGCGCGTCCCAGGCAGCCGCATCGATATCCGCGATCGAGCCAACTACACGTATTGCGAGTTTTCCGAGCGAGGACTTCATGCTATCAGGCCGGGTATGACGCTCGATCCGCAAGTTCGCCAGAAGCTCCAAGGCCTGGTTACCGCTGACCCAGTCGTTCTGTTCATGAAGGGCACGCGCAGCTTTCCGCAGTGCGGATTCTCGGCGTCCCTCGTCAACATCCTCAACACCTTGATCCCGAAGTATCAGACCGTCAACGTGCTGACGGATGCCGATGTGCGCGGCGGCATGAAGGAGTTCTCGGATTGGCCGACCTTCCCGCAGCTGTTCATCAATGGTGAGTTTGTCGGCGGCGCGGATATCGTCAAGCAGATGTTCGAGAGCGGCGATCTCGAGAAGGCGCTCGGCACGCTCGTCGCGGCGCCCAAGCCGGTGAAGCTGACCGTCTCGCCGCGTGCGGCGCAGGAGCTCGGGACCGCGCTCAAGGATGGCTCGCCCGGCGACGTCATCCACCTCACGATCACCGGCGGCTGGGAGCACCAGCTCGATATCGGCGCGAAGGAAGCGAGCCAGGTCACCGTCGAGACCAATGGCGTGACTGTCCAGCTCGATCGCGCCAGCGCGGCGAAGGCCGATGGCGTCACGATCGATTTCATCGAGGATGCGACCGGCGCGGGCTTCAAGATCGAGAACCCCAATCGTCCCTCGATGGTGCGCGAGATCAGCCCGCCGGAGTTCAAGGGCCTGATGGAGGCCGGCAAGGTCAAGCACGTCTATGACGTGCGTACGCCGGGCGAGCGCGCGACCGCGCAGATCGCGGGCACCGTGATCCTCGACGATGCCGCGATGGCCGCGATCGAGCTGCTTCCGAAAGAGACCCCGCTCGCGTTCCACTGCCATCACGGCGGTCGGAGCCGGGGTGCGGCGGACCACTTCCTCAAGGCGGGCTTCAAGACCGTCTACAACATGGCCGGCGGTATCGACGCGTGGTCGCAGCAAGTCGACCCCAGCATCAAGCGTTACTGAGCTAGGCTGCAGGCATGCGCCTGCGTCTCGCCTGGGTCCTGCTCGTCGCTGCGTGCGGTGGCGACCCTCACCACGATCCCGTGCCCGCGACGGCCAATGCGGCGCGCGAAGTCATCGACACGAACCTGTCGTTCGACGTCACGGCCAAGACCGGGCTGGCGACGATCACGTTCGGACCTTCGACCGCCATCGGCGCGTCGCTCGAGGTCGAGGGCCTCACGATCACACAGGTGACCGCCGACGACGGTACCGACATGCTGTTCACGCCGGCCGGTGATTTCGGGCTCGACGCGAGCACGAAGCCCTCGACCGTCACGATCGCCTACTCGTACCTCACGCACGAGAACTTCGAGGGCGTGTCCGTGAACGGCTGGACGCTGAACTGGCCGTACTACTGCGGCAACATGTTCCCGTGTCACTCGCAGCCGAGCGACGGCACCACGTTCGAGCTCGCGCTCCAGAACGTGCCTGCGGGCAAGACCGCGGTGTTTCCGGCGACGATCGCGTCGCCCGCACCCGCGTATCAGCTCGCGTGGTCGATCGACGACTACACCGAGATCGAGCTCGGCACGACGACGGCCGGCACGATGATCTCGACGTGGTGGCGCGCTGCCGGCTCGAACGAGATGACCAAGGCGGTGGCGGGCACGCAGCACCTGGTCGCCGCATTCAACTGGCTCGAGACCACGCTCGGCGCGTACACGTTCGGCAACCACTACGGCTCGGTCTCGGTGAAGTGGGGGCCCGGCGCGATCGGCGGCATGGAACACCACCCGTTCATCCACATCGCCTCGCCCGCGATCGGCGACGAGAACACGCAGGTCCACGAGGCGGCGCATGGCTGGTTCGGCGACGGCATCCGGTTGCAGTGCTGGGAGGATTTCGTGCTCTCCGAAGGCACCGTGTCCTACCTCGCGAACCGCGCGCTCGATGTGGTCGCGCCCGGCACCGCGACGTGGACGGCCGATGCCGCCGAGCTCGCGACGCGCAACGGCACCGATCCGGTGTGGCCGCAGACGTGTGGCGCGATCGATGTCATCAAGGACAACCTGTTTACCCGCGCGGTCTACGATCGCGGCGAGTTCTTCTACAAAGGCATCGCCGACAAGATCGGCGCCGACAAGCTCGATCAAGCGCTCGCTGCGTTCTACGCCGCGCATCACAGCGACACCGGCCACATGGCCGACATGCTGACGACGATCCAGACCGTGACCGGCTACGATCCGACCGCATGCGCGCAGATCTGGTTGCTCGATCGGTCGAGCACCACGCCGCCGGTCCCGGGTCCCTGCCCGTAGGTTCAATCGGAGATACGTTGCGCGGCGAGCTTCTTTCCGCCGACGACGAACACCGCACGCACGACCTTGTCGCCTTCGCGCTCGAACACGACGACGGCTTGCTGCGCTTCGAACCACATCTCGTGATCGCTGATCGGGATGAGCCGCAGCGGTTGCTCGCCCGGCCCCGTGATCGTGACGCGCTTGTCCTTGACCACGACGGCGAGCTTGAACTCGCCGAGCTGGTACGTGCCCGCGAACTGCGCGAGCTTGTCGACCGGCGGCGGCGTGACCGGCCTGACCTCGGTGTTCGAGAGCACTTTGTAAAGGTCGAGCGCGATGTGGTCGACGAGAGACACCGCGCTCGCCGACAAGATCACGAGCCCGCGACGGGTTTTCGGATCGAAGCCGACGAACGAGCGAAAGCCGCCGGTGCCACCGTTGTGCCAGTACTTGCCCTCGGCATCGATCTCCCAGCCGAGGCCTTCGTTCGGCCCGTTGCGATTGGGCACCTGCTCTTCTTGCGTGAGCCGCATCGCGCTGCGCAGCGCGAGCTTCGATCCCGATGCGGCATCGAGCTCGGCATCGATCAGCGTGAGTTGATCCTGTGCACTCGAGATCAACCCACCACCGGCCGACATCGCGTCCCAGGTCCAGAACGAGGTCGGCACGAGGTCGGCACTGCGACCGATCACGCGCCGAGCTTGCGCCGCGGGCGGCACGGTGAAGAACGTGCTCGCGAGCCCGAGCGGCGTGAGCACGCGCGCGGCGAGCGCGGTCTGGTACGTACCACCGAGCTTCTTGCCGAGCACGAAGCCGAGCACTCCGACCCCGTACGAAGAGAACCCGACCTGGGTGCCCGGCGGAGACACGAACGACGTCGCGATCAGGTCACGATAGAGCAGCTCTTCGTTGTAGCCCTTGTAGGGATCGAGCCCGTTGATCCGCCGGGTCAGCGAGGGCGGCAGCTCCGGGAAGCCCGAGGTGTGGGTCGCGAGCATGCCGAGCGAGACCTTCGTTCCTTGATCAGCCGGCACGGTCACGCCGGGCGGAACGAGATCGCTGAGGGGGGTCTCCAACGCGACCTCACGCTTCTGGATCGCATCGGCGAACAACAGCGCGGTGTAGACCTGGGTGACCGAGCCGAGCTCGAACAGCGTGGTGCCACTCGGCGGCTTGCCGTCGGGACCGGTCCCGAAGCCATAGATCTCGGTCTTGCCCCCGTCGTACAGGCCGACCACGAGGCTCGTCGTGATCTCGGCATCGATCAGCGGCTGCACCAGTGCCTTGACCGCCTCGCGATGTGCACTTGAAGTGTCGCCCGCGGGTTTCACCGTCGGGACCGCGGGGGGCGTGCCGCCGCAACCGAGGACAGCGCCAGCAACCAGGAGGGCACCAACGAGGGGGCCCACGAGGGCACGCGACGAAACAGCCAGCGGGCGCATCGGGCGTAGCCTGACGGGGATGCGTGCAGTGTGCAACGCCGCTAGCAGCTGTAAAACGGCTCACCTCGGATGGAGCCGAGGTTCGTGCGAGAGTGCCGGCCATGCGGTCTATGTTCGCGGCCACGCTCCTCCTGTTGCTCTCTGCCTCGTCTCTCGCGGGCGCGGGTCCCGGCCACGCGCCGGTCATCGGTGGAACGAATGCGCCCCAGGGCAAGTGGCCGGATGTCGCCGCCGTGTTCTTCAAGAGCCAGGGCACAGATCAGCAGGAGTGCACCGGCACGCTGATCGCGAAGAACGTCGTGATCACCGCGGGCCACTGCAACGACCCCGCGCTCGACAACGTGTTGATCGGCACGAATTCGCTCGCGCGCCCGGCGGACGGCGAGACCGTTCCCGTGATGACGCGGTTCGAATATCCCGCGTCGCAGACCAGCGAGGACGTCACGATCCTCTTGCTCGGTCGCGATGCGGTCGAAGAGCCGCGCAAGATCGCGACCGGCTGGGCGAAGGTCGACATCAAGAACGGCGCACCGGTGCAGTTCGTCGGGTACGGCGCGACCGATGCCGACGGCAATGTCTACATCGACGACCTCCAGGAGGTGATGTCGACGATCACCGACTTCGATTGCTCGAAGGGCAATGGCTGCAACGCGGCGGCGATGCCCGACGGCGAGCTCGGCGCGGGTGGAGGTGGCATCGACACCTGCCCCGGCGATTCCGGTGGCCCGATGTACCTGCTCACCAGCTACGGCAACTTCCTCGCTGGCGTGACCTCGCGCTCGTACGACAACGCGACCAAGGCGTGCGGCGAGGGCGGCATCTACGAGCGCCCCGACAAGATCGTCGCGTGGGCCGAGCAACAGACGGGCGTCACGATGGCGCGCGGCCCCGAGCCTACGAGCGATCCGCTCACCGGCATCGCGACCGCTCCGGTCGAAGTGAAGCTCGAAGCGAACGATCCGCTCTCGACCTCGCACACGTTCGAGCTCACCACGCCGCCGACCTCTGGCACCGCCGCGGTCCGTGCCGATGGCGAGATCCGGGTCTGCCTCGGCACGGCCACGACCGATAGCTTGACCGTCACGATCACCGATAAGACCGACCCCACCCGCAAGCTCGCGTGGACCTTGCCGATCACCTCGACGAGCGGGAGCGCGCCGAAGAGTTGCGACGCGAACGCGTTCGACGGGAGCGGCTCGAGTGGCGGTGGTTGCTGCGATGCGGGTCGCAGCGCCGGTGGCTCGTTGCCGCTCGGCCTGGGCGTTCTCGTCATGTTGCGACGCCGCAGGCCAGATCACCTGCGCCGCTCGTAGTACCGTCGCGACGTGGCGGAGACCTGGCTGAAGTGCACTGCCTGCAAGAACCCGATCCCGTTCGGCGCGACGCACCAGGTGTGCAGCGTGTCGACCTGCAACCGCCCGCGCAACCCGATGGTGTTCTGCACGGTCAGTTGTTGGGATAGCCACGTCGCCGATGCGCGCCATCGCGAAGCGTGGGCCGTCGAAGCCCGTGCGCCGAGCAAGGCCGCGTGGGAGGCCGATCACGCGAGTCATCCCTCGCCCGTGATGACCGCGGTGCCGGCAGCGCCCGTCGTCCGCCGCATCGTCGGTGATTCCGGCCCGACCGGGCAACCACCGGCGTCGGGTTCGTCGGGTTCGTCGACCACCGTGAACCTCGCCGACGTCGTCGATCGCGACATGCTAGTGGTCGTATCGAAGATGAAGAAGTACATCAAGGATCGCTCGGGCATGAGCTGCGCCGATGCGGTCGGCGACGTGCTCTCCGAACATCTCCGCGCCATCTGCGACGAGTCGATTCGCGCGGCCGGGCGCGCCGAGCGCAAGACCGTGCTCGAGCGCGACGTCCCTCGCCCGCCGCGTCGCTAGTCAGCGCTCGTCAGCGCTCGTCAGCGCTTGATCGGCGCCGCGCGCGTGCGGTCGCGAGCCAGTGGTCGTCGACTTCGGTCCACCACGCTTCGATGATGACCGGTAAGCGCGCCGCATCGACGACGCTGACCTCGACTCGGCCCTCGCGACCGACGACGAGCTCGACTTCCTGAAAGCCGACGTAGCGCTGCACGATCGGATCGATCGCCTTGTAGATCGCTTCCTTGATCGCGAACACGCGTAGGAGCTCGGCGCCCGCGACCACCTGCTCGTTCGCCGTGAGGATCCGCTTCGCGATGTCGATCTTGGTCGGCGCCATGCGCTCGAGGTCGATGCCGACATGACCAGCGGAGGCATCGGCCAGCAGCGCCGCGGCGCGGGCGTGCTTGTGCGAGATCGATCCGCTGTACCCGAGTGGTACGACCGGCGCGCCGCGCTCGTTCGAGAGCACCGGGTGCGCGCTCTCGACGAGGACGTGCATCGCAGTGCGACCCGCGATCAGCTCGCGGCGGCGCCCTTCCGAGAGCTGCTCGGCCGCGAGGCGCTCGGCCTCGGGGAGCGCGGCGAGCGCGGCCTCCAGGTCCTCCTCCTCGAGCACTACGATCGCGGCGCGACCGTGCGGCGTCGTTACCAGATCACTTCGTGGCACTCGTTTTGGGTCGCGTGATCATCAGGTGGTTGTGCTTCTCCGCATCGGGGTAGCCGAAGCGAAACGGCAGATCGTGGTGCGGGTTGGTCTTCCACAGCTTCACGAACTCCGCGCGGGTGTTCTTGTTGTCGATCACGAAGTACGGGCCCGTGAATTCACCGTACGTGATCTGCTCGAAGCCCGCGGGGCCCGCATAGCTCGGTGGGATGCCCGAGGCATCCGAGATCATCCACACCATGTTCTTCAACAAGTAGTCGCGGATCTGTTTGAAGTCGTCGTACCAGAGCAAGAACGTCGCGGCCTTCGTGATCACCGCGACCTTGCCCTTCGCCGACAGATGCCGGAGCACGCGATCGTCCTTGGCCATGTGCGTGTCATCGAGGTTCGCGACAATGTGGCGGTAGGTGCGGAGGTTCGCCTTCGCGTCGCCGCGCGGCCGGAACTGGATCTCGACGTTCGGGAACGCCGAGTCCTGCTCGAACCAGTAGTGGGTGACCTTCTTCGGCTTCTTGTCGCCGCGCTTCTGAGCGACGAACTCCGCAGCGCGCGCGTCGAGCTCGTCGTTCGAGAGGTAGCGCAGCGTGCCGTCGGGCTCGATATCGAAGTAGCGCAGCGCGACCGGTTCCATGTCGTGCACCGCGAGGCCCGCGAGCGCCATCATGATCGTACCCGGCAGCTGCGAGTGCGAGGCCTCTTGCAGGCTCTGGGTCGTCGAGTGTGCCGCGTGGTAGAGCCGGCGAAGATCAGTCGTGATCTTGTCGAGGTCGGTCGCGAGTTGCGCCTTGGTGATCGTATCGATCACGCGAAGATCGCCCGCGGCTTCGAGCGAGATCGTGGTGAGCTCTTCGGCATCCGGATACACCGCGAGCGCCGAGGACAGATCGCCGCCACCGAAGGGATAGATCACCGTGCGCGGGAGATCCTTCGGGCGGAGCTCGGCGATGAACGCCTGTGCCTTGTCGGCCCACGCGCGCTTGTAGGATTTGTAGACCTCTTGCATGTCCTTGCAGTGCGCATCGACCGTGCGCACCGAGAACCGCTCGGGCACGGCACCGTCGCTCCCGCACGCGGCGACGCGGAACATCGCGCGCACCTGCGGGCCGTAGTCCGTCCCCTTGGACGTGGACGTGGGCTGGGGATCCGCGTGCGCCGAGCCCGCGATCCACAGGGCTAAAACTACGAGAGCCGTCCGCATTTGCCTGGGGTATCGCATACGTGCGACGCCACCACCAGGACGTTTACGTGCTCGACGTGACGCTCGCCCCGAGCCCGGTGAGCGCGGCCGCAAACCCCGGGTACGAGGTCGCGACGTTGTCGGCGTCGTCGATGTGCGTCGGCCCCGTGGCGACGAGGCCACCGACCGCAGCGGCCATCGCGATCCGATGATCACCGCCGGCGTGGACGTGCGCGGGATCGAGCGGACGATCGGGGCGGCCTTCCACCGTGAAGCCATCGGGCGACGCTTCGCACGCGATGCCAAAGCCGCGCAACATCGCGCACGTGGTTGCGATGCGATCGGATTCTTTGACGCGGAGCTCGCCGGCATCGCGCACGATGGTCGTGCCCCGCGCGCGCGCGGCGATCACGGCGAGGACCGGCAGCTCGTCGATCGAGCGGACCGCGAGGTCACCTGCGATCGTGGTCGCGCGGAGCTCCTGCGGCGCGCCACGCACGACGAGCGTCGCGATCGGTTCGGGCCCTGTCTCGTCGCGATCTTCCAGCGTGACCACGCCACCCATCGCGGCGATCGCATCGAGAAAGCCCGTGCGCGTCGGATTCACGCAGATGTTCGGCAGGCGGACCTCACCCGCTCCTGCGAGCAGCGCCGCCGCGACGAGGAAGGCCGACGACGACGGATCGCTCGGCACTGAGAAGCCGTCGCCCGCGAGCCGACCGTTCCATCCGGTGGTGGTGATCGTGGTCGTGCGGCCCGCGACGGTCAGCGGCGCGCCGAGATACGCGAGCATCCGCTCGGTGTGATCGCGGCTCGGGCCGGGCTCCGTGACGCAGGTCGCGCCCTCGGCGTAGAGCCCCGCGAGCAGGATCGCGGTCTTGACCTGCGCCGAGGCCATCTCGAGGGCGATCGCTAGCGGCGCGAGCGGGCCGATCGCGGGACCGACGGTGAGCGGCGGCACGAGGTCCATGCCGCGCGGCACGCCCGTGATGGTCGCGCCCATCGCGCGCAACGGATCGATCACGCGCGCCATCGGCCGGCTCGACAGCGACTCGTCGCCGACAAGGCCCGTCGCGAAGCGCTGACCCGCGAGGAGGCCGCACAGCAGCCGGATCGTGGTGCCAGAGTTTCCGCAATCGATCGCACCCTCCGGCGCGCGCATGCCGCGCAGCCCGGTGCCATGAATCACGAGCGCCTTACCGTCGCGCGCGACCCTCGCACCGAGCTGCGTGACCGCCTTGGCCGAACGGCCGTTGTCAGCACCATCACCGAGGCCAAGCACGCGCACCGGGGTCTCCGACAGCAGCGAGAACAGCAGCGCGCGGTGGCCGATCGACTTGTCGCCAGGGATCGTGACGGTGCCCGAGAGCGGCCGGGTTGCCGGGTGCGAGACGAGCTTCATGGAGGCGGCGCGAGCATCGCACGAGCGCGCTCGGCGACGCGCGCGAGGTGGCGCGGACCGACATCGACGATCGCCCGCACCCACGTGCCCTCGGTGACGAGCCGCGCATCGACCAGGCTCGTCGGCACACCGAGCGAGCGAATCAGCGGGGTGTCGGCGAGCATGGTCAGCACGCCGCGCAGCGTGTGCGCGAGCTCGCGCGCGGAATGCTTCTTCGCCTTGACGTTGCGATCGCTCGGATCGCTCGCATCGGCATCGACGACGATCGCGAGGTCGTCCGCGAGATCGCACCACAGCGACAGCTCGGCCGGCGCGGCGGTGAGCCCGGTCATCCGGGCGAGCGCGATTCGCGCATCGAACGACAGCCGCGCGGTGATCCGCACGACCGCGCCCGTCGACCCTTTCGGCATCGCATGATCGCGGAGCGCGAGCACCGGTGCCGGCACCGCGAGCGGATGCTCGGTGGCGAGCGCGGCACGGGTCTGCAGTTGCCCGGTCCAATCCTCGCTACCGAGCGCGACCACCGTCGGCGAGATCCGGATCCCGCCGGGCACGGTGCCCCCGGTCACGAGCAGCGTGACGGTCGTCGCTTGCGCCGTCCCGACGCCGTACGCCGCGAGCACCACTCGGTCGGCCTTCGCGAGCGGCGAGCCGAGCACGGACACCGGTAACCCGGGCACGTGGCTGTCCGCACCGAGCGACGCGAGCACCTGCTTCGCGGTCTCGCCGACTACCGCATTCGCGCGCAGCCGTGCGAGATCGATCTCGATGACGATCTGGGCACCGTCGGGCAAGAGCGCGAGCAGTTGCTCGTCCGCCGACGGAGGCTTCGGCGTCGTCGGCACCGCAGCATGGCCACCGCCACACGCGGCCAGCGCGACGACGACGAGCAGGCCCTTCATGCGAGGGCGTCGTTGAGCGCTTTGATCACGCGCGGCATCTCTTGCGCCGAGCCGACCGACACCCGAAGGCAGGTCGGCAAGCCCCACGCGGCCATCGGCCGTACGATCACGCCGCTGCGCAACAGCTTGTCGTAGATCGGCGCGGCCGTGCGGCCGGTCTCGATCAGCACGAAGTTCGTGAGCGACGGATAGACCTTCACACCCGGGCCCTTGATCTCGGCGCGCATCTGCTCGATCACGCTGCGCGCGTGACGCGCGCTGATCGCGACGTGGTCGACATCGTCGAGCGCGGCGGTCGCGCCGACGAGCGCGAGGCTCGAGACGTGGAACGTGCGCGTGACCCGACCGACGAGATCGCACACCGCCTTGTCCGCGACCGCATAGCCGACGCGCAGGCCGGCGAGGCCGTAGATCTTGGAGAACGTGCGCAGCACCACCACGCGTGGATCCTGCGCGCGCAGGGCCATACCATCGACGTGATCGACTTCGGGCCATGCGGCCGCGTACTCGACATACGCCTCGTCGAGCACGAGCAACGCACGCGCCGGCAGGGCCGCGAGGATCCGCTTGGCTTGCGCGGTCGTGATCACCGAACCGGTCGGATTGTTCGGCGTGCCGAGCACCACGAGCTTGGTGCGCGGCGTGATCGCCGCGATCAAGGCATCGGCGTCGAGCGCGAGCTCCGAGGTCACCGGTGCGGCGACGAAGGCACGACCCGCGACCTGCGCCGAGAGCCGGTACGACAAGAAGCCATACTGGTGCGCGAGCACCTCGTCCGTCGGCTCGCAGGTCGCGAGCACGAGCTGGTACAGCATGTCGTTCGAGCCATTGCCGAGCGACAGCTCGTCGATCGAGACCCCGAGCCTGGCGCCGAGTGCGCGGCGGAGCTGGAACCCACCCGCATCGGGGTAGAGATGGAGTTGGTTCAGGGCGGCCGGAATCGCGGCGAGCGCCTTGGGCGACGGGCCGAGCGGGTTCTCGTTCGAAGCGACCTTGATGGCGCCCGAGATTCCGAGCTCGCGTTCGAGCTCTTCGATCGGCTTTCCGGGCTGGTACACATCGAGGTTACGGACGTGCTCGGGCGCGAAGGCGGTAGGGTCCATAGCGGCGTGAGGACCCTACACCGAGCCCCGCGATCAGGGGAATGCCCGATCGAGGTCGATGGGTCTATAGTCCAGCCGCATGCGTCGTCTGCCGTTGCTTCCAGTACTTTGCATCGCACTCCTGCTCGTCACGGGGTGCCAGAGCAACTGCCTCGAACAGGCCCAGGCGCACGGTTGGATCTTCGTCGTGTTCGGCGCCTTCGGCGCGGGCTTCCTCACCTCGCTCACGCCGTGCGTCTACCCGATGATTCCGATCACGCTCGCGATCTTCGGCGCGCGCGGCAAGGACGTTCCGCGCAGCCGCGCGATCACGCTCGCGATCGCGTACGTCGGCGGCATGTGCGTGATGTACGCGGCGCTCGGCGTCACCTTCGCGATGATCGGCAAGGCCGGTGCGTTCGGCACCCAGCTCGCGAGCCCGTACGTCGTGTTCCCGCTCGTCATCCTGTTCCTGACGCTCGCCGCTTCGATGTTCGGCGCGTTCGATCTCAACCTGCCTGCCGGGATCCAGGCGCGGCTCAACCGGATCGGTGGCAAAGGTTTCGGCGGCGCGTTCGCGATGGGGCTCGTCGGTGGCTTAATCGCCGCGCCGTGTACCGGCCCGTTCCTCGCGAGCCTCCTGCTGTACGTCTCGACCAGCGGCAACGCGTTCGGTGGTGGCGGCCTGTTGTTCGTCTACGGCCTCGGCATGGGGGTCCTGTTCTTCATCCTCGCCGCCTTCGCGGTCGCGCTCCCGAAGAGCGGCGCGTGGATGGACGCGGTCAAATCGATCGGCGGCATCGGCCTCTTGTTCGCGGCGATCTACTACCTGATGCCGTTCTTGCCGTGGCTGCGCGACCTCGTCCAGCCGACCACGCTCGTGCTCGTAGGGGCCTTCGCCTCGGTCGCGATCGGCCTCGGGCTCGGCGCGATCCAGAAATCGTTTCACGGTCCGTGGAGCGAGCGGTTTCGCAAGGGCATCGCGGTCGCGCTCGTCGTCGCGGGCGCGGTCACGGTCTGGCTGTGGCGCCAGGCGCCGAAGCATCAGGTCGACTGGCAGGTCGATGAAGCCGGCGCGATCGCGAAGGCGCGCAGCGAGCACAAGCTGCTGATGATCGATTTCTCGGCGAGCTGGTGCAATCCGTGTCACGCGATGGAGCGGACGTTCGGCACCGACAAGGTCTACGCCGCGATCACGCACGACTTCGTACCGCTCAAGTTCGAGGTCACCAAGCAGAGCGATCTCAACGATGCGCTCAAGCTCAAGTACGACTCGCTGACGCTGCCGTCCGTCCTCTTCGTGGATCCGAATGACGGCACCGTGTTCCAGCGCATCCGGACCGAGGTCGACGGCGACGAGATGTTGAAGGTGATCCACCGCGCCGCAGCCCGCCAAACCACGCTCGAGCGCGTCGGCTGCTAGCCTCGTTTCCCTTGCCTTGCCGTATAGTGTGGCGATGGAAGAGTTCATCGAAAAAATGGCGGCACACGTCGGGATCGATAAGGCGACGGCCGAAAAGATCTTTTCGTTCTTGAAGGATCACAAGGAGGACGCGCTCAAGGCGCTCGAGAGCTCGGCGCTCAAGGACAAGCTCCCGGGTGGGCTCGGCGACAAGCTCGGCTCGTTGTTCTGATGAGTAAACTCTCCGCACTGCTGTTGCTGATCGTCGCGTGCGGGGAGTCAGAGGTCGGCAAGCTCGAGGTCGTGAAGAAGCAGATCTGCGCGTGCAAGGACGTCACGTGCGCCGAAGCCGCGATGAAGCTGCTGCCGAAGCCGGACGACAAGACCAGCCATCGCGAGCAGGGCATCGCGCGCGACATGGTCGACTGCTACGCGAAGCTGGTGGAGGCGGCCAAGCCCGCCGCTGCACCCGCCGAGTAGCTACCGGAGCTGGTGAAAGCCTGTCAGCGGACGACCCGAGATGCCAGCTACGCGCTGCGGGATCTCGGCTCTATCTGTCCCTGCCACTTCGACTAGCCGGAGGCTACGGCGTCTCGCGCGGGCCGCTCGCGCCCGCCGCCCCGAGCTCGGGCTCGATCGCCCACTCGTCGATCGCGCCGCTCGTCTGGTCGCCTTCGAGCTCTGGATCGAGATCTGGATCTGGCTCGTGGGTGGGATCCGGGACGATCTTCGCGCCGAGGGCGATCCCCGGCATGATCATCGCCATCGCGGGCGTGATCACGACATCCGCATCGGACTCGTGGCCAAAGAACGTCGTGTGCTCGTAGTAGCGAACGCCGTAGCGCACGACCACCGCGCAGGTCGCGGCGATCGGCACGGCGAGCACGACTCCGACAAAGCCGAGCAACTTGCCACCAGCGACGACCGCGAACAGAGCGCCGGTCTCCGAGAGCCCGACGCGATGGCCGACGATCTTTGGCGTGAGCACCCCCGCTTCGAGCAGGTGCAGGCACAGGATCACGCCACCGACCATGCCGAGCGTCTCGAGGCTGCCGCCGTCGGCGACCGTGACGAGCGCGGCAATGCCCGCACCGACGAACGTACCGACGAACGGGATCACGGTCAGCGCACCGACGAGCAGGCCGATCGGCAACGAAAGCGGCATGCCAACCACGGTGAATCCGATCGCGTAGCAGATCGCGAGGATCGTCGTGACGATCGCCTGGCCGCGGACCCAGCCGCTGATCACGCCATCGATCTCGTGCGCGATCTCGCGCGTGGTGTGGCGACGTCGCGGCGGGATCACGTGATCGATCCGGCGCAGCAAGTTCGGCCAATCGACGAGGAAGTAGAACGAGAACACCGGCACCAGCAAGCCCTCGGCGAGCACGCCGAGCAGGTGGAACACGCCCCCGACCGCCGCGCTCGCGAGCTGGCCCAGCGGGCCGGAGCCGATGCCGTGCTTCGCCGATCTCATGAAGTCATTCCACTCGGACGGGACCTCGGTATTGAAGTGCACCTTCAACCAGCTGTTGACGTTCTCGAGCATGCGCGGCGAGTCGTCGATGAATTGCGAGAGCTGGTTCGCGACCCGCGGCGCGAGGACCACGATACCGACGACGATCAGCGAGACCGCGGTCGCGAGCAGGATCGCGGCCCCGAGCATCCGCGGCACGCCGCGGCGCACGAGCCGATCGAGCACCGGGTTCAAGATGTACGAGATGCCGAGCGCCGCGAGGATCGGTGCGAGCACGGTCGCGAGATAGCTCAGGACGAACCAGCCGAGGACGACGAACACCGCGATCAGGAGTGCACGCAGCATCCCGATGACCTGCGCCACCTGTGGCCGCGGTTCCGTCACTGGACGGACTTAACACGGGCTACGGCAGGACTGGCGCCAGATCGAGGTCGAGCTGGCGCTTCTCCGCCTTGTGGAGATCGAGCTCCGCGAAGCGCGAGAAGTAGTCGTCGTGACGGAGCTCGAGGCGATGCTTGCCGGGATCGAGGGCCATCCCGGCTTTGACGAAGCTGACCGCGCCGACGAAGCGACCATCGACGTAGACCTGCGCATCGGGCAAGTTCGAGGTCACGGTCACGATCGCGCTGTTCGCGATCTTGTGCGCGGGATCCTGCGTGCTGGCGCAAGCGCACAACATCGCGAAGAACGTGAGGCCCTTCATAGCCCGGCCCCCGAGAGCACGACCTCGACGACCGAGCCGACGATCTTCACGCTCGAAGAGGTCTCGGTCGCGGGCGGCTTCTTCGCGATCTGCGCGATGCGCTCGATCGATTCGGCGGTGGTCACGCCGATCACCCAGCCGCTCGGCGACAGCCGCCGCAGACTCGCGGCGCGCACGCCCTTCGCGCCGGCGAGATAGCGCTGCTCGGCCGTGACCATCGTGTAGGGCGTCTTCGAGCTCAACCGCACGAGCACGATGCCAGGCTCGGCGAGCGGCGTGTCATCGCCGACGAACGCCCCGGCTTGCGCGAGCTTGGTCGGTTGCGGCGGCAACACGTCAGCCGCAGCAGCGCCGAGCGCCCGTTCGATCGCGTACTTGTGATCGTCGGCGGGCGCCGCGTCGATCGCCGTGCCCTGCCCGAGGATCTGATGCGCCTTGCGATCGACGAGCCGCAGATGCGCGGTCACGAGCACCGCATCGTCCGGCTTGCCTCGCACCGGCGCGGCATCACCGACGGTGACCCCGGCGATCGCGATGAAGTCCGCCTTGGCGGCCTCGGCGACGCCATCGGCCTCGGCATCGCTGATCGGGAAATCGCCCTCGCCGACATTGCCGGTCTCGGGCGCGCGGCGCACGGCCATCCCGTAGCTGCGCATCAGTGCCGTGAGGCCCGCGAGGCCGAGCGTGTCGCGATCGGCGCCCTTGCCATAGCTCGCGAACGAGCCCTTCGACGACCGCGTGCGCAGGAGGATCGTGACGGTCTTCTGCACCGACGCATCGGTGGCGCCGGTCGGGCCGGCATCGCCGCCCTCGCCCTTCGTCGCGATCTTGAGCTCGTCGAGCCGCGCGCGCAGCTTGTCGCGATCGAGCCGGACCGAGACCGTGAGCTGGCGCCGGTCTTCGTTCGTGTCGTCCTTCGTCACGCTGAAGCGCGGGATCCACAGCCTCGCGTGGCCGATGATCTCGCGATCGATCAAGCCCTTGTTCGCGGTCCGGACCTCGGGCGCGACGATCTCTGCGAGCGCACTCTGCACCGCGCGCGCGAACGCGTCGTCGACCGCGGCGCCCCGTGCATCGGTCGCCGCGACGGGCGCATCGCCTTCGGTCTCGTACGTGACGATGTCGTCGGCGTGCACGGGGGTGCCCGCAAGAGCCAGCATCATGACGAGAAGGACACCGCGTTTCACGGTCGGTAGCCTATCAACATTCATCGAGACCTACGGCCGTAGCAGCACGTACAACGTCGCCCGGGTCCCCGATGTTCCGGATACCTCGATCGCACCGGCCTTCGCCGAGGTCGCGGTGATGTGCGGCGCATCCTTCGCCCACGCCGGAACGGCGGTCACCCAGATCGTCGCCACGTGCTGGCCGGCGACCGTCCACCCGACGGCCGGCGTCGCGGTGACGCCCTCGACCACCATCACCGCGGGTCCGCGATCACCATCGCCATCGCTCGCGCGCGGGCCGCCTTCGATCGCCTGACGGATCGCTTCGATCGGAACGCCCATCGTCACGCGCCACGCGCCGTCGGTCTCGGGCTGGGCGGCGACGGCGATGGCGTGGGCGATCGCCCTCTCGAGGCGCGCCTTGATCGCAGGGTCCACGAGCTTTTTCACCGCGCCCCCGTCGGCGAGCCCCAGCTGCGCGATGCTCGCAGCGAGCTCCTTCCTCGCCGCTGCTTCTGCGCCGCGCCGCGAGGTCCCACGCGCGACCGCGGGATTGGGTGCGTGCCGATCCGCGATGCCGACGCCTTCTGCGGTGACCAGACCCTTCGCCCAGTCCACCGTAGGGCTGGCGTCCGCGGTGGCGCAGATCAGCGAAACAGCGAGGAGCGTGGGCGCCGAGTGCATCTAGATCAGTCTAGCGCGCCGCACGCCGAGCTACCCAGCACATCAGCCGATCGCTTACTCGAGGAACATCGAGGTATCGGCGAGCACTTGCAGCATCTCCTGCGTCGCCCGATCGACCGGTAGCGGACCCGACATCACGTCGAGCGGGATGAGCTCGACGATGATCTCTGCTTCGAGGATGTCCTCGGGCGGGATGAAGCCCCACACCCCCGCGAGGGCGAGCGGCTGACCCCGCAGCTGCTTTCGCCTCGCGCGGAGGATCGCCGCGGTCGCGACGCCCGCTGCGGCAACGGCGCTCACCGCGGCGGCCAGCCATAGAAGCTTTTTCATACCCGCTGCTACAGCAACGAGCGGGCCAGGACCCGGCCGTCCACGGCCGCCAAGGGTTCCGAATCGATGAGCCGTTCATCTGCTCTGTGGAGAAGCACGAGAGTTCGCTCCGTCGCTATTCCCACTCGATCGTGCCGGGCGGCTTCGACGTGATGTCGTAGACCACCCGGTTGATCCCGCGCACCTCGTTGATCACGCGGCTCGAGATCTTGCCGAGTACCTCCCACGGCAACTGCACGAAATCCGCGGTCATGCCGTCGCGCGAGTGCACCGCGCGCACCGCGAGCGTCTCCTCGTAGGTGCGGGCATCGCCCATCACGCCGACCGAGCGCACCGGGAGGAGCACGCCGAACGACTGCCAGATCGATTCGTAGAGCCCGGCGGCGCGAATCTCTTCTTCGATGATCGCATCGGCGAGGCGCAGCACGTCGAGCCGGGCCTTCACGAGGTTGCCGAGGCACCGCACCGCGAGGCCGGGTCCCGGGAACGGCTGGCGCCACACCATGTGATGCGGCAAGCCGAGCTCGAGGCCGAGCTGACGAACTTCATCCTTGAATAGCTCGCGCAGCGGCTCGACGAGCTTGAGGTTCATCTTCTCGGGCAAGCCCCCGACGTTGTGGTGGCTCTTGATCGTGTGCGAAGGGCCCTTGAACGAGACGCTCTCGATCACGTCGGGATAGAGCGTGCCCTGGGCGAGGAACCGCGCATTCTCGATCGTCTTCGATTGCTCGTCGAACACGGCGATGAACTCGTAGCCGATGACCTTGCGCTTCTTCTCGGGGTCGGTGACATCGGCGAGCGCGGTGAGGAAGCGGTCCTCGGCATCGATCACACGCAGGTCGACCTTGAAGTGATCGCGGAAGATCGTGGCGACGTAGTCGCGCTCGCCTTTGCGGAGCACGCCGTTGTCGACGAAGATGCACGTGAGCCGATCTCCGATCGCCTTGTGGATCAGCGCCGCGGCGACGCTCGAATCGACGCCTCCGGAGAGGCCGCAGATCACGCGGCCATCGCTGCCGACCTGGGCTCGAATGCGCGCGACGGCCTCGTCGACGAAGCTCGCCATCGACCAGTCCGCCTTCGCGTTGCACACGCCGAACAGGAAGCTCCCGAGGAGCTCGGCACCGCGCGGCGTGTGGACCACCTCGGGGTGGAACTGGACGCAATGGATCCTCTTGGCTTCGTTCGCGAAGCCGGAGTACTTGCAGTTCTCGCTCTCGGCGGTGTGGACGAAGCCTGCCGGGAGGCCCTCGACGTGATCGCCATGGGACGCCCACACCGCGAGCTCTTCTCCCGCGGCCATGTTGCGCAAGACGCCCTGGTTCGCGCCGCCTTCGAGGATCTTCACGGTCGCGCGGCCGTACTCGCGGCGCTCGGCGGGCGTGACCTTGCCGCCGAGCGCACGCGCGGTGAGCTGCGCGCCGTAGCAGATACCGAGGATCGGCAGCCCCATCTCCCACGTGCTCGCGGGGAGCTGCGGCGCACCTTCTTCATAGACCGAGGACGGCCCGCCGGACAGGACGAGGCCGATCGGGTTCAGCTCGCGCAGCTTCGCCGGATCGGCGGCGAGCGTGTACGGATGGATCTCGCAGTAGACGTTCTGCTCGCGAATTCTGCGCGCGATGAGCTGCGTGTACTGCGAACCAAAATCGAGGACGACGACGAGCTGATGTGCCATTTACTCCACCCGGTAGTTCGGGGCTTCCTTCGTGATGATGACGTCGTGGACGTGGCTCTCGCGTAGGCCCGACGCTGAAATTTTTACGAACTTTGCCTTCTCGTGCATCTCGGCGATCGTGGCGCAGCCGATGTAGCCCATCGACGCGCGCAGCCCCCCGACGAGCTGATAGATCGACTCGCGCAGCGCACCCTTGTATGGCACGCGGCCCTCGATGCCCTCGGGCACGAGCTTCTGCGGCGTATCGTTCGAGACGTCGGCCTGGAAGTAGCGATCCTTCGAGCCTTCCTTCATCGCGCCGATCGAGCCCATGCCGCGATACGACTTGTAGCTCCGACCTTGGTAGAGGATCACTTCGCCCGGTGCTTCGTCGGTGCCGGCGAACAGCGAGCCGATCATCACGGTATCGGCGCCCGCGGCGAGCGCCTTCGCGACATCGCCCGAGAACTTGATGCCGCCGTCCGCGATGATCGCGACGCCGGTGCCCTTCGCGGCAGAGACCGCATCGGCGATCGCGGTGAGCTGCGGCACGCCGACGCCCGCGACGATCCGCGTGGTGCAGATCGAGCCCGGACCGACGCCGACCTTGACGGCGTTCACGCCGCAGTCGATCAGCGCCTTCGTGCCCTCGTAGGTGGCGACGTTGCCGGCGACGAGCTGGAGCTTCGGAAACCGCTTGCGCGTGGCCCGCACGGCCTCGAGCACGCCGCTGCTGTGCCCGTGTGCGGTATCGATCACTACGACATCACAGCCCGCGTTGAGCAGCGCATCGATCCGCGCATCGCGATCGGCGCCGACGCCGACCGCTGCGCCGACGCGGAGCCGCCCGAGGTCATCGACCGCGGCGGTGGGGTGAGCCTCTGCCTGCTCGATATCGCGGATCGTGATCAGGCCCTTCAAGGCGCCCCGTGCATCGACGACCAGCAGCTTCTCGATCCGATGCTTGTGGAGGAGCTCGCGCGCTTCTTCGAGCGACACGCCCTCCTTCACCGAGACCGGATCCTTCGTCATCAGCTCGCCGACCTGCAGCGACATCCGCTTCTCGAACCGAACATCGCGGTTCGTGAGGATCCCGATCGGCTTGCGATCCGCATCGATCACGGGCAGCCCGCTGATCCGATGGTGGCGCATCATCGCGAGCGCCTGCTCGAGCGTGCGATCGGGCGCGATGGTCAGCGGATCGACGATGATGCCGGACTGCGCCTTCTTCACGCGGTTGACCTCGCGCGCCTGCTCGTCGATCGTGAGATTTTTGTGGATGAAGCCGATGCCGCCTTCCCGCGCCATCCGGATCGCGGTCGCCGATTCGGTCACCGTATCCATCGCAGAGCTAACCAGCGGCATGCGCAGTGGAATCGCAGCGGTCAGCCGGGTCGCGACGTCCACGTCCCGCGGGATGACCTCGCTGAACGCTGGGACGAGCAACACATCGTCGAAGGTCAGGGCCTCGCGAAGTTTGTCCTCGATCATGGCGCACTCTAGTGGAGAGGTCTGATCGTCGCAACGCGTGCCCCTGGCCCCGCCCCTATCCCCGCATAGTTGCTGGCATTGCCCGGTGCATGAATCCCCACCCATGGGGTATCGACTCCCATGCGCAAGTCGCGCACGCACCTGGCAAGGCGCCTCGTATGTTGGCACCGTTGTTGATGTTCCTCGGAGATATCTCATGCGTCACGCCTGGCTTTGCATCGGTCTGATCGTTTTCGGTTGCGAGGGCAAAGCGCCGCCGGACCAGCCGACGACCGATGGCAGCCTCGCGGTGGATGCACCGGGTGACGGCGGGTCTGACGTCACGACCGCGAAGGTCTCCGGCAAGGTCCTCGATTATTTCACCGGCGATCCGCTCGCGGCGACCGCCATCACGACCGTCGGGCTCCAGCCCGAGCTCGCGACGACGACCGCAGCCGATGGTACGTACTCGTTCGAGGTCGCGGTTGGCTCGAAGCTGTTCGCGACCTCGACCAGGAACAACTTCCTCAACACGCGCAACGCCACGACCGTCGTCGCTCAGCTCCCGGTGATCGAGAATCTCTACGCGCTCGCATCTGGCGATGTCGGGCGCCAGTTCGCGACGGCGAACGTCACGGCCGTGAGCGGCACGATCCTCATCGCCGAGCTCCAGAACGATCTGGGCGATCCGCTCGCAGGGATTCTGCCAGCAGCGATCACGCTCGTCGATGGCAACGGGGCGCTGGTCACCGGCGTCTCGGCGCCGTTCTTCATGAACGCCGCCGATGTCGATCCCTCCCTCACGATGTCGACGGCCTTCGGCGCGGCTCCTGCGCGCGCCCGGGTCGCGCTCCTCAACGCGCCACCCGGCACCTACACGCTCAAGGTCAACTACACCGATGCGAATGCTGCGGCCGCGACGCACACGACGAGCGTGACGATCACCGCGGGCGGCGCGACCCTCGCCCTCTCCGGCGGACTGCAGGCAAACTCCTCGACCGCCGCGATCACCGATCCCTCGTTCGCGACCGACATCTATCCGCGGTTGCAGAAGGCTTCGAAGGGCGGGCTCGGCTGCGCGAGCTGCCACAATCTGACAGGTGCCGGCTCCGTCTTGCCCTACGACAACACCGATCCCGCCGTGGTGCTCGCGGCGATCAAGGCCGCGGTCGGGGTCATCAATGCGACCACGCCAGCGATGTCGACGTTCCTGACGAAACCGCTGTTCGAGACCACGCCGCCGCAAAACCACCCGAACGCGACGTTCCTCGACGTCAACGATCCCAACTACAAGCTGTTCTTGTTGTGGATCACCCTCGGCACCAAGCCGTAGCACGTATGCTGGCCGCGTGAAGCTCGCGGTGTTCGGCGCAGGCGCGATCGGTTGCTGGGTGGGTGGCAGGCTCGCGGCCGGAGGCGCCGATGTCACGCTGATCGGCCGACCTCGCGTGCTCGACGAGCTGCGCGACGGCTTGAAGCTCTCCGATCTCGACGGCACGGTCTGGACCGTTCATCCCAAGCTCGCGACCGACGTCGCGGCCGCTCGCGAAGCCGACATCGTGCTCGTCACGGTGAAGTCCGCCGCAACGGCGAACGCGGCGCGCGAGCTCGCCGGTCAAGGCAGCGCCGTGATCGTGAGCCTCCAGAACGGCATCGCGAATGCCGAGGCGCTGCGTGCCGCCCTGCCCGGTCGGGTCGTGCTCGCCGGCATGGTGCCGTTCAATGTCGCGCGCACCGAGCCCGGTCACTATCACCGCGGGACCTCGGGCAACTTGATGGTCGAAGCGCATCCGACGGTCGAACCATTCGTGATCGCGTGCCGCAACGCCGCCCTGCCGCTCGAGACCCGCAGCGATATGCCGGCCGTGCTGTGGGGCAAGCTCGTGATGAACCTCAACAACGCGATCAACGCGCTGTCGGGCAAGCCGCTGCTCGACGAGCTCGCGGATCGCAGCTTCCGGCGCTGCCTCGCAGCGGCGCAGACCGAAGCGCTCGATCTGCTCGAGGCCGCGCAACAGCCCGTCGCGAAGCTGCTCGCGTTGCCACCGCGCTGGGTCGCGCGCGTGTTGCCGATGCCCGACTGGGCATTTCGGAGGATCGCGCAGCGCGTGGCGGCCGTGGATCCGCAGGCGCGCTCGTCGATGCAGGATGACTTCACCGCGGGCCGCCCGACCGAGATCGAGTTCCTGCAGGGCGAGCTGGTGCGGCTCGCGAAGCAGCTCGGTCGGCGCGCGCCGATCAACGCCAAGCTGGTCGCCCTCGTGCGCGCCGCCGAGACCGGCGGCAAGCGCGACTTCACGGGGCGTGAACTGTGGACGGCGTTACACCGCCCGTAGCATCACGCCGCCCACAGCATCACGCCGAGCGAAGCTACGATCGAGCCGACGAGCATCCCATCGAGGAACTTGCCGTAGCTCTGCATCCGAGCGCGCAGCGGCGCCTTGGTGGGGTGATCCTCGAACGGAAGCTCGGTGCGGCGGAGCTGGCGCACGAGTGCCTCGAAGCGGTCCCAATCGCGCCCCCCGAGGAACCACGTGCCACCGCGCTTGCGCTCCAGCGTGATGCCATCGCTCCACACGTGGGCGCACTTCCAGTGCGCTGCGGTCTGCGAAAAGTTCAGCGATGTCCAACCCCAGCGCACGCCATCACGCGTGATCTCGAGCCGCGCGGAGCGCACGATGAACCCGAGCGCGGAGAACATGAAGAACGCGACCGGCAGCACGACCTGCGCGCTCGCGTGGCGATGATACGGATGGCGCGACACGAACGCCCACGTGATCCCGCCGAGCACGACGACCGCGATCAACGAGACCCGTGCGAGCCAGCGCGCGTTGAGCGGCGCGCGAAACATCGCGAGCGCCGTGCCGCGCAGGCCCATGCCGGGTGGCAGATCGATCGCGGACACTAGACCGCCTCGACCGCCGCCTGGAGGTGCTCGATCAAGGTCGCGCGCTCGGCGTCGTCGGTGATGCGATGGCCACCCCGCGTCACGAAGAACACGTCGGCGACCTTCTCGCCCTCGGTCGAGACCTTCGCGAGCGAGATATCGAGATCGAGCGCGGCGAGCGTCTGGGTGATCGCGAACAGCACGCCGACGCGATCGCGGGTCTGGACCTCGATGATCGTCGCTTGCGTCGAGTCGTCGTGGAGCTTGATCTCGGTCGACACGCTCGGCGTCACACGGACCGGCAGGCCGTTCTGCGGCCGCCGCCGCTTGATCAGCGCCGCGGTCGCGTGCTCGGGCGCGGTCGCATCCAGGACGATGCGGAGGTCGTCGCGCAACTTGTTCCAGCGCGCGTCGTCATCGGGAATCGCCTCACCCTTGAGATCGCGCACGAAGAACACGTCGAGCACGAGGCCCGGTGCGGTATCGGTGTGGCCCAGGATCGCGCCGAGCACGTCGACGCGATTCGCGGTCAGCGCGCCCGCGATCGCGGCGAGCACGCCCGGCATATCGGGCGCGACGATGGCGAGCTCGGAGTGGCCCTTCATCGGAAAGCCGTGGACCTCGATCGCGACGCGCGGATCCTTGCCCGCCGTGGAGGCGGCGAGCCTCGCGTGCCGTGCGGCCTGGCGCGCGGTGAGCTGGATCAAGAGCTGCGGATCGGCGCCGTCGAGCATCGCGCGCGCCGCGGGATCGTCGGCAAGGAGAGCCATCGCCTTGTCGCGCGTCTCGTCGCGACGCTGGTCTTCTTGCGACGTGGAGGCTTCACCGCGGAAGAACGCGCGCGCACGCAGCGCCAGCTCGCGCAAGAGGCCCTCCTTCCACGCGGTCAGGTTGTCGGGCGCGGTCATCGCGGCGTCACACAGCGTGAGCAGGTAGAGCTCGGCGAGCCGTCGTTCGCTGCCGACCGTCCGCGCGAACCGCTCGACCACCTCGGGATCCGAGAGATCGCGGCGTTGCGAGAGATGCGACATGGTGAGGTGCTGGCGGACCAAGAACTCGACGGTGTCGGCGTCGGTCTCGTCGAGGCCGAACTTGCGCGCGACCTGGCCCGCGATCACGGCGCCCTTCTCGGCGTGGCCCTTGCCGAGCGGCTTGCCGACATCGTGGAGCAGCGTGGCGAGCAGTAGCGGTGCCGGGTGCGTGATCGTCTTCCACAGATCGGTCGCGAGCGGATGTTCGCTCGCGAGCTCGCCACGCGCGAGCCGCTTCTGCATCGCGAGTGCGTAGAGCTGGTGCTGGTCGACGGTGTACACGTGGTACAGGTCGTGCTGGACACGCGCGGTGCACGGCGCCCACCCGGGCATCACCGCACCGAGGATGCCTAGCTGGTGCATCTGCTCGAACATCGAGGGCATACCGCGGTCGCGCAGATCGGTGAGCGCCTCGAGCGTGAGCCGCGCGGCGAGCGGATCGTTGGCGAGCGGCTGCGGATCGTGCGCGATCTGCTCGGCGACGAGCTCCTTGGTGTCGCCGTAGATCGCTACGTTCTCGGCGAGCGCCGTGCGGAACAACCGCACCATCTCGGACGGTCGCTCGGTGAACCAGCGCGGATCCTCGAGAGCGAGCTCGCCGTTGAAGGTGATGAACGTCTCGTCGACCGCGTGGATCCGCGGCGTGCCGCGCGCGGGCACGCGCGCCGATTCGAGCAAGCGCTCGGCGACCTGCACCACGCCGCGCGCGTGCAGATAGTAATCGCGCATCAGCGCCTCGACCGCCGGGGCGACCGCCGCGCGCACCCCGGTCGCCGGGCCCGCGTGGGCCGTCGGATACAGCTCCGGCGCGATCGCCTCCTGGAGCTCGAACGTGAGTTGATCGAACCGGCGTGTCGCCGCGAGCTGGACGAGCGCGCGCAGCCGAAGAAAAAAGTCGCGCGCCGCCTCGAGCACGACCGCCTGACGGCGCGTGAGCTGCCCGGCCGCGGTCAGGCTCGCGATCAAGGCCTCCGCCGTCAGCGGCTCGCCAGGATGCAGGTCCGGACTCGGCGGCGCCCACCGCACCGCCGCCGCCCACAGCGCCGTCGAAAGATCGCGCAACGCCCCGATGCCCTGCTTGAGGTTCGGTTCGAGCACGTAGATCGCGGCACCGAACCTTTCGTGACGCGCGCGGTTCTCCATCGCGAGCTTGGTGATCAGCTCGTTCGGATTGCCTTCGGGCGCGAGCGCGATCAGGGTCGCGCGCACGAGGTCGCGGGTCAGCCCGCGATCACCAGCGATGTGGCGGGCGTCGAGCAAGGCCGTCGCGGTCGCGACGTCGTCCTGCGCCAGGCGCGCTGCCGCCCGAGGCTCGCGCACCGCGTGCCCGATCGCGAGCTTGTCGTCCCACAGGGGATACAGCAACCGATCCGAGAGCTCGCGCGCCGCGGCTTCTTCGCCATCGTGGAGCACGACGAAGTCGATATCGGAGTACGGCGCGAGCTCGCGTCGCGCCCAGCCTCCCGTCGCGATCAGCGCGAGTGGTGCGGTGAGGTCGGCCGTCGCCGCGGCGAACCGCGCGGCGAGCTCGCGATCGTAGACCTCGGCGATCGCGCGACACGTCGAGGCGCCACTACCGGAAGCGGCGAGCTGTGCGGGCAACGCGGCGAACGTCGCATCGAGCGCCGTGCGCAAGTTGCTCTGGCTGCGTGCCGGGGTCGCCACCTCGTAGATGTAGCGCGGATTCAGGGCGCTTTGTCGTCGACAAAGCTGAGCTGTGAGAGATCGATCCAGCCGTCCCAGACATGCACGTTCGCGACCCGCTTGTGGACGAGGCCCTGCGGCGCTTCCGCGACGATGCCCGCGATCGGCCAGGTCTCGGCGAGGCCTGCCGCGAGCTCCGGCGCGAGCCGGGCGCGCTCGCTCGGATCCCACGCGGCACCCATGGCATCGAGCGTGCGATCGACGCGCGGTTGACCGGGGCGCGCCGGATCTTTGCCGGCGACGAGGTTCGTGATGTCGCCATCGACCATCCCTCCGAACTGTTGCTCGACGATGTCCCACGAGCCGTCGCTGCGGCGCTTGTCGAAGAACGCATCGCCACCGGTCTTCACGTCGATGATCACGCCCGCGCGCCGCGCCGCTTCCACGAACATCTCGCGCTCGGTCTTGATCGGCGGGCCCGAGCTGGTCTCCTTGAGCGCGGGCCGCTCGGCACCGATCAGCGTGAGCCGGAGCTGCTTGCCGGCCTGGTCGCGAATGCCGTCCTTGTCCGAATCGATCCACCCGGCAGCATCGAGGAGCTTGCTCGCGCCGGCCGGATCGAAATCGGGCACCGGTAGTTCGCTCCCCGAGACCGGACCACCCGGCCAGATCGGCCACAGCGCAGGGCGCGCGAGCCCGTCGAACACGCGCTTGGCGATCACGCGGCGATCGAC
>JANXOP010000023.1 GCA_025357755.1 Kofleriaceae bacterium | reverse complement strand
AGGTTGAGCACGACCTGCTCGACCCGCCGGCGGTCGCTCACGATCGCGGTGACCTCCGGCGCGATCACGAGCTCGAGGGTGAGGCCCTTGGCCTTCGCGAGCGGCAGCACCGATGCGACGGCGCGTTCGAGCGCTCCCCTGACATCGAATTCTACGGCGTGGGTCTGGAGCTGCTCGGCTTCGATCTTCGAGATATCGAGCACGTCGTTGATGAGCTCGAGCAGGTGGCGGGCGCTGGTCCGGACCATCCCCAGTTGCTTGCGCTGCTCGGCGTTGATCGGACCGGCGAGCCCTTGATGCAAAATTCCCGTGAAGCCCAGGATCGAGTTCAGCGGCGTTCGAAGCTCGTGCGACATCGTCGCGAGGAACGCGGACTTCAGGTGATCCGCTGCCTCGGCCCGGACGAGCGCGGCCTGGAGCTCGTGAGTGCGCTCCTCGATCTTGCGCTCGAGACTCTCGTTGGCCTCGCGGATCGCGCGCTCGGCTTGCTTGCGAGCCGTCGCATCGCGAATTACGGCGAGGACGTTGCCGTCGGGCATCACCGTCGCGATCACGTCGCCCGGCACGACGGAGCCGTCCTTGCGATGCAGCTCGCGTTCGCCGGTCGCGACGATCTCGCGCCAATCCCCCCCGACCGCGTTCGCGTCGACCAGCTCGTCTCGCCGGTAGTTCAGCATGCGGCAGATGCCCGGGTTCGCATCGATACAACGACCGCTGGGATCGAGGATCAGGATTCCGTCTGGCGCATGGTCGAACAACGTTCGATAGCGGGCATCGCTCTCGCGCTGGGCCTGCTCGGCTTCGTGTTGCGCCGTGAGATCGATCCCGACGCCGATCAGACACGGTTGACCATCGATCACGACCTTGACGCCCGTGAAGTGGTACGGGCGGCTCGCACCCTGCTTGCCACGCAGCTCGGCCTCGACGACCGAGGCGCCGCGCTCGAAGACGTGCTCGATCGCGGTAGCAACCGCGGGCCGAGAACGATCCGCGATCAGATCGAGCGGGTCCATCGCCGGCAGCTCGGTCGCCGAATAGCCGGTGACCTGCTCGAGGTTGGTGTTCCAGCGCAGGAACCGCCGCTGATCGTCGTACATGTACAGTACGCCCGGCAGGCTACGCAGCACCGCGTCGGAGAAGTCGCGCTCGCGGCGGATGGTGTCCTCGGTGCGACGGCGCTCGCGCTCACGCGCGAAGTTGTCGAGCGCGTGTGACAGATCGGCGGCAGCCTCCTCGAGAAGCGAGACCTCTCTCTCTCGAAAGTACTGCGGCTCTTCGGCATAGACCGACAGCGTGCCGGACACGCTGCCAGCCTCGCGGATCGGAAAGACTGCCGCTGCCCGGTATCCCTGCGACGCGAGCGCGTCCCACCACGGAGCCGACGACGGATCGCTCGAGAGATCATTGCTGATGACGCCGCGGCCCTCGCGAAACGCCGTGCCGGTCGGGCCTCGACCGCGGTCCGTATCGTCGCCTCGAACCTGGATCGTTGCGAGGTATGCGCGGTCATCGCCCCACGATGCGACCGGACGGATCTCGTGCGTCCCGGGCTGGTACCTCCCGATCCACGCCATGCGAAATCCGCCTTGCTCGCAGAGCACGCGACAGATGGTCACCAGCAACTCGTCGGAAGACGTGGCCCTGACGATCGCCTGGTTGATCGCGGTGAGCGCGGCATACAAACGCGAGAGGCGCGAGACCTCGCGGAGCGGCCACATGTCGTCGCCTCCCACCAACGCAGTCCCACGCTAACACGGAACACGCCAGCGGTTGACCTGCGCGTTGCTGCGCCTACGCGAGCCCTGCTTCGATCGCCCCGAGCTCGGCGGCTGCGATCTCGAAGATCCGGTCGCGGGTTCGCGCCTCGAGCTTGAGCTCGGTGGTGCAGCGCTCGAAGATCGGTGATGTCGTTCCGTCGCCGGTCAGATCGTCGTCACCGGTGAGCGCTCGCGCCGCCTCCGTGCCGAGCACGAACAGCTTGGCATACGGATCTCGCGGTTGTGCATGGTGCGTACGCGCGTGGCGGACGAGCTCCTCGCGGTAGCCCCACTTGGTGAGCAACTGTGCGCCGATCTGTTCGTGGTGCTGGCGTACGAACTCGCGGCACGAAGCGAGGTCGGGCAGCCCCCCGGTCGTCTTCTCGACGATGACGTAGAGCAGGAACGATGCACCTACATCGGCGAACAGCCCGGAGAAGTACGCGATGTTGGCGTCGAGCTTCAACGCGAGGGCGAGCGCTCGCATCGCGACCGCGCGAGCGAGCCCGAACCGCGCTTGCCGCAAAAAGATCGCGGCGTACTTCGGATCAGGGACCTGGAAGCAGCCGTTGAGCCAGATGGTCTCGGCGAGCGCCTGCACCTTCTCGAAGCCCACCCGGGCGATCACCGCGGCGATGTCGAGCGGAGGAGTAGCGCCGGAGTACCAGGCGCTTCGCCCGACCTGCAGCGCCCGCGTTGCGAGCGCCTGATCGCAGGCGACGAGGCGCGCGACGCTCTCGACCGTCGCCTCCTGGTTCGCGATCGTGGTCCGCAGCTCGTCGATGACCTGCGGTACCGATGGAAGGACGATCTCGCCCTTCTGGA
>JANXOP010000015.1 GCA_025357755.1 Kofleriaceae bacterium | reverse complement strand
CTCGATCGCGAGCACGTTGCGCACGTGGTCGTGAATCATCGCGAGCTTGATCGCGGCGGTCGCACCCATCGAGACGTGGTCTTCGCGACCCGCGCTCGAAGGAATCGAATCGACAGATGCCGGATGCGCGAGGATCTTGTTCTCGGAGACGAGCGCTGCCGCGGTGACCTGCGCGATCATGAAGCCGGAGTTGAGGCCGCTATCCGGGGCGAGGAACGGCGGCAACCCCGAGGACAGCTGGGGATTGACGAGCTGCTCGACCCGCCGCTCGCTGATGTTCGCGAGCTCCGCGATCGCCATCGCGGCGGCGTCGAGCGCGAGCGCGACGGGCTGACCATGAAAGTTGCCGCCGCTGATCATCTCGCCGGTGTCGACGAACACCAGCGGGTTGTCGGTCGAGCTCGAGGCTTCACGCTCGAGCACCTGGCGCGCGAACGCGAGCACGTCGCGGCTCGCGCCGTGGACCTGCGGCATGCAGCGCAGCGAGTACGGGTCCTGGACCTTGCCGCAATCCTTGTGCGAGTCCGCGATCGGCGAATCACTGAGCATCGCGCGGAGGCCCGCAGCGACGAGGATCTGGCCCGGGTGCGGGCGCGCACCGACGACGCGCGCGTCGAACGCGCGAGCGGTGCCCTTGAGGGCTTCGAGCGACATCGCGCCAGCGAGATCCGCGATCCGCGCGGTGTCGTCGGCATCGAGGATCGTGAGCCCACCGAGCGAGGTCATGTGCTGCGTGCCGTTGAGGAGCGTGAGCCCTTCTTTGGCTTCGAGCAGCAGTGCCGGGATGCCGGCAGCGGCGAGCGCATCGGCCGCGGGCATCGTCTCGCCGCGATATTCGGCGAAGCCTTCGCCGATCATGCCGAGTGCGAGGTGGGCGAGCGGGGCGAGGTCACCACTGGCACCGACCGAGCCGCGGGTCGGGATCACGGGATGGACCCCAGCGTTTAACAGCTCGCACAGCCGCTCGCAACACAGCGGTCGGGCGCCGCTGCGACCGGTCGCGAGCACGGCGGCGCGCAGCAACATCATGCCGCGGACGGCTTCGCGAGGGAGTGGGGCACCGACCCCGGCCGCGTGCGAGCGGACGAGGTTTTGCTGGAGTTGCTTGACCTGCGCCGCGCTGATCCGGACCTCGGCCAAGGCGCCGAACCCGGTGTTCACGCCGTAGACCGCCGGCGCCGCATCACCACCTGCGACAACTTCGTCGACCACCGCCCGAGACGCTTCCATCCGTGAGCGGGCTTCCGAGCCGATCTCGACCGTGGCGCGACCCCGGGCGACCTCACCGAGGGCTTCGAGCGTCAGGTCATCATCGCCGAGCCGGAACACAGCCGTTTGGACGTGGGCCATTGTGAGGGCGGTGTGTACCACTTTGGCGACCCAAATCCTCGATATGTCAGCGCCTCGCGTTGACACACAACGCCACCAATGGTGATCCTTTTAGCGGTTGGGAACGCCACCGGAAGATGAGGCGGGACGGGCGGCGGACGCGTCGTCAGACGCGACTGTCGAACCGGCCGCGGACGCAGATCGGAGCCAGCGCGCGAGTGCGCTTGCCGCTCGGATCGATGCGTTCATGGTCGACGACTCCGACGAGGTCGACGCCAGCGCGACGGTCCAGATGGATCCCGCGGGCGGTCCTGACGATGATGTATCGGTCGACATCGATGACATCGAGCTCGTCGATTCGTCCACGCTGCCACCGCCGACCGCCGCACCGCGCGCGATCCTGCCGCCGATGATCAAGCCGCCGCTCCCGGGGCGGCCGCCACCGCCGCCACCGCGCGGCATCGTCGCGATTCCACCTCGCCCCGGCATGCCGTCGCTCGGCAAGCCGCCCTCGATCCCGATGCCGCGCCCGACCGCGGTGATCTCGGTGCCCGCGCGTCCTCCGATCTCGTCCGCCGATTCGCTCACGATGCCGGCTTCCCCGCCGCCTTCACCACCGCGCACGAAGACCGGCGAGCGCGCTGCGCTCGATCGCGTGTTGCCCGATCGCGCGCGCCGTCCGTCCGCGCCGCCGCTCGTGCCCGGATCGATCTTGCGCGAGGCGATGGCCGAGCAGGGCGATGACTACACGGGTGGAGACCTCGCCCTCGGCGACGGCGGCGTCGAAGTCGGCACACTCAAACCAAACATCGTGATCGAGCTGCCGCTCGAGGCGCAGCTCGAGCATCCCACCGTCGTCGACAAGGCGATCGAAGGCCTCGGCGATGCCGGCGGCGAAGCGCGCGCCGAGGCGATGGCGCACGAGCTCGAGGCGCTCGTGATCACGAATCCAACTGCCGCCGCGAGCCTCGCGTACGAGCTCGGCGAGCTCTACGAACGTCGGCTTGCCGACGAAGCGCGCGCGGTCAAAGCGTTCGGTCGTTCGCTCGGCCTCGATCCTTCGCTGCGCCCCAACCTGTGGGCGATCCGGCGCGTGTTCTATCGCCGCGCCCTGTGGCCGAACCTCGCGAAATTGATCGACGCCGAGGTCGGCTACGCCCGCGACGATTACGAGCGTGCGGATCTGTTGCTCGAGAAGGCGCGGATCTCGGCGTATCGGATGAACGAGCTCGACGACGCGCGGACCGCGCTCGACGAGGCCGTGCGGATCGCACCGACCCACCAAGGGGCGTTACTCGAGCTCGAGCGCGTCATCGCGAAGACCGGTGACCCGGTCGCGTTACTCGACGTTTGGGAGCTGCTCGCCGATGCGGTCGAGCAACCCGCGCGCAAGATCGCGTACTGGCTCGAGGTCGGTCGGGCCGCGGGGCGCGCCGCCGATATCGATCGCGCGCAGACCGCGTTCGCCAAGGCTGCCGAGCTCGCGGGGGCGACGAGTGCGGCCGAGCGCGTCGCACGTGAACGGCTCCGCGTGCTCGAAGAAGCCGGCACGCCGGCCGATATTTCGGCCGCGATCGATCACCTCGCGACCGTGCTCCTGGCCGCGTTCGGTCCGGCGGGTCCGGGCAGCGAAGCGGGCAATGCGGGCGCGCCCGAGCGCAGCGACCGCGCCACGCGCTTGCGGCTCGAGCTCGTCGCGCTCCGCCGCCGCCAAGCTCAGCTCGTCCGCGCCGAAGCGCCCGACAAGGCGTGGGCCCTGCTGCAGCAAGCGAGTGCGCTCGCACCTGGTGAATCGATCGTGCTCTCGGATCTCACCGAGCTCGCCGAGGAGCTCGGCCGCTACGATGACCTCGCCGAGCTCGTGCAGAGCTGGCAGGCCGTCGAGGCCGATCCGTCGCGTGGCCTCGCACTCTCGATCCGGCGCGCCGATGCTCTGCTGCGTGGCGGTCAGCGCGATGAAGCACGCGCGTTGCTCGCATCACTCGAAGCGACCGCGCCGGGCTTCGTCGTCCTCGCGTCGGCGGCCGAGCGCGATGCCCTCGCGCGTGGCGATGCCGGCGAGCTCGCGAAGGTCTACCTCGCGGCGGCGAACGCGAGCCTGCTCGGCACGTGGCTCGGCCCCGGGCAGCCGTCGCAACCCGATCCGGCCGCGGCCGCCGCGCTCTACATTCAAGCCGCCGAGCTGATCGCGTACGACGACGTGGGCGGTGACGCATTCGATGCCGCGCGCGACGCGCTTGGCAAGGCGCTCGAGGCGGTGCCGCACCACCCGGCTGCGCTCGAAGCGCTGATCGAGCTCGAGGATGCATTCGGTCAGGTCGAGACCGCGCTCGGCCGGTTGCGCGAAGCCGCAGCAGCCGCGCAGCCGGAGTCCAAGCGTCCGATCCTCGAGCGCGCGATCCGGCTCGCACGCGGTCACGGCGATCTCGAATCGGTGCTCGCGTTCGAGCGCGAGCTCGTCGCTTTGGTCCCGACGGAGCTCGCGCTCAAGTGGCGGCTCGAAGCGACGCTGTCACAGCTCGGCAAAGATGACGAACGTGCCGAGCTGCTCGTCGCGATCGCGTCCGAAGAAGCCGAAGCTGGCCGCCGTGGCACCGCGCTGTTCGCCGCCGCGCGATTGCGCGAGCGGGCGGGGGCCGTCGAGGCCGCCACCGAGCTCTATCGCCAGGTCCTCGCGGTGTGGCCCGAGGATACGTTCGCGCGCGAGTCGCTCGTCGATCTCTTGCGTGCGCAAGAGCGCTGGCCCGAGCTGGTCACCGAACGCCGCAAGGAGGCGCGCGGGTTGCCAGATGGCCCGGCCGTGCGCCGGGCGTTGCGCGAAGCCGCGTGGGTGCTCGAGGTCCGGCTCGACGACACCGCGCAAGCCGCGCAGGTCTACGATGATTGGCTGGTGCGGGTCTCGGATGATCGCGCCGCGCTCGAGGGCCAGGCGCGGACGCGCGCCAAGCTCAATGATCGCAACAGCGAGGTCGCGGCGCGCGCGGCGCTCGCCGAACTGCCCGAAGCGGGTGCGGATGCGCACTACCTCCACGGTCGTGCGCTCGAACGCGCCGCGCTGATCGACGAAGCGGCGGATGTCTATCGCGATGTGATGGTGGCCGAGGAGCCGAGCGTCGCGGCGACCGCCTCGGCCCTCGCGCTCGGCGATCTCGCGGCGATCCGTGGCGACACCGTGATGCGCGTCGAGTCGACGGCCGCCCTCGCCGGCAAGACCACGGACCCGCGGCTCGGCGCGGCGCTCGCGGAAGACAGCGGCTGGATGTACGCGCTCGTGCTCGAAGATTTCGATCGCGCCGCGCAGTCGTTCGACGCCGCGATCTCGCTCGATCCGAGCCGTCGCGGTCCACAGCTCGGCGCCGCGCTCGTCGCCGCGCGCCGCGGCGAGCAAGCCGAGCTCGCGCAAGCGTTCGAGGGCCTCGCGGCGGTCGTCGAGATGCCAGAGGCGGCGGCCGCCTTGTTACTGCGGGCCTCGGCAATGGCGGCCGCGAACGGTGACCTCGAGCTCGCGAACCAGCGCGTCGCAGCTGCGCGCATCGCCGCGCCGGACGACGCGAGTGCGCTGCTCGTCGTCGCCGAGACCGCTACCTCGCCCCACGTCGATGGAGCCGACGCCTTCGCCGCCGTCGATCCACTGCTCGCTCGCGCCGAGGTCCTCGAGATGCGCGCCGCGCTCGCCGACGATCCAGCCGCGCGGGCGACGTGGGAGCTCGATCGCGCCGAAGCGCTCGAGCTCGCCGGTCGGTTGCGCGAGGCCGGCGTCGTGGTCGCGGCGGTCTTGAAGCTCGATCTAGGGAACCTCCGCGCGCTCGCCGCACTGCGCCGGATGGCTTCGCGCGCGGGCGACAAAGGGACGATGGCCCAGGCGAGCTTCGCGCTCGCGCGCGTGCTCGGTGACACTGTCGCGAAGCTCGCTCTCTTGCGCGAGAGCGCGACGGTGTTCGATGGGCCCGGGCTCGCGGGCAATACCGACTACGCGGTCGCCGCATACAAGCGGATCGTCGCGGTCGATCCGGGCGCAGCCGAGCTCGCGCGCTTGCTCGAGCTCCTGCGCGAGCGCGGCGATCTCCGCACGCTCGTCGCCGTCATCACCGATCGGCTGATCTGGCTCGAAGGCGAGGGCGACGACGATCGCTATCGCATGATGGCGCCTCTCCTGTTCGAGCGCGCGACGATCCTCCACGGCCAGAACGACTCGGTCTCCGCGATGGGTGACCTCGATGTCTTGCTCGATGGTGTGCCCGATCATGTCGACGCGCTCCGGTTCCGCGCCGACCTCGCGCTCGTCGCCGGTGATGTCGTCACCACGATCGCATTGTGGCGCCGCTACCTGGCCGCCGAGACGCGGCCCGGCAAGCGCGGCGAAGTCGAGCTCCAGCTCTCGCAGGTACTCGCGGAACAGACCGGCGATGTCCAGGGCGCGATCGAACAGCTCGAGAGCGTCGTCGATGCAAACCCCGACGACATCGCGCTGCGCGAACGCTTGCTCGGGCTGTGTCTGCGGGTCAACGATTTCGAGCGTGCCGCGCGCGAGCTCCGCGAGATCATCCGGCTGCGTCCGACCAATCAGGACAAGGCGCGCGAGGAGCTCCGGCTTGGCCAGTTGCTGCGCGATAAGGTCAACGATCGCGGCGCGGCGCGGATGGCACTCGATCGGGCACGCGGGCTCGATCCGTTGAACCTCGATGTCGTGCGCGAGCTCGCCGATCTGCTCGAGAGCGCACCGCGCGCGCAGATGCTGCTCGGGGCCGTGACGAGCCTGCGCACCGCGATCGTCGCGACGCCTGGTCGCGCGCAGCTCTACGAACGGCTCGCACAGATCCATGCGTGGCAAGCCGATGTCGATGCGCGCTGGGTCGCTCTCGGCGCGGTGGAAGCGCTCGGCACGCCGAGCGGCGATCAGCGCCAGGTGCTCGCGCAAGGCCGGCAGCAGCCGGCGAAGCCGGGCCGGATCAAGCTCGACGACGCGATGCGCCGGGGGCTGCGCGGCGAGCTCGGCGGGCCGCTCGTAGATCTTTGGCGTGCGATCGCGCCCGCGGTTCAGATCGCGACCGGCGTCGACATCACCAAGCTCGGCTTTGCCCGCGGTGACAAGCTCGCGCAGAAGAAGCTCGGCGACAAGTACCAGCCGGTGACCGACGCGCTCGTCGCTTTCGGGATCGAAGACGTCGAGATCTATATCAGTGCCGGTCGCTCGGGGTTCGCGCGTGCGCTTGCTGGCGAGACCCCGACCTTGTGCCTCGGCGCCGACGTCGCTGCCGGCACGATGCCGCAGCATCGCTTCGCGCTCGGTCGCGCCGTCGCCAGCATCGCGGAAGGGGTCGCCACCCTCTCGGAGCTCCACGGAAGCGAGCTCGAGATGACCCTCGTCGCCGCGCTCAAGGCCGCCGAGGTCGCGGTGCCAGGCCCACTCGCCGAGCTCGTCACCGACCAAGATGTGGCGATCGCAGAGCGCGCGAAGGTGTTGAAGAAGATGTCACGCAAGGCACGCAACGCCGTCGTCGAGCTCGGCAAGAAGTCGGCGGAGCTGGTCGATGTCGAGAAGCTGCGCCGCACCGCGAATGCGGTCGGTCATCGTGCGGGTCTCGCGTGGTCGGGTGACGTCGCGGTCGCTCTCGCGGTCCTCGATGTCGGCAAGGGCGGGCGCGAGCTCGCGGATAGCCCGGCCGCGCTCGAGCTCGTGGCGTGGTCGGTGTCCGAAGATCACCTCAAGCTGCGCGACAAGCTCGGCATCGCCCTGAAGGGAACGCGATGAGTCCGCCCAAGGATCCGAAGGCTCCGAAACCGGCAGCGGGTGGCAAGCCGTTCCTCGGCGACGAGGATCTTGGCAACGAGCTCGACGCGTGGGATTCGATGTTCGACGATTTGCACAGCGGCCCCGAGGTCACCCAGGTGGCGGCCGACGAGCCCGTGATGGCGTGGCCCGCACCGAGCCCCGAGTCGCAGAGGTCGCGCGGCAATCGCGCGGCCACCTATGCTCCGGAGCACGCGCCCGAGCCTACGCCCGACCTCACGATCGACGAGGCCGTGTTCGAGGCACCGGTGGATCTCCCAGGAGATCTAGACGACCAGCTCACGCTCGATCGCGCGGGCGCCGACGAAACACGCCTCGACATGCCGATGGCGCCCGCGCGCGCCGATCGCGTCACGACGCAGCCCGCGATCTTCACGAGCGAGACCGCGGATGGCGATCCGCTCGAGACAGACTTCTCGGAGATCGGTGCAAGCTCGCCACCGAGTGCGCTCGGCGATTTCTTGGGTGCGAGGCCGCGGCCCTCGACGCGAGATGGCTACGAAGAGGACGTCGTCGATCCGCCGACCGGCCTGGTCGATGCCTCGGTGCCCGTCGAAGAAGATGATGTCTACACCTCGGCGTCGCGGCCCAACCGCGCGCCGACCGGCGAAGAAGACGCCGACGAATTTTCGCTCGATCAGCCGATTCCGCCGCCGCCGCTCGCGGTCGTGAAGCGTGCGCCCGTGACACCCGCGCGTACCGGTCCGGCGATCATTCGCCGCGCCACGCCGATCGCGACGCCGCTGGGAAACTTCGGCCCGATCTCGCAGCCGGGCCAGGACGATTCGCCGTTCGGTAACGAGACCACCCGGATCGCCGACATCGGCGAGGTCGAATCGCAGCAGCTCCAGTCGCGCGCCGACGCACGCTCGAAGGCGCCGACGGCACCTCCACCGTTCTCGACTCCGATGGCCGAGGTCGCGCCGATCGACGAAGACGACTACGCCGATATCGAGATCGGTGCCGCCGACTCGGGCGAGGCCGAGCCCGACGAACCGCCGACGTCGGCGCCGTCGTCGCCACCGACCTCACCGTTCGCCCGCCGGACCGTCGCGCACGTCGTTCGTCGTCCCGAGAAGTCGACGAAGGTTCCGCTGATTCAAGCGAAGCGCGAATCCGAACCGGTGATCGAGGTGACGGGAGGTAGCGACGGTAGCGACGGTAGCGACAGCCAAGGGAACGACGGGCCGGTCGAGCCCGCCGGCGAGGACGACTTCTCTGACGTCGCCGCCGCCGTCGGTGCGAATGGTGAGGTCTCGCTCGAGGAGCCGGGCGCGCGGCGAACCACCGAGACCCCGCCGATGGGGCAATCGGTGGTCCACGAGGTCGGTCCCGCCTTCCGCGACAGCACACCAGGTCTCGATGCTGCGCTCGACGATATCGACGATATCGACGGCGGGGCGACGCGCATGATGACGTCCGAGCAGTTGCTCGCCGAAGCCGGCGAGTCGAACGACGCGAACGATGCTGATGCGAGCGATGCGAACGATGCGAACGATGCGAACGACGGCAGCGGCGATTCGGCCGGCGGCGCGACTCGGCTCGACGTGCCGCGCGGTCCGCGCATGCTCCAGACGGAGCCTCAGTTCGATCCGGATGCAGATCTTGATTTCGGCGAAGAAGCACCGGGCCCCGAGGGCCCCGATGGCTCCGACGACCCCAGCGACGAGCCGATCCACGTCGAGTCCGTCGATCCGACGCGCACGTTGTACGGGCTCGGTGTCTCGTCCGTTGGTGTCACGCCGGAGCGCTCGTCAAAGCCTTCGCGGCCGCCGGCGATCACCGACGTCCTACGCGGTCCCTCCGATTTCGAGACCATCGACCGTGGCGCTAGTGGCGCGAGCGCCGCCAGCGCCAGCGCGCCCAGCGGCCGCCGCCACCCACGGCTCCAGACCCCGCTGCCGATCGCCGATGAAGTTGCCGAGCCCGAGCCGTCGCTCGATCTGGAAGCGATCCAGCTGCCCGAGCAACTCCAGCCCCTGCCGTCGACGCAGCTCGACGAGGATGCCGCGGTCCAGCTCGTGATCTACGAGCGAGAGCTCGCGACCGTCGACGACAGTGCGGCATCCGCCGCGCTACGCATCGAAGCGGGCAGGTTGTGCGAGCGGCTCGGTGAGATCGATCGCGCACGCGCTCACTACGATGCGGCATTGCTCGCCGATCCACGCGCGACTGCCGCGCTTCGCGGCCTGCGCCGGCTCGCACGCTCGAGCGGCGACCTGATCGAAGCGACACGTCACATCGATGCCGAGCTCGCGGTCGCCAGCTCGCTCGAACGCCGACCGCTCGCTCACTACCGCATCGATCTGTTGCTCGCCAGCGGCGAGCAGGATCTCGCACGCGTCGCCGCTGGCGAGATCCTCGATAGTGCGCCGTCGGATGTGCGCGCCTTGCTCGCGCAACTCGAGCTCGCGTTCCTCGACGGCCGTGCCGAAGAGTTCGGGGCCGCGCTCGAGCAACTCGCCCACGCGGTGACCGATGCCGAGCTGCGTGCCGCGGTGCAATCCGCGCGCGGGGTGCTCGCGGCCCATCAAAACGATAGTGCCGGTGCGGCGACCTGGTTCGCGGCCGCAGCGGAATCAGATCCGAGCTCGCTCGGCGCACGGATCGGCGCGATTCGTCAGGCGGTCGGGCGCAGCGACGGGGCGGCCGCGGCGAGCGTGTTGCTCGATCTCGCGCGCCAGGTCGAGGTCAGCGATCCGGTCACTGCCGCGGCGCTCGCGATCCGCGCGCAGCAATGGACGACGGGCCCGGTCGCCGAGGCGGCGGCAACCCTCGGCGCGAACGCGATGATCAGCGAGCCACTCGTGTTGCGTGTGGCGGCCGAGACTGCGGCCGCAGGTGCAGATCCAATCGTCGCGGGTGCCGCCTTCGCAGCGTGGGCGCAGAGCCCGGCCGCGACCGCGAGCGAGCGGTCGTACGCGTCGGCGCGCGCGGCCGAGCTCGATCCCGCCCGCGGCGCCGTGCTGTGGAAGGCTGCGCTCGAGCACGATCCTGGTGACGACTACGCGGGCCAGCAGCTGCGCACCGCCCACGTCGCGGCCGATGCGACGCAGCTCGCGATCGATGTCGATCTCGCGGTCGCCGCGGATGGCGAGCGCGAGCGTGCACGACTGCGCGCCGCGTTCGGGCTGATCGGACAGAACCAACTCGAAGGTGCGATCGAGCTGCTCCAGAAGAGCCACGTCGATCGCCCCGATTCGCTCGCACTGACCGAAGCGCTCGCGGAGGCCCTCGCGGCGGCCGGCCGCTGGGGGGCGCGCGCCACGTTGCTCGCCGAGCTCGCGGCCGAGCCGGGTGAACGCCTCGATCGCGATGTCGCGCAGCTGCGCAGTGCGCTCGCCTGGGAAGAAGCCGTCGGTGCTTCGACCGCGAGCGATCCGCCCGCGAGCGCTGAAGAGATCCAGCGCACCACCGCCGCCGCCCTCGAAGCGTGGGAGCGCGTGCTCGAAGGCGCGCGTGGCAATTCGCCGGCGGCTCACGCAGCGGCGATCGTCCTCGCACAACGCCTCGGCGATCGCGACGTGATCAGCGAGGTCCTCCAGCGCGCGCAACAAGCCGAGCAAGCCCCGTGGGCCGCCGCGAGCCTCGGGCTACGCCGCGCGCGCGCGTTGCTCGCCCACGACGTGCTCGATCCGATCGCGGCGAGCAACACCGCCGATGCGATCCTTCGTGACGCCGGCCCGAGCCTCGACGATCCGCGCCGTACCGCCTGGCTGCTCCTCGCCGCAGGTCGCCGCAAGGAGCTCGGCGATGCGGCCGCAGCACTCGAAGAGCGCGCGACGCGCCTCGGTACGACGCCCGAGGCCGGCGCGCTGCGCTTGCGTGCGGCCCAGCTCGCGCTCGATGGCAACGACGCGAGCCGCGCGACCTCGCTCCTGGCGCAGGTCGAACAGCAGTTCCCGAACGTCACCATCGTCTCGGATCTGCTCTCGGCAGCACGCCGCCGCTCGGGCGATCGTCCGGCGCCTGCACGCGCGAGCTCGGCGACCATCGCGGCTGCCGACACCGCCGCTGCGCGCGACGCGTTCGCGCGGATCGTTCGCGACGGCGACCTCGCGGCATCGCACGACGACGGCGCGGGCGCGGTCGTGCTCTACCAGCGCGCGCTCGAGCTTCGGCCCGGCGATCCGCTCGCGACGGTGCCGCTCGTCCGGATCGCGACCCAGATCCGCGAACCCGATCCACTCACCGCGCTCGCGCTCGCACAGCTCCGCACCGCGGAGACCGCCGGTGACAATCCGGGCAAGGCCGAGGCATACGAGCTGCTCGCGCATATCGACAAAGAACTGCGCGCCGACACGAGCTCGGCGCAGATCGCGCTCGAGAGTGCGTCGCAGGCCGACCCCACACGCATCGACCTCATGCACCGGCTCGAGCGCGAGTACGCGGCCACCGATCAGATCGGCGAGCTGCTCCGGTTGCGCAAGCAAGAGCTCGACATCGTGCCCGCCGACGCGCAGCGCGATCGCGCGGCGATCATCATGGATTCCGCCAGCCTCGCCGAGCGTGACTCGCGGCCGGATGCCGAGCTGACCGAGCTGTATCGCAGCGCGCTCGGCGCCGATCCGAAGCATCGGCTCGCCCTCCTGCATCTCGAATCGATCGTGCGGCGCGCGGGCGGCTCGGCCGAGCTCGCAGCGCTCGAAGAACAGATCGCGGCATACTTCGAAGGCGATGCGAGGACCGTCGCGACGTTCTTCACACGCGCTGGCGAGACGCTCGCAGAGATCGGTCAGATCGACGCCGCGGTCCAGAAGTTCGGCAAGGCGGACGAGATCGCGCCGGGTCATGTGCCCGCGCTCGAGGGCTGGCGGAACGCCGCGCTCAAGGGTCAGCTGTGGATCGATGTCGCGCAGGCCGCGACGCGCCAAGGCACCGCGTCCGACGACGCCGATGCGAAGGCACGGCTGCACCACTTCGCGGGCGTGGTCCTCATGGACAAGGCGCTCGAAGGCGGGCAGGCGATGGCCGCGTTCCGCCGCGCCCTCGATGCCGACCCGAGCCACACCGACGCGTTCATCCGGTTGCGGATCCTGCTCGAGGAAGACGGTAGTCACGACGAGCTCGCGATCGTGCTCGCGAAGCGCCTCGACTTCGAAACCGACGGGCGGAAGCGGACCGAGCTCCATCGCGCCGTCGCCGAGCTCCATCGCAACTTCCTCGACGATCGCGAGACCGCCAAGAAGCACTACCGCGAGATCCTCGAGGCCGATCCGAACGATCTGCGCGCGCATGCCGCGGTCGCCGATATCTCGTGGGAGCAGGGCAACTGGCAGGAAGCTGCCGATGCACTGTTCGCGCGCGCACGGCTCGAATCCGATGCGAAGATCCTCACGACCCTGCTGTATCGCCTCGGCCTCCTCTACGCGGATCGCCTGAGCGATCCAGGCATGGCGCTCAAGGCCTTCCAGCGCGCGCTGACCTACCAGCCCGACGACGAGAACACGCTCGTCCGGTTGGCGGACCTCGCGACCCAGGCACAGGAGTGGAAGCTCGCTCTCGGCGCGTGCGAGCGACTGGTCAAGTCGAGTGAAGATCCGGAGAAGCGTGCGCAGCATCTCCACCGCGTCGCGAAGATCTTCAAGCTCGGCTTCAACGACTCCAAGCGCGCGGAGCGCGCGCTCAACCTCGCGCTCGACGGTGCGCCGACGAACGACGAGGCCCTGCAGAAGCTCGTCGAGTTTTATCGCGAGGCAGGCGACATGACCTCGGTCCGCGTGCACCTCAATCGGGTCGCGGGCACGATGCGCACGCGCGTCGCGAACAATCCCAAGGATGGCGTCGCGTATCGCGTGATCGCGCGTGCGATGGCGGCGCGCGGGGCCGCGGGGGTCGACGGTTCGATCCCGATCGCGCGCGCAGCAGCCGAGCTCGCGACGTTGTTCGGCGCGGCTGGCGAGCCCGAGCGGATCCTACTGTCCGAGACGCGCCGGATCGATCTGGCTCCGTTGATCAATCCCGAATCCGACGACGTGTTGTTCCCGCGTGGCGTCCAGCCCGAGCTCCGCCAGCTCTTCACGTTGCTGGGCGATCGGCTCGCGAAGCACGTCGGTGTGGATCTCCGCGCGTACGGGGTCGGCCGTGGTGATCGGCTGCGCGCGAAGGATTCTCCCGTGGCTGCGCACGCGCAGGACGTCGCGACCGGACTCGGTTTTGGCGAGATCGATGTCTACGTCTCGACGCGCCAACCCTACGCCATGGTGGCCGAGCCGACCTCGCCGGTCTCGCTCGTGCTCGGTTCCGAGATCGCCAAGGGCGAGCCCACGCAGATCCGGTTCGCGGCCGGCGCCGCGCTCAAGCTGGCGCAGGCGTCGCTCGCGATTCCTGCTCGCCTGGCCGAGGCCGAGCTCGGTGTCCTCGTCGTGGCGCTGCTCCGCCAATTCCAGACAGACTTCCCGCAGGAGGGCCTCGAGGAGCCCGCGATCGCGATCCAGATGCAGAAGCTCAAGCGGCTGATTCCGTCGGGGCTACTCGCCGAGCTGCGTCCGCACGCGCTCGCGGTCGACGCCCCGCACTTTAAGCACGAGCAGCTCGCCCGGGACCTCCGGATCACCGGGTTACGCGCCGGCCTCGTCGCCTCGGGCTCGATCCTGGCCGGGTTGGGGATGCTCGCCGCGGCCCGCGGTACCGACGTCCCGAGCTTCCTGGCGGATCCAGTTGCTCAAGGCCTGATCTCGTTCGCCCTTGGCGAAGATCACGCAGCCGTCGCCCGCTAACGGACTTAGCTCCTGTTGGGGGGCAGTTTGTTACGGATTCTAACGAGATCCGCCGAGGTCACATGTGGCCCGACGGTTGCTCTACCACCTTGCGTCCGACCGCCATCGGACCTCGCCAGGGAAGGACGCCATGCGCTTATCAACGCCCAGTGTTAGTCGCCGCACGCATCAGGGTCTCGTGACCCTGACCAGTCTCGCTTCGCTGGCTACTCTAGTAGCCTGCGCTGGCGGCGTTCCTCCCGTGCTCGATGGCCTGACCGATCAAGTCGCGCAGGTCGGCACCGAGCTCAAGCTCGACCTCAATGGCAGCTCGGCCGATGGCGGCCGGTTGTCCTACGGCTACCATACGGCAGACCTCACCGACCTCGATGGCAACGCCCAGGTCACGGTCTCGCCAAGCGGCTCGGGAGTGTTTCGCTGGACCCCGCTCGCCGCGGACGTCGGCCAGCACCCGTTCGACTTCACGGTCTCGAACGGCGGCGACACGACGACCGTCACCGTGACGATCGACGTCAAGTCCGCGATCGGCTCCGCGACCGCGCCCATCTTCCGTCAGCCGCTTGGCACCGGCACCACGATCGACCTCGCGACCCAGACCTGCGTCGATCTCGATGTCGTGATCGAAGATCAAGACACGCCGACCGTCGCGATCGCGCAGGAGATGCCGCTGATCGATGGCGCGACCCTCGATACTGCCGACGGCCAGAGCGCGAAGTGGCACTGGTGCCCGTCCAAGGCGCAGCAGTCCGAGAACCGCTACACGTTGACCCTGTCGGCAGACGACTCGGACAACCCCAAGACGATCAAGGACTACCTGATCGTGCTCCGCGGCTCGGCCGCCGGTCAGAGCTGCCCGGGCACCGCGCCGGTGATCGCGCACACACCCGCGCCCCAGACCACGCGCCTCAACCTCACGCCGACCGCGACGATCACCGACGACAAGGGGCTCAAGGATGCACCCCTGTTTTACTACTCGACGACGAACCCCGGCGCGACGCCGGTGCTCTCGCAGATGACGCAGCTGTCGATGACCCGCACGACGGGCTCGCCGACGAGCGGCTCGTACAACGTCTCCGTGCCGAACCCGGTGGCGAGCTCGGCCGCGGGCGCGACGGCCACGCTGTACTACGTCATCGTCGCCGATGACAATGACGATACGATGGGCAACTGTGATCACACGACGCAGTCGCAGGTCTACTCGATGGTCGTGACCGCGGGCGGTTCGTCGACCGCGGGCCTGTGTCAGGTGTGCTCTGCCGATTCGCAGTGCGGCACCGGCAACGAGTGCGTGTACGTCGGTTCGATGGGCGACTCGTACTGCCTGCAGTCGTGCGATGCGGGCTGCCCGACGGGCTACAGCTGCTCGGCCTCGGCGATCTACTCGGTCGACGGCGCGCAGAACAACCAGTGCGTCCCGCAGAGCGGTACGTGCACCGCGCCGACCGGCCAGTGCATCGACGACATGTACGAGAGTAACGATAGCCGGTCGTCGTCGCTGCCCTCGCTCGCTCCCGATCTCTACGACATGGTCAGCTGCCCGAGCACGACCGATCAGACGCGCATGAACGACGACTGGTACAAGATCGTGCTGCCCGCGAGCTCGCGCGCCGACTTCCAACTCTCCGGCGACGGCGCGACGGACATCGACCTGCACCTCTATCACGCGGACGGTACGGTGGTCAGCGCTTCGACGAGCTCGGGCACGGACGAGGAGATCAACACCTGCCTGCCGGCCGCGACGTACTACGTCAAGGTCAACGGCTACGGCCACGCCCGCAGCGAGTACCTGTTCAACTACACGACCACCGCGGAGACCTGCACGACGTCGTGCGTCGACGATCTGAATGAGGACGACGATACGTTCAGCCAGGCCCGGCCGACGGTCTATCCGACGTACACCACGACCGCGCAGAAGATCTGCCCGAACGACGACGACTGGTTCAAGGTCACGCTGTTCGCCGGCGAGCAGCTGACGATGGACCTCACGTTCATGCAGTCGACCGAGGCGGGCGACCTCGATCTTCACCTCTACCAGAACTTCACGGACCTCTGGCCGTGCGACGACACGACGAACATCGGCACGTGCACCTCGGCGCATGGCCAGGGCTCGACGTCGAACGAGCATGCCGTGTTCACCGCCCCGTCGACCTGCAGCAGCGGCTGTGATTACGACGTCGTCGTCCGCGGCTTCGCCGGTGCGACCAACACGTACGCGCTCAAGCTCGGGATCCAGTAATGCGCGGCGGGCAGTACGCAGCCGCGATGATCGTGGTCGCGGCCTGCGCAACGTCGAGCTCGCCGGATCCGGGGCTCGAGGGCCTCGCTCTGGCCTCGGTCAAGCCCGGGACGATCGTGCCGGGGACGGACATCGCCGTCGGTGGTGAGTCGTTCGTCGACGAGGAATGGGGCGCGACCACGCTGCATCTCGTCGGGACGGCCGGCGGTCACGAGGTCGATGTCCAGTGGCCCGCGAAGTTCGTCGATTTCGGGGCGATGACCGTCTCGATCACGGGCAGCAATCTCGACGAGGTCGGCGGGGACGTCGAATTCAAGGGCAAGGCGACGATCGAGGTCGTCGCGGTCAGCGATGGCAACACGTACGCGACCGAGCCCTTGAGCGTGGATTTGTTCTTCACGAACACGCTGACGCCCGTGGCGAGCGGCGTCGTCGATGGCGTGCACTTCGTCAACGACGAGATCGAAGTCGATGGCGCTGGCTTCCTGCTCGGTGGCAACGAAGGCACGACGGTCGCCCGCGTCACGGGCTGCTTCCAACCCGACACGGGTGGCAGCTGCCACCCGGTCGCCTCGCAGGATATCCCGATGCTTCCGCTCGAGCCACTGTCGCGCGAGAAGGCGGTGTTTCCGTTCTCGCCGAAGATCGCGGGAATCGATGCGGGCCAGTTCGTCGGCAAGGTCACGGTCGTCAACAAGCAGACCGCGCAGGCCGAGGTCGCCGCGGCGCCGGTCGCGACGACGTACACGCTGGTCACCTCGCAGATCTTCTCGGTCGATCCGCCGGCGGCGAGCCTCGGCCAGTACGTGTTCGTGCACGGCGGCGGCTTCGTCGGCGGCGAGGCGAATTCGGTGACCCAGATCGAGCTCGCCGGCACGTTCAACAAGACCGGCAGCAACCCCGCGCAGATCACGATGTACCTGATCCCCGAGTGGGTCGAAGGCAAGCTCGTGCGTTACGTGCTCAACACCGACGACACGCTCGGCCAAGCGCTCGATCTGCGCCACGATACCGGTCACTTCACGGGCACGATGACGCCGATCGTGAGCTACGCCGCCGCCACCGTGCGCGGCGTGGGGCTCAGCGTCGCGTTCGACATCGCGCCGGTCAAGCAGGTCGTCTATCTCCACTTCCAACCCTCGTACGTCGAGGAGCTGCGCGACTTCGGCATGCGCGCTGTCGACGGCAAGCTTCGCGATCGCATCCTGAAGGTGTGCAATCACGCCTACGAGGGCGTGAACATCGAGTTTCGTCAGGACCCGATCACCGATTTTGCGCTGTACGAGAACGTCGAGTTGGTCGGCGTCGATCCGAACAACATGGGCCTGTTCGGCTACGACAACTCGCCCGGCAAGGACAACGGCAACCTCCGCCTCTACGACCAGCTCGGCGGCGTGAATGCGACGACGCAAGCGGATGGGTATCCCGGGTATGGCGGCGTGTTCGTGCGTTCGCTGATGGGCTTCTCGAAGCACCCTGGTGCGTTCGGTCAGGTCACGCCGG
>JANXOP010000400.1 GCA_025357755.1 Kofleriaceae bacterium | reverse complement strand
GCGCGGCGGCCGCGCACCTCGGCATGCGCGGTAGCGTGCACATCTTCGGCGAGCAAGCCCCCAGCTGGAAGCATGCCTGGGGACCGCCGCACGATCGGGTGTGGGCCGAGGGCAGCATGGCCAATTCCAGCGTGACCTCCGCGCTCGTCCGGATCGCTGGCGTCGGCGCCGAGCTGCTCTTCGGACTCGAGGCCGGCTTGCAGCGCTTCGTCGGGCTCGCTGGCGAGCCGTGTCACGTCTGGGTCGAGCTGCTCGAACCGAAGACCGAATTCACCGATCAAGAATGGGCCGCGCTGCCCACCCCACCGTCGCCCCGGGCCGCGCGCGGCAACGTGTTCCGAGAAGTCACGGTGTCCGCTGATCGCGTCAGGGTCGATGGCGACGAGATCGAACCGCCGTGGTCCGAGCTCGCACCGCGCCTCGCCGAAGCGGCCTGTCAGCGCTTGCTCACCGCGTACGCGCACGAGGGTCACGAGTGTGCGTACGACGTCGACAAGCTGTGGGTCTACGCGAGCCCGTTCGCGCTCCTCGCGAAGCCCGCAGGTGATGCATGAGAGTGCATTTCACGGTCGGCATCTTCCAGGAGAAGCGCGATGGCGAAGACGAGTGGACCGCGCTCGTGCCGAGCCGCTACGCCTCGTACATCTCGGGCACGGGCAGCGAAGCGCGGTTGCGCGAACGCATGCTCGAGCGGCTGCGCGATGTCGTGAAGAAGGCCAAATCCGTCGATCAGGAGCTGTTCCAGTTTCCGATCGGCACCGAGCTCGCGCGGTTCGCCGTCGAAGCAAAGGCCGAGACCGGCAAGGTCACCGGTCAGGTGCCGCTGATCATCGAGCCGCGCTGGACGAGCAGCGAGCGCCAGCACTTCTTCTGCTACCACCCGCTGCGTCGCGATCATTGGTTCATCACCGACGACCGCGACAAGCTTCCCGAGCTTGCCCAGGCGCTCGTGCGTCATCACTGGGCCGACATCGACGACGAAGACACGATCGAAGCGCTGCTCTCCAACGGTAAGGAGCGGCTGACCACGCTCGCGTTCTCGGCCGAGGCGATGTCCTTGCTCGACATGCTGCCCTCGCGCCAAAAGGATCCGCGTGCTGGGGCCGCGAGCCAGCGTAACGAGCAGATCCTGCGGCTGCTCGCCGTCGACGAGACCCAGCGTGCTGCGAACCAGCAGCTGCGCCTCGGTGTACCGCGCGCGCCGTATCGCGAGCGACTCGCGTACCTGCTCGGCGGCAAGCGCCCGCGTTCGGCGATGGTCGTCGGACCACCGGGCACCGGCAAGACGCTGCTCGTCAACCAGTGGATCCAGGATCGGCTGGTCGAGGACGGCTATCCGCTCCACAAGAACCTCGACAAGTGCTTCCACGTCTGGCGCTTGAGTGGCAAGCGCTTGATCGCGGGCATGTCGCATCTCGGCGAGTGGGAGGAGCGCTGCCTCGCCGTGCTCGACGACGCGAAGAAGCGCCGCGGCATCCTATGGATCGAGGACCTCCATCTGTTCGGCCGGCTCGGCCAGTCGCGCCAGAGCGAGCGCAGCTTCGCGGACTTCTTCCGCGGGCCCGTGCGCCGTGGCGACCTCGCGATCGTGGCCGAGCTCACCGAGGAGCAACGCGCACGGCTCGAGCGTGATGCACCGGGCCTCGTCGAAGCGCTCGCGCTGGTCGCGGTGCCGGCAGCCACGCCGAACGAGACGGCGCATCTCATGCTCCACGAGATCCGCGCGCTCGAGGTCGAGCTGACGAAGATCGAGCTCCATCCGTTCGTCGCGCGCACCGCACTCGAGCTCGGGACCGCGCTGTTTCCGTGGCGCGCCCGGCCCGGCGTCGCGATCGAGATCGTGCGTCGCGTCGCGGTCGATGCGAGCTCGCGCGGCATCCACGAGGTCGGACCGAACCACGTGCTCGAATATCTCGCGCGCACGACCGGGCTGTCAGCGAACCTCATCACGCTCGACCAACCGCTCGATGCGAGCGAGGTCGAAGCGAAGTTTGCCGAGCGCGTGATCGGCCAACCGATCGCCACGCGGGCCGCCGCGGACGTGATCGTGAAGGTCCGCGCGGGTCTCGCTGATCCCGCGCGTCCGGTCTCGGTGATGTTGTTCACGGGGCCGACGGGCACCGGCAAGACCGAGCTCGCGACCGCGATCGCGGAGTACCTCTACGGCGATCAATCGCGGCTGGTGCGGATCGATATGGGCGAGATGTCGGGCCCCGATGCGGTCGCGCGGTTGATTGGCGATTCGTGGAACCCCGAGGGCCTCTTGACCTCGCGCGTGCGCAGCCAACCGTTCTGTGTCGTGCTGCTCGACGAGATCGAGAAGGCGCATCCGCGCGCCTTGCATCTCTTGTTGCAGCTCTTCGACGAGGGCCGGCTCACGGACGCGGCCGGTGAGGTCGCGAGCTTCGCGAGCGCCGTCGTGATCATGACGTCGAACCTCGGCTCGCGAAACGCGCAGCCGATCGGGTTCGGCGACATGCGCGATCGGATCCTCGCCGATGTCGCGAAGGCGGTGCGCGAGTTCTTCCCGATCGAGCTGTTCAATCGCATCGATCAGGTCGTGCCGTTCGAGCCGCTCACGCCCGAGGTCGCGGCGAAGGTCGTGGACAAGGAGCTCGGCAAGCTGCTCGCGCGCCGCGGCCTGCGCGAGCGCAACACGTTCGTATACGCGGGCAGCGCGGTGCGTCGGCGCGCCGTGACCGATGCGTTCGATCCGCGCTACGGCGCACGTACGGTCAAGCGCTGGCTCGAGGACAAGATCGGCGGGGCGCTGACCGACCTGCTCGCGACGGCGCCTCCCGCGCGCCTCCGGATCGTGCGACTCGCCGAGGATGGCGGCCGGATCCAGGCCTCGCTCGAACCGATGCTGGAGCGCGCCGCCCTGCCCGGCCCGTACGTGCTCGAAGGTGCGCTCGATCTCGCGACCGCTGCGCTCGAGCCCACGATCGCGCTCGCGGCGGCCGCGGTCGCACGCGTGCGCGATTCGGCAGAGCTCGCGGCGGCCATGCTCGAGGCCCGCGGCGAGCTGCGCTACTACGTCGACGAGCTCGGCCAGCGCCTCGCCGCGCTCGAGCAGCTGTTCGGCGTGGTCCCGAAACGGCGTGACGAGGCCGTGCGGGCCGAACAGAGCGAACCGGCCGAGCCGGACGACGAGGACGACGATCAAGAACAGCTGCGCTCGCGCACGAGCAAGCGCACGCCGAAGAAGCTGGTCCGGACGCCGGCGTCGCGAGAAGCGCTGATCGCGGGCATCGCCGAGGCGCTGCTGATGGAGCGTGCGCTGCCGACGCTGCTCGATTCCGATGCCCACGCCGCGACGATCACGATCTCGCGTGTCGGCACTTCGAATGAAGCTGGCGGCATCTTCGCAGTGGTCCATACACTCGCGCAGCCCGCCTGGCTCGACGAAGCGGCGTTCGTCGACGATCGGTCGCATCATCCACGCGCGATGCGACTCGCCGAGCTCACGCCTTCGGTGCGCGACGTCGTCCTCCTGCTGCGCGGCTTGTTCGTGCGCGAAGCCATCGCGACCGATCACGGTACGTGGATGCTGCGCGCTTCGGCAGCCGAGCCCGACATCGTGCGCGTCGAGGTCACCGGGGGCGCGGCGATCGGTGCGGTGGCGACGCTGCAGGCGCACCTCGCCGCACGCGCCGAGCTCGAACGCGTGCTCGAAGCTGGCGGCGCGCTGCCGGTCAACCCGGACGTGCTCCTCGCCGTGACCCGCACGATCAACTACCGCTCGCCGCTGCGCCCCGGCGATACGTTCCAGATCGAGCTCGAAGACTTCGCGACCGGGTGGGTCGATCGGGGCGCCTTCAAGGACATCCCGTACGCGGTGCGTCGCGCGTGGCATCTCGCATGGAGTCGCCGCTCGTGACGAAGCGCTCGTTCCGCGTGTTCGTCACGAAGCACCACGGTGGCCTCACGTCTGCCGTCTTGCTCCGTCGGTTCCGGATGTTGTTCGATGGTCCGCCTCCAGCCGCGATGGCCGCGGACCTCGAGACCGCGCTCGCGCGTCTCGCACCCCAAGCTGCCTATCTCGTCGAAGAGGACGAAGCCGATCGGTATCTGTGGACCGAGGAGCTCGAGCTCCGCCGGATCGAGGTCGACATCCATCCGGGTCGCCCCGATCCACGCGGCTACGTGATCGCGAAGGCGACCGTGCCTCTCCGGCTCGGCTACGCGGCCGCCAAGCTCGACGATGCCCCGCTCTACCGCATCCTCGTGCCGCGGTTCGATTGGTCGTTCGTCGCCGAGGATCTCGCGTCAGTGCCCGAGGCGGTGCGCTCGCTCGTGTTCACCGCGCTGATCGGCGACGCCACGACCTCGCTCTACGATCTGCGCCGCGAGCCCCTTGAATCGATCATCGACTGGAGCCCGATCGAGGCGGCAGAAAAGGCCTCGAGCAAGCAGCCGAACGAGCCCGATCCCGCGCCGACGCTCGAAGCGGTTGGCGAAGATTGGGTCGCGGTCGCGCGCGCGAATCGCCTGCCAGCAACCGTCGGCACGGATGCCACGTTCGATCAGCTCGCGCGCACGCTCGACGGCGAACGGCTACCAAACCTCTTGCTGGTGGGGCCACGCGGCGCGGGCAAGACCGCGCTCGTGCGCCGGATCGCCCGCGCATTCCTCGACCACTCGCGCGGAAAGCGGGCGGCCGCGCATGGCCATCGCCGGCTGTGGGCGACGAGCGCAGATCGCATCGTCGCCGGGATGGTCTACCTCGGCATGTGGCAGCAGCGTTGCCTGATGATCGTGCGCGAGCTCGAGGGCGGCAGCGATGTGCTGTACGTCGATCGGATCGCCGACATCATGGCGCCGATGTCGGATGGCGCGTCGATCGCGGATCTGCTCTCGCCTGCCGTGATCGGCAACCAGCTGACGCTGTACGCGGAGTGCGACGAGAGCGAACTCGTGCGTGCACGCCAGCGCAACCCCGCGCTGATCGAGGCGATGCGGATCGTGCGCGTGCCGGAGGCGGTGCCGGCGCAAGTGGTCGCTCTCCTCGAGCCGTACGGCCAGCGGCTCGACCCGCCGGTCAAGCTCACGGGCGACGCCGCGCGGCGTCTCGTCGAGCTGCTCGCCGCCTTCCGTCGCGACACCGCCTTTCCCGGCAAGGCGATCGCGTTCGTCGACTACTGCTCGCTCCAGAAGCGCACGGACCTGACGTTGACCGAGCTCACGCCCGCGTTCGCCGCGTGGTCGGGCTTGCCCGTCGACCTCCTCGCACCCGAGCGTGCGCTCGACACCGCCGCGATCGCGGTCGAGCTCCAGCGCGGCGTGATCGGTCAAGACCACGCGTGTGCGGTCGCCGGCCGCGTGATCGCGCGGCTCAAGGCCGGTCTCGACGATCCGCAACGTCCCGTCGGTGCGCTGCTGTTCGCGGGCCCCACCGGCGTAGGCAAGACCGAGCTCGCCAAGCAACTCGCGCGCTATTTGTTTGGCGATGCGGAGCGGCTCGTGCGGATCGACATGAGCGAGATCACGACGCCGGGTGCGATCGCGCGGATGATCACGCCCTCGCCTTCGGGTACCTCGCTCGCGGATCGCATCCGCCGCCAGCCACTCAGCGTGGTGCTGTTCGACGAGATCGAGAAGGCCGATGATGCCGCGTTCGATCTGTTGCTCGGCGTGCTCGGGGAAGGCCGGTTGACCGACACGTTCGGTCGGCTCGTCGATTTCCGGATGTCGTTGATCGTGATGACGACGAACCTCGGCGCGGCAGATCCACGCCCCGCGGGGTTCTCGTCGGATCCAGGCTCCGCACCCGATCCGAGCAGCGCGATCAAGAACTTCTTCCGTCCCGAGCTGCTCGGCCGGCTCGATGCCATCGTCCCGTTCAAACCGCTCCCACCGCTGGCGCTCGAAGCGATCGTCGACCTCGAGCTCGCGAAGCTACGCGAGCGGCCCGGGTTGATCGCGCGCAACGTTCGCCTGCGCGTGACGCCGAAAGCGCGCAGCCGACTCGCCGAGCTCGGGCACGATCCGAAGCTCGGCGCGCGGCCCCTGCGCAGAACGATCGAGGATCTGATCGTGGCGCCGCTCGCCGAGCGGATGGCTCGTGATCCGGCGTGGCGCGATGTCACCGTCCAGATCGCCGTGTCCGGTGAGCCCGGTGACATCGTGGTGTGAACCCGTGCGAACGAGATCATTTCCGCTCGCAAGCATCTGAAACCATTACGCGGCGAAATCGTAAGGCGGCGAACCAACCCCCAACTAGGTAGGGGCGCTGCTACACTTTCTGGGTGACCGACCCGAAGCGCGTGCTCTGGTATCTCCGCAAGGTCCCGCTCCTTGCCGAGCTCGGACCCGATGCGATCGCGCGCATGTCCGAGCGGGTCGAGCTCCGCGAAGCACGCCGCCGCGACGTCATCTATCTGCCGGGCGACCCCGGTCGGTCGTTGTTCCTGGTCCACGGCGGCCGGATCAAGGTCTCGAAGGTCACGCGCGATGGCAAGTCGCTCACCCTCGCCTATCACGGCCCCGGCGAGCTATTCGGCGATAGCTGCTTGCTCGATGGTGGGCCGCGCACCGAGATGGCCGAAGCCGTCGAGAACGCGCTGCTCTCCGAGATCGATCGCATCCACTACGAAGAGCTGATGTACGCGCACCCGCACCTCGGCCTCGCGATGACCCGGTTGATGATCGTGCGCCGGCGCGAGCTCGAGAATAAGGTCGAAGCACTGGTGTTCCGCGATGTCTCGTCCAAGCTCGCCGAGCTGCTCGTCAAGCTCGCGGGCGAGTACGGGGTCGACGATGCGCGCGGCACGCTGGTCGCCTTGAAGATCACACACCAAGAGCTCGCGAACCTGATCGGCTCGACGCGCGAGACCGTGTCGCTCACCCTCTCGCAGTTCAAGCGCAAGCAGATGATCGTGACCGAAGGTCGCAAGGTGATCATCACCAGCTCCGAAGCGCTACGCGCGCTGTTCTAACATCTGAAACGCGAGCGCGAGCGCGCGCTGCATCGAGACGGCCCGCGCGATGCCTTTGCCCGCGATGTCGTACGCGGTTCCATGATCGGGTGAGGTCCGGATGATCGGGAGTCCGAGCGTGACGTTCACCGACTCGTCGAAGTCGATGAGCTTGACCGGGATGAGGCCTTGGTCGTGATACATCGCGACCAGCGCGTCGTACCTGCCATGCAGGTGATCGCGAAACGCGGCGTCGGGGACGAGCGGGCCCGACAACACCGCCGTGCCGCAGGCTTCCTCGAGCGCGGGCGCGATGATCTCGTGGTCCTCGTCGCCGAGCAGGCCGTCTTCTCCGGCGTGCGGGTTCAGGCCGACCACACCGATCCGCGGCGAGGCGAGTCCGAAGTCGCGCGCGAGCGAGGCTGCGAGCAGCTCGATCACACCGCGCACGCGATCGGTCGTGAGCTCGAGCACGACCTCGACGAGTGGGCGATGCACGGTCGCGAGCGCGATCTTGAGCTTGGGCCCGACGAAGAACATCGCGACATCGGTCGCGCCGAGGCGCGCCGCGAGCATCTCGGTATGACCGAGGAATTGAAACCCACCGCGTCGCGCCCAGGTCTTCGAGATCGGGGCGGTGACGAGCGCGGCATGTTCGCCCCGCTTCGCGGCCGCGACGGCGGCTTCGAGATAGCCGACCTGTGCCGCCCCCGAGCGCTCGTCGGGGAGGCCCGCGACGACATGCTCGCCGTCACCGTTGCCCACCACCGTGACCTCCGGCAAGGCGACCCCGAGGAGCTTCGCGGCGCGCTCGAGCGGACCGCGATCGCCATAGATCGTGCAACGCGCGAGCTTGGCCGGCGTCAGCGCGGCCAGTGCCGCGACCACGATCTCCGGCCCGATGCCTGCCGGATCACCGAGAGTGATGCCGAGACTTCCCACCCAGCGAGGCTAGCACTTGCTCGTTTTTGTAGTTCGTCCAGAATTGGTGGATGCGGGCGATCTGGTTCGGAGTGCTGGCTGGGTGCGCGGGCGCCGAAGCGATGCCGCTGCCGCCGCAGCCCGCGACGACCTCTGCTCCCGTCGGGGAAGCGGAGTTCGGCTTCTATCCCGGCGAGACGATGGCGTTCGAGGTCCACCTCGCGGGCATGCTCGCGGGGGAGGCGCAGCTCGCGGTCGGGGAGGTCGGCGAGGTCGAAGGCCACAAGGCGGTCGTCGTGAAGTCGCGCGTCGCGACCGCGGGTGCCGCGAAGCTGTTGAAGAACATGACCGACGAGGCCACCACGACCATCGATACCGAGAGTGGCCGGCCCCTGATCCTCGACACGACGGTCGTGTTGAACGACAAGACCTCGACCGCGCACGCGGTGTTCACGGGTTCGATCGCGAACGTCAACTACACCAAGCCGGACGATCCGGCGCCGCATTCGTATCGCGTTGATTTCGGAAAGATCACGGTTCACGACTCGCACTCCGCGATGGCGCAGATGCGCGGCTGGCGCCCGGTCGCTGGCACCACGAAGCAGGTCTATGTCGTCGGCGGAAAGCGGCTCTGGCGGGTCGACGTCAAGTTCGTCGGCGCCGAGACGATCGGCTCGGCGGTCGGCAATCGCCGCACGGTGCACCTGTCGGGCTCGGCGTTTCGCGCGAAGCCGAACCTCCAGCTCGAGCAGGCGACCGCGACACGCACGTTCGACGTGTGGATCTCCGACGACGCGGACCGCGTGCCGCTGAAGATGACCGCCCACACCGAGCTCGGTGACGTCCAGATGGACCTGACCGAGTACGCGCGGCCCTAGCGGATCTTTTTCACTTCGATCGACCCCGACACGTGCGCTGCGTCGTCCGCGGTGATCGGGCGGCCCTGCGGAATGATCGTGATCTCGGGCGAAGAGTTGTCGTCGCGCTCGGTGAAGTTCATCGGCTCTTCCACTTCCAACTCGACGAGGCGCTCGATCGAAATCTCGGGTTCGCTCTGGTCACCGATCGCACGCGCCCGGCTCTCGGCACGCGGACGGGCGACCTGCGCCTCGCGCTCTGGGGGCTCGTCGGCCTCGATCACGACCTCGGGGTCATCATCTTCGTTGCGCGGCGGGGGCCGGGTGATCGGCGCGGGACCGCGCGGCGTTTTTTCAGACGCTTTCGGCTTGGGATCGCCGAGTCCATCGAGGGCCTTGCCGAGGGCTTGATCGAGCGAGGCCGCAGCGACTCCCGGCTCTTCCTTCGGCAGGATCAACCGCTCGGCCTGGTTGCCGGGGCCCGAGAATCCCGAGGGGCCCGCCGCCCGCGGCTTGCCGCCCGGACCATCCATCGTCGACGTGCGAGGCACGGCGATCGGCGCCGTCGGCCCACGCGCGATCGCGTCGTCATCAACGGTCGGGGTACTCGCAACGCTCTGGATGATCTCGGGGCTCGCGCCGCTCGGGCGAAGCAAGCGACCGTCCGGGACCGTCTTCGCGCGATCCGACACCGGCGGCGGCATCGTCTCCTCGCGACCCGACACCGGCGTGGTCGACGAGAGTCCGACGACCCCCATCGGTGCGGTCGGCTTCGATGGCGGCTTCGTTCCTTGCGAGGGCGTGACCGTTCTGCCGAGGCGCGGTGACGGTCCTTTCGCGACCGCCGGGACGACACCTGCGGCCATGGCCGGTGGGTGCGACGGCTCGGCCTTGCGACCGGGCATGACCGCCTTCATGTTCGGATCGGTCGGTGCGGTCTCGAGGCCCGGTGCGTGCTCGCCGATGACCAGCCGGGGTGCGGCGATCGACATCGGCCGGCGACGCGTCGCGATCTCGGCAGCGAGGGCCGCGAGCAGGAGCTCTCCGAGCTCGTTGTCGTCCTCGCAAATCTCGTAAAAATCGTCGCAGCGCAACGCGAGCGCGCGGACCTCGCTCTGCGCGATCGCGAGCCCGTCTTTATCAGGCAGCTGCGCATCCTTGAGCAACGCCTCGGGATAGAGCAGCGAGCCCGGCCCTCGCAACACCCCGTCCTGATCGACCTCGCCATCGACGAGGATCCACGCGACGCGATCGCCGAGCGTCTGCGCCGGAAGCTTGTCGCCGGCCGCATAGTCGCGGGGCAGTGCGATGCGAAGCGCGCGCAAGCGACCTTGCGGAGTGACCTTGGCCCAGAGCGGGCACTTGTTGATCGCCTTGTTCTCGCGATGCAGGATCTCGGCGGGACGTGCGGTCTCGCCAGCCTCGAGCACGCGGATCACGAGCGCGGTCGCGTTGTCGCCGCCACCGCGCTGGAGGGCGAGCTCGACCAGGCGCTGCGCCCCGCGCGCCGGCGAGGGCTGCTGCGTTAGCACTTCACCGATCTCGGCTTCCAGGACGTACTCGGTGATGCCGTCGCTGCACAGCAGAAACCGATCACCGTCGGCGAGCGGCACGACGAACGTCGCCACTTTACACTCGGTCCCGATCCCGAGCGCGTTCGTCAGCATGCTCTTGAACCGCGAGCCCTCGTTCGAGGTATCGACATCGACGCCGGCGGCGAGCAGGCGCGCGAGCAACGTGTGGTCCTCGCTGAGCTGCATCGCGATGCCGTCGCGCACCATGTACGCGCGCGAATCACCGCACTGCGCGAACACGATATCACCACCGATCACGAGCGCACCGATGATGGTGGTGCCCATGCCGGTCTTGGACTTATCGCGACCGGCCTCGGCCATGATCGCGTCGTGCGCGGCGATCACTCCCGCGTTGATGGTCGAGAGCAGCTGCTTGCGCGCTTCGATCGTGCCGAGCTCGAGCCACGAGTCGATGATCGCGAGGGTGGCGTCGCTCGCCCAGCGTTCGCGGACGACGTTGACCGCGATGCCACTGGCGACCTCGCCAGCGGCGTGACCACCCATGCCATCGCACACCGCGAAGATGCCGAGCTCGGGGTCGATGAAGTGCGCGTCTTCGTTGTGCTCGCGGACCTTGCCCACGCTGGTCTCGGCGGCACCGACGATGGACGCGCGTCCCACGGATCGAGAATACACGGCCCGGCGCGGCAGATGGTCGCTAGCCACGCATCTTGTAGCCGACGTTGCGAACCGTTTCGATCAGCTCACCGGCGGCCCCGAGCTTTGACCGCACCCGGCGCACGTGGATGTCCACGGTGCGTGTGCCACCTGCGTACTGGTACCCCCACGCCCGCTCGAGCAGTGCCTGACGCGTGAACACCCGACCGCGATGCTGGGCGAGGTAGCGGAGCAGCTCGAACTCTTGGTGCGTGAGCTCGACCCGGCGCCCGCTGATCTTGACCTCGTAGCCGGCGATGTCGATCAGCAGGTCGTCGATCTTGATGACCTCGTCGGAGCCGAACGTCGCCGCCTTCCAGTCGAGCTGGCGGAGCCGCTCGTAGAGCTCGGCCGGCACGATCGGCATGAGGACGAAATCGTCGAAGCCGATCGAGAAGTCGAGCGCGGGCAGGCGCGCCACGTTGATCGCGACCAGGATCGGGACCTCGAGCAACGGGCCGCCATCCCGCATCTTCTGGATGGTCTTGGAGGCGCGCTGGATATCGTCGCCAGCCTCGACCACGATGCAGGCGGGGGGGTGGAGTGTGAGCTCCTCCATGTTCAAGCCCCCGAGGTCGAACCGGCCCGCCGACACTCTCCCACCAAGGTCGACAAGCGTCGTGAAGACCGACCCGGGTTCACGGGACGCTCGCTCCGGATCCGCGCAGATCACCACCGTACGCACAGGAGATGTAGTGATCCCTGGTGATGGAATGCTGCGTCAAGTCATTCGAGCGGTAACCCACCAAGGAACCTGGCTTACGCCTATTGCCGCCGACGGCGAACATGTAAGAATTGAGGCCGGATGGAAGAGTTACATTGCTCCTTTTGTGGAAAGCAGCGCCGCGAGGTCCG
>JANXOP010000358.1 GCA_025357755.1 Kofleriaceae bacterium | reverse complement strand
CGGCTTCGTCGACGATAGCGATCTGATCGAGGCCCTGTGCGCCGCGTACTTTGCCGGCGGCGAGGTGGATCAGGGTCGTGCGCGGCACCAGCTGATGATCACGATCTGCGAGCGTTGCAACCAGGGCTGGCAAGACGCCGCAGGCCAGGTGATCGCGCTCGATGCGGTCGATGTCGAGCACGCCCAATGCGATGCGCAGCGCATCGGCTCCGATCGCGAACCCGAGCGCGCAACACAAGACATCACGCCGATGGTGCGCCGGTTCGTGCAGCGTCGAGATCACGGGAAATGCTGTGTCCCGGGTTGCCGTGCCTCGCGCAACGTCGATCTCCATCACATCGTGCATCGCGAACACGGCGGCGGTCACGACGCAGAGAATGTGACCCTCACCTGTTCGGCACACCATCGCGCCCTTCATGAAGGCAAGCTTCAGATCACGGGCTCGGCGCCGAACCTCACGATCACCTACGCGAATCCACCTGCGTCGTCGTCCTCGTCCTCGTTGCCCTCGTCGTCGTCGTCGTCGTCCTCGTCGTCCTCGTCCTCGTCGTCGTCGTCGTCCTCGTCCTCGTCGTCGTCATCGCTCGCGATCGCGTCGGCGATCGATCCGATGGATGCAAGCGAGGCGCTCCGTGCAGCGCGACTTCAACCGCGCATCGCAGGCTCGGCGCCCCCCGTGGGGCGTTCGAAGTTCGAGAGCGTCGTCGCTGTGACGCAGGCAAAGCAAGCGCTGACGACCCTCGGCTTCAGGAAGGCCGAGGCTGCGCGCTATGTCGACCAGGCAATCGCGAAGGTCGATAGGCCTGACCTCGAGCTGCTGATCCGTACAGCGCTCGCGTGTTCGCGGCAGGGAGTGACCTAGCCTGCTCTCCAGTTGCGCACGATGACCAGGTGTCTTCGGCGCGGCAGACCGCGGGAGTGCGCGAAGCGCCTTCGACCGGCGGGAGGCTGCTGAGAAACGCCCGAGGATCGAGATGGAATCGATCCTGCTGGAGACCATGACTGTGTAGGTGGCGAGTCGAGTCGACGCGATTCAGGCGAGCAGCGCCTGACCAACCACCCCAACCACCCTACAAGACGAATGACGAGCGCGATTCCCCTCGGTCTCCTCGTAACTAGTCAATCACGAGGACGTAGTCGGCTACGACCATCTCGACGTGGCAGTGGCACTCGCCGGATGTCGCAGTTCCGGTGGTACTCGCGGAGCCCGCTGCCCCGGTGACGCTGAACGAAATGGCCTCCGGCGTTTCATCGAAGTCATAGATGTTCAGGTCATCGACGACCGCATATTCGCCGGGCAGAAAAGTGGGATGGTCCGGTGGTGAGACGTCTTTGTGATCGGACAGCCGCACCGTCGAGCTCGTGAGGCCTGCGGCCGGCGTTCCGTTCGAGTCTACGACTTGAACGGTCTTGAACTCGAAGTCGGTCGCGCATCGGCAGTTGTTGGAAGCGCAGGATGCCGCCAGACCAAGAGCGGTGAACATGGTAACCGCCAACAGATCTAACATCGTCACGCGGGCCCCGAACATCGCGTTCTTGATCCAGCGCGGACTGACGTCACGAGGGGAAAAGTTACCACTTACGGCCGCGAGGCGATGAACTAACGGCACTGCGTCCGGTCTCCCTCGAGCGCTTCGCTGCGAATCTTCGCCGCCAGTGTTACGACGTCGACGTCATGGAGGTTCGCGAGCGAGGTCAGCTTGCGCGACCGGCCTTCCGCGAGCGCACGCTCCCCTGCGATCGAGCCCCCGCCCAGACACGCTAGTGCCGCGCCGGTCGCCACCGCGAGCCGCAGCCCATGCTGCGCGCCGGGGTCGGGGTAGAGGCCCGGCCAGAGAACAAACCAGACAAAGCCAATGGCCGTGCAGCCCGCAATCAGCCCGAGCGCGAACATCCGGGTTCGGATCCGCGCGCGCCAGCGGCCGAACTCGCGGAGTGCATCCTGCTCGCGCGCAGCCACATCGATATCTACGTACGACGTCCGCCGGTAGGCCACGCGGCGATGCTAGCATAGCGCGTGTCGGTCTCTGAACGCCTGCGAGCGCGAGGGAGCGCCGGTTTGTTCGTGTTCTCTTGCTCGATTAACGGTGAGCGGTCACTCGAGAGTTAGATAGTAGATATCGGTGGTGACGTCCGCGTGACAGTGACATGCGTCGGCCTGAGCGAGTCCGTTCGTACTCGCAGATCCCGAGTCTCCGGAGACCGTGAATAAAATGGGCTCAGGTGTGTCGGCAAAGTCGTCGACGTTCATGTCATCGACCCCGACGTACTCGCCAATCGCCGTCGGATAGGGCGGCGGTGTTACGTCTTTCATATCTCTCAGACGGATTGTCGAACGGCTCAGGCCACCAACAGGTAATCCGTTCGAGTCCGCGACCTGAACCGTTCTGAATTGGAAGAATGCAAGGCAAGCACAAGTGTCTGACGAGCACGAAACGGTGACGAGCATCGTAAGTGCCAGACACACCGACCAATCCATCGCGGTCGTCATCACGGCTCGATCGTAACCCGACATCGGTGTTGCATCGATCACTGCGTCGCAACCTTCCGACTAGCGCGCGAACAGATCGAACATCGTCACGCACTCGAGGCCGGCGCCGTGGATCGCCGCGACGATCCGCGGCAGCGCATCGAGCGTCCACTCCTGGCCCTCGTGGAACAAGAGGACTTCGCCCGCGGTCGAGACGCAGCGCTGCGCGAGCGAGGCCGGATCGCGATCGGTGTAGTCACACGAATCGAGCGACCACAAGGCGACCGTGTAGCCCGACGTGCGCAGGTTGATCAGCGACAGCGAATCGAGCGAGCCGTGTGGCGGGCGCACCCACGAGGTGCCGGTGGCCTGGCCACCGATCGCTTCGTCGGTGCGCTTGCACTGATCGAGGAGCTCGCGGCGCGAAAGCTTCGTGAAGCGCTGGTGATCGTAGCCGTGACCGGCGACCTGATGGCCGCGCCGGAGATACTCGCGGATGTGTTCGGGATGCTTGTTCGCGAGCTCGCCGAGCACGAAGAAGGTCGCCGGCACGCCGAGATCGGCGAGGAGCTCGAGGTAGCGGGGCGTCAGCTCGTCGGGGCCGTCGTCGAACGTGAGCGCGACGCGCTTGCTGGTCGCGGGCCCGCGACGGAGCAGGCCAGGCACGCGGTCGAACATCGCGTTCTTGATCGCTGCGCGGACCGACGTCACGGTGAGAAAGTTACCACTTCCGGTCGCGGAACTTCTCGCGCAGCTCGGTCTTCTTGAACTTGCCCGCGGACGTGCGCGGAATCGCATCGACGAACTCGACGGCTTCGGGCAGCCAGAACTTCGCGAACTTCGGCGCGAGGAACGAACGCAGTTCTTCGCTCGTCGCCTGCGCGCCATCCTTCAAGACGACCACGGCGAGGGGGCGCTCGCTCCACTTGGGATGCGCGACGCCGATCACCGCGGCTTCCTTGACCGCGGGATGGCCCATCAGCGCGTTCTCGAGCTCCTGCGATGCGATCCATTCGCCGCCGGACTTGATCATGTCGGCGACGCGATCCGTGAGCTGGATATAGCCGTGCTTGTCGATCCGCGCGACATCGCCGGTCTTGAAGTAGCCGTCGTCGGTCCAGCGCTCGGGCGTGTAGCCACCCATGTAACCGCCGGCGATGAATGGCCCGCGGATCTGCACTTCGCCACTGGTCTTGTCGTCGGCGGGTACGTCGCCCGCTTCGTTGCGCACGCGTAGATCGACGAGCGGTACGGGGCGGCCCTGCTTCGCGCGCTGCTTGTACTGGGTGTCGAGGTCGGCCTGCTCGAGCTCCGGCGAGAGCCGCGAGACCGTTCCGACCGGCGAGGTCTCGGTCATGCCCCAGGCGTGGAGCAGGCGGAGGCCGAACTTGTCGAAGTCGCGGATCAGCTGCTCGGGTGCGGCCGAGCCGCCGACGATCATCCGGATCGTCGGCAGCAGCTTGTACTTCGTCGGGTTCGCCTCGAGCGCATCACGGATGCCGATCCAGATCGTCGGCACGCCGGCGGCGGCGGTGACGTGCTCGCTCTCCATCAGCTCGAGGCAGCTCGCGGCATCGAGGTACGGGCCGGGGAACACGAGCTTCGCGCCGGTCATCGCGCACACGTACGGCAAGCCCCACGCGTTGACGTGGAACATCGGCACGACCGGCAACAGCACGTCGTTGCGACACACGTTCAACGAATCGGGCAGGGCGACCACGAGCGAGTGCAGCACCGTCGAGCGATGCGAGTACACGACACCCTTCAAGCGGCCGGTGGTGCCGCTCGTGTAACAGAGGCCGAGCGCGTCGGTCTCGGCGAGCTTCGGCAACGCGACCTCGTCCGCCGCGGGTGCGCTCGCGAGCAGGGCTTCGTAGCTCTCGTACGCGCCGTGCTCGCCGACCACCCAGATCTTCTCGAACGTCGCGCCCGCCGCGAGCACCTTCTCGAGTAGCGGCACGAGCACGTCATCGACGATCAGCATGCGATCGCCGGCGTCCTTCGCGATGAACGCGATCTCGTCGGGATGGAGGCGCAAGTTCAAGGTGTGGATCACCGCGCCCGAGAGTGGAATGCCGAAGTAGGTCTCGAGGTGCTCCGCGTGGTTCCACATCAATGTCGCGACGCGATCGCCCTTGTTCACGCCGATGCCGACCAACGCACGCGCCAGCTGCTTCGCGCGACCGATCAGCGCGCCGTAGGTGGTGCGCGACAAGCTGCGATCGGGGCGACGCGAGACCACCTCGCCATCTGCCATCCAGCGCTCTGCGCGATCGGCGATCCAATCGATCGTCAGCGGGACATCCATCATCGTCGGGCTCAGCATTGGCTGAACCGTACTACGGCTTTGGTTGCCTACATACGGTTACATCTCGGGACAGTCGTTACCCGAACATGCCGAAATATTCCCGCTCCGCAAACCCTCCAAACCGCGTCCAAATGGCGAAACGAGCTTAATAAAGCCGGAGTAAACATCCGGCGCGAGTTGTCCGTATTAGGAGGGCGACGATGCTTCCGATCGAGACTGATCCAGACAGCACCGTGATCGAGCCTCTCGATCCGCGGCTGGGCCAGCTCCTCGGCGGGCGCTATCGCCTCGTGCATCTGCTCGCCGTTGGCGGCTTCGGTGCGGTCTACATCGCGACCGACCTCACGACCGCGACCGATGTCGCGGTCAAGCTCGTGCACGCGAAGCACGCGCGCGATGCCTTGATCGCGGCGCGGTTCCAGCGCGAGACCGAAGCTCTCGCATCGCTCGGTGATCCGCATACCGTCTCCGCCGTCGATGCGGGCGCAGCTCACGATGGCACGCCGTACCTCGTGATGGAGTTGCTCTCGGGCGAGAGCTTGTACGATCACTACAAAGCGCATGGCGTCCTCGCCTGGCAGCGCGTCGTGCACATCGCGCGGGGCGTGTGCAGCTCGCTCGCCGAAGCGCACGCGCTCGGCATCATCCATCGCGATCTCAAGCCAGCGAACATTCATCTCGAACATCGCGGCTCCGACCACGACTACGTCAAGGTCTTGGACTTCGGCATCGCGAAGGTCGCCGAGTCCAGCGTGCTCGACAACGCCGCGCTCACCCACATCGGCCAGATCATCGGCACCGGCGACTACATGGCGCCCGAACAGATGACCGGCATGGCGACGCCACAGACCGACATCTTCACGCTCGGTGTCGTGATGTACGAGATGATCGTGGGCAAGCGCCCGTTTGGTGACGTCAAGGGGCCGGCCGCCCAGCTCGCCGCCATGCTCGCCGGTCCGCCACCTGCGATCCCGAACGTGCCGCCGATGCTGTCGCGCATCATCTCGCGCTGCATCGATGCGGATCCGGAGCGCCGCTTTCGAGATGCGACCGAGCTCTCGATCGCATTGTTGCATCTCGGCAAGGACGCGCCGACGTTGTCCAAGCCGCTGCTGCACGCGCCGCTGGCCTGGGTCGGACCGAACAGCTTGAATTCGACGATCCCAGGCATCGCGCCGATCCGAGCTTCGCAGCTCGCGATCGATGCGCATCCGCGGCTCGCAGCCGGGACCTCGCCGATCTCGAATGGTCCACCGAAACCGAACGCCTTCGCCGAAAGCGTCACGACCGCGACCGGCTTGTCGAACTACAGTTCGACGAGCTGGCGCGCGGTCGTGGTCGCACTTGCCATCGCGATGGTGATCATCGCGATCGGCTTGTTGGTGTAACGAACTACTTGCGAGCAGCTTCCTTCGCGGCGGCGGCTTTCTTGAGCAGCTCCTCGGAGATGTTCGCCGGGGTCTCGGAGTACTTCGCGAACTCCATCGAGAACTCGGCCTTGCCCTGCGTCGAGCTGCGGAGCGGGGTCGAGAAGCCGAACATTTCGGCGAGCGGCACCTCGGCATCGACGCGCGCGTTGCCATCTTCTTCGGTCGAACCGAGGACGATGCCACGACGCTGCATGATGAGGCCGAGGATGTTGCCCGAGAACTCGGCCGGACCCTCGATCGAGAGCTTCATGATCGGCTCGAGGATCTTCGGCGAGGCGCGGGGGAAGAAGTCGCGGAAGGCACCGCGAGCCGCTTCCTGGAACGCGATATCGCTGGAGTCGACCGCGTGGGCACCACCGTCGTTGAGGACGACGCGCAGACCGACGACCGGCACGCCGAGACGCGGCGACTTCATGATCATCGACTTGAAGCCCTTCTCGACGGACGAGATGAACTCGCGCGGAATCGAGCCACCCTTGATCTCGTCGGCGAACTCGAAGTCACCATCGAACGGCTCGCAGTGGCCGCCGACCTTACCGTACTGACCCGAGCCACCCGTCTGCTTCTTGTGGGTGTAGTTGTACTCGGTCTTCTTCGTGATGGTCTCGCGGTACGCGACCTGCGGCGGCGAGGTGACGACCTCGGCCTTGTACTCGCGCTTCATGCGCTCGATGTAGACCTCGAGGTGGAGCTCGCCCATGCCGGCGATGATCGTCTCGTTGGACTCCGGGTCGACGTGCACGCGGAAGGTCGGATCTTCCTTCGTGAAGCGCTGGAGCGCCTTGGACATGTTGATCTCGGCGCCGGCATCCTTCGGCTTCACGGCGACCGAGATGACGGCCGAGGGCACGAACATCGAGGTCATCGCGTAGTTGACGGTCCCGTCGGTGAACGTGTCGCCCGAGTTGCAGTCGACGCCGAACACCGCGCAGATGTCGCCGGCGCCCGCGTCGGTGATCTCTTCGCGATCATCGGAGTGCATGCGGACGAGACGGCCGACCTTGACCTTCTTGCCGTTACGCGAGTTGACGATGAACTCGTCCTTGCGGATCGCACCCTGGTAGATGCGGACGTACGTGAGCTGACCGTAGCGGCCATCCTCGAGCTTGAACGCGAGCATGACGAGCGGCTTGCTCGCGTCCGACTGGACGATGACCGGCGCCTCTTCCTTGTCGAGATCGAGCGCGATGTTCTCGACATCGCGCGGCTCGGGGAGGTAGTTGCAAACGCCGTCGAGCAGCAGCTGGACGGCCTTGTTGCCGAGCGCCGAGCCCATCATGACGGGCGTCGCCTTGAGGGCGATCGTGACCTCACGGAGCGACGCGCGGATGAGCTCCGGCGTGACCTTGTCCTCGAGCATCGCTTCGGTCAGCGAATCGCTGACGAGCGAGAGCCCGTCGAGCATCTCGGCGCGCAGCTCTTCGGCCTTCTCCTTGAGATCGGCGGGGATCGCGACGCGCTCGATCGTCTCGCCGTTGTCTCCGTAGAACATGAACGCCTGCATCTCGACGAGGTCGACGATGCCTTCGAGCTTGTCCTCGAGGCCGATCGGCATCTGGATGAGGATCGGGTTGAGCTTGAGCTTCTCGCGCAGCTGATCCTTCACCTTGTACGGGTTCGCACCGGTGCGATCGAGCTTGTTGATGAAGGCGATGCGCGGGACTTTGTAGCGGCGCATCTGGCGATCGACCGTGTACGACTGCGACTGCACGCCGGCGACGCCGCACAGCACCATGATGGCGCCGTCGAGCACGCGGAGCGAACGCTCGACTTCGATCGTGAAGTCGACGTGGCCCGGCGTATCGATGATGTTGATCCAGTGAGTCGCCTTGATCGGCGAGCCCGGGACGGGCATGACGGTCTTGGCCGTCGCGGCCGGCGGCCACTGGCAGAACGTGGCGGCCGATTGGATCGTGATGCCGCGCTCGCGCTCGAGCTCCATCGAATCCATCTTGGCGCCGACGCCGTCCTTGCCCTTGACCTCGTGAATCGCGTGGATCCGGTTGGTGTAGTAGAGGATGCGCTCGGTCAGCGTGGTCTTACCGCTGTCGATGTGGGCCGAGATCCCGATGTTGCGAACTTTGGAAAGGTCGGTCAGCACGATGCGTCTCCTGGAGGTGTCGTAAACCCGTAAAAGCCTAAAAAATCCTGCGTTTGCTACCCCACCCGTGAAACGGATGCAAGCGAAACCCAGCGCAGTCCACGGTGTCTACCGTGAGCCGGCCTTATACCAGGGTTCGGCGACCACGCATGTCTTTGCATTTAAAGAGTTTGCCCGGCGACCTGCGCTACTGTGCCCAGACGGTGGATCATCTCGACGACAACACCGTCAGCGAGTTCGTTTCGGGAGGGATGACTGCGAGCGCAACGACCAAGGTCGAAGCGCACCTCGCGTCGTGCCGGGACTGCCGCACGCTGGTTGCCGCACTCGCGGGCGCGGACGACATGGACAGCAATGTCCAGACCCACCCGCACGAGAAGGTGAGCGAGTCGCAAGTCGGCAAGCTCCCCGTGTTCTCGATCGGCGATCGCGTCGGGCGCTATCTCGTGCTCTCGACGCTCGGCTCCGGCGGCATGGGCCACGTGTTCGCCGCGTACGATCCGCAGCTCGATCGCAAGATCGCATTGAAGGTCCTGCGCGCGAACCTCGGCGTCAATGCGAAGGAGGCGCGGGTGCGGTTGAAGCGCGAGGCGCAGGCCATCGCCCAGCTCAACCATCCGAACGTCGTCGGGGTCTACGACGTCGGGACGATCCCTGCACCCGGCGCAGGTCCAAATGCCTCGGCCTCCGGCGGCGACAACGAAGATGTCTACATCGCCATGGAGTTCGTGGAAGGCGACACGCTGACCGGGTGGCTCAAGAAGTGGCCGCGCACGTGGCGCGAGATCCTCGAGGTCTTTCATCAAGCAGCGCGAGGGTTGATGGCCGCGCACTCGGTGGGCCTGCTGCACCGCGACTTCAAACCCGACAACGTGCTCGTCGGTGGCGACGGGCGCGTGCGCGTGACGGACTTCGGGCTCGCGCGGTCACTTTTCGGCATCGACGATTCGAATCGCGGCCCGACCGCACCCGCGGACATGCCGCGCGCGAATGGCTCGCCACTCGAGGTCGACCTGACGGCGACCGGCACCGTGCTCGGCACGCCGCGCTATATGGCGCCCGAACAACTACTCGGGCCGAACATCGACGCGCGCAGCGATCAGTTCAGCTTCTGCGTCGCGCTCTACGAAGCGCTCTATGGCCAGCACCCCCTGCGCGATTCGACCTCGGTCGCGATGCTCGAGCACGGCGAGCCTGCCCGCCCGCCGCCTGATGGCGGGAAGATTCCGCCGTCGGTCGCGAAGGCAGTGATGCGCGGGCTCTCGAAGGAGCGCGCCGATCGCTTCCCCACGATGGCCGCGCTGATCGGCGAGCTCACGCCTCCGATCCCGCACGCGCGCGGTCGTACGCTCGCGTTTGCCGCGGTGGCGCTCGTCGTCCTCGGCGGTGCGACCGCCGCGGTGCTCGAGTCGCGCGGGCAGGCCACGCGCATGCCCGAGCCGCCCGATACCGAGACCGTCCGCGTGCTCGTCGATCGGATCAACCAGCTCGAGCTCGAGAAAAAGCAGCTGCGCAAGCGCCTGATCGAGCGCGACCTCGCGCACGAAGACGACATCAAGTCGCTCGAGCACGACAAGGAGTTGCTGGTCGCGAAGGAGGCCGAGATCAACTCGCTGTTCGAGCAGGTCACGAATCTGCGCATAGCGAAGGCCGTGCCTCACGTGGTGTCGCAGAGCAGCCGGGTCGTCACGTCGGTCGCGACGGCGCAGCGCGACCTCGAGGGCTGCTTCGACGAGTGGGCCTCGCGCCCGCTGACCGCGGAGTCGATCGGCCACGGCAGTGCGCTGCTGCGTGCAAACGATTCCGACGTGGTGGTCACGCTGCGCGTGGCGCCCGATGGCGCGACCTCGGACGCCGAAGCCAAGGGGGAGGACACCGAGCGCTCGCCGAGCCTCAAGTTCTGCATCGAGTCCGCGGTCTCGCGCGTCGCTTATCCGAGTGGTGCCGAAGCGCTCGACCTCGAAGTCGACGTGGTGTGGGCAGCCCCGGACATCATCAACACGTCAGCACGTGTCACCGGCCACCACGAAGCACCGTGACAAATCCTGCTGACGCTTGGGTATTCCTGTAGTACTCCACCAGGCCGATGTTGAATGTCCGACTCGCCGTTGCCGCGCTGATCTTGACGTCTGCCGCTGTCGCGTCCGCGACGCCAGAGATCCGGACGGTCATCCAACCGCCGCAGCATCCGCCGAGCACCGTGCTGAGCGGCGAGACGATCTTTCTCAACAACTGTGCGGGTGGCTGCACGATCAAGCCAGGCTCGACCGACGCGCGGACCGACACCACGTCGCTCGCGCAGGCCCAGGCCGCGTTCAGCGAGTACGCGTGGCAGCCGGGCGAATGGACGCAGGTCGTCCAGTGCGTCCGCGAGGTCTACTCGCCGTTCGCGGTGGCCGTCACCGACGTCCGCCCCAACACGGAGTACAGCGAAGCGATCGTCGCGGGCCGCCCGCAAGACATCGGCCTGCCGACCGGCGTCGGCGGAGTCGGTCCGGGCTCTCCAGACTGTTCGCCGATGACGAATCAGATCGCGTTTGCATTCGCCGAGACCGCGGTCAATGACTTCGCGCAGGAAGACAACAACAACCGCGTGTGGGGCATCTGCTGGGTGATCTCGCAAGAGATCGCGCACGCGTACGGCCTCCCCGATCACGAGATTTCGTTCACCGATGGCGAATCGGCGTGCAGCGATCCGATGACGTACCTGTCGAACTGTGGCGGCCAGAAGTTCTTCCGCAACCGCACCGCGAACTGCGGTGACTTCACGGCGAAGACCTGCACGTGCGCGTCGGTCGTCAACTCGCACCTCAAGCTGACCTCGGTGTTCGGACCGGGGACGTCGCTGGTTCCCGCCCCGACCGTGACGCTCGATTCGCCCGCGAACGGCGCCACGGTCGCGAAGGGTTTCGTCGTGGCTCCGACCGCGTTCTCGCGCCGCGGCGTGAAGCACCTCGACCTCTATCTCAACAATCACCTCTGGGCGACGGCACCCGGAGCGAAGTTCTCGCCCTCGGGTCAGCTGATGACGACGTACGCGGTGACCGCTCCGGCGAACGTCCCGGATGGCGTGATCGACGTGATGGTGAAGGCGTACGACGACCTCGAGATCGAGACCGACTCGAGCACGGTCACGGTGACCAAGGGCACGGCGTGCGCGAACGCCTCGACCTGCTTGACGGGTCAGAAGTGCGAAGCCGGCAAGTGCTTCTGGGATCCGGCGACGGGCCTCCTCGGCGATAAGTGCACGTACAACGAGTTCTGCACGACGGGCATCTGTCAGGACTCGGATGTCGGCCAGTACTGTTCGCAGGCGTGCGTCGTCGGCTCGACCGATGGCTGTCCGACGAGCTTCGATTGCATCGCGACGAGCGAGACCGCGGGCGTGTGCCTGCCGCAGGGCGCGGGCAGCAGCGGCTGCTGCAGCGTCGAGCACGGCAATCGGGCACCGTGGGCCCCGATCTCGCTCGGTGTCGTGGCGCTCGGCCTCGTGCTGCGTCGCCGTCGCCGCGCGTAATAATTCCCGCGGACGTTAGCGGTTTCATAGTACGTCTCCGCCATGATCCGAACGTGGCTGGGTGTCTCCGTCGTCGCGTGGTTGGCAACGACGAGCACGGCGCTCGCCGACACACCCGGACTCTCGACGATCTATCTCAACCGCTGCACCGGCGGCTGCACGATCAACGGCACCGTCGCGACCGACGATGCGACCACCCACCAGTCGACGATCCCGTGCGCGGGCACGGTCATGCAACAGGCGGGCGGCTTCTCGTGCTCGGGCAACAGCGCCGGCACGTACATGATGGGCGAGTACGTCAACCTCCAGGGCCAGACGGGTGCCGCGGCAGATGCCGAGTGGAAGGCCGTCATGCAGTGCGTGAAGGAGGTCTACTCGCCGTACAACGTCAACGTCACCGACGTGAAGCCGACCGCGGGCGTCCAGTACACCGAGGGCATCCTCGCGGGCCTGCCCTCGGATCTCGGGCTCGGTTCGTCGAGCTCGGGCGGTGTGGCGCCCGCTCGCATGACCGGCGACTGCACGCCGCACCCGAACGTGATGGTGTACGGGTTCGCGAACGCGACCTTCTACTTGAACGCCGATCGCGTGAACACGCTCTGCTACGTGATCTCGCAGGAGACCGCGCACTCGTTCGGCCTCGACCACGAGTACTCGTTCGTCGATGGCACGTCGTCGTGCCGGTCGCCGATGACCTACCGCCAGGATTGCGGTGGGCAGCACTTCTTCCGTGATCTCGCGGCGAACTGCGGCGAGACCGCGAACCGCGCCTGCCACTGCGGCGGCTTGCAGAACTCTCACCAGCACCTGATCATGGCGCTCGGCGCGGGCACGCCGATCACGCGCGCGCCGACCGCGAAGATCCTGTCGCCCGCCGCGAACGCGACCGTGCAGGCCGCGGCGACGGTGCAGCTGACGGCCGGCGCGCAACGCGGCGTCGCGCGCGTCGACCTGTATCTCAACGGCCACAACTGGGCGAGCGCGAAGGCCGCCGCGTGGACGCTCGAGGGGCAGCCGGATCCGTCGCCGTACTCGATCACGTTCCCGTCGACCGTGCCCGACGGGGTGATCGACATCGTCGCGAAGGCGTACGACGACATCGGCATCGAAGGTGACTCCGCGACGATCACGGTGACCAAGGGCGCCGCGTGCGCGACCGCCTCGACGTGCTTGGCGGGGCAGAAGTGCGAAGCGGGCAAGTGTTTCTGGGATCCGCCGGTCGGCGTGCTCGGTGCTGCCTGCACGTACAACGAGTACTGCACGAGTGGCATCTGCCAGGACTCGGATGTCGGTCAGTACTGTTCGCAGGCGTGCGTTGTCGGGTCGACCGATGGCTGCCCGGCGACCTTCGATTGCGTGGCGACCAGCGAGACCGGTGGCGTGTGCCTACCTCAAAGCTCGGGCGGGGGTGGATGTTGCAGCGTCGAGGACGGCCGCCGCCATGCGCCGTGGGCACCGATCTCGCTCGGCGTCGTGGGGCTCGGGCTGGTGCTGCGTCGCCGTCGCGTCCGCTCGAAAACACAGGCGTGACAAAACCTGCTGACGGGTTGGAGCGGCTGTAGTACTCCCTTTCGTCCATGGGTAAAGCGCTATTAGTTTCGCTTGTCGTGATCGCCGCTGCTGGCTCGATCGCCCACGCGGAGGAACGTCCAGGTCGCCTTCCGGTCGGCCAGGGTCGCCGGATCTCGGTCCCGTACACGGGCCCGGCACGCCCTGTCGCTGCGCAGACGTCGCAGTACATCTACATGAACCGCTGCAAGGGCGGTTGCTCGTTGACGCACGGCTCGGACGATGCCCGATCCTTGATCTCGTCGATCGCGAACAACGGCGTCGTCGGCGAGTTCGAGAATGACATGGGCCAGACCGGCGCCGCCGCCGATGCGGCGTGGGCCGCGCTCGTCACGTGCGTGCAAGAGGTCTATTCGCCATTCGCGGTGACCGTGAGCGACCAGCTCCCGATCAACGGCGTCGGCTACACGATGGCGATCGCCGCGGGCCAACCCACGGACATCGGCCTCGGTACCGACATCCTCGGTGTCGGCCTTGCCACCTGTACCCCGCTCGACAACGTGATCTCGTTCTCGTTCTCGAACCACGAAGGCGGCACGGGGCAGGCGCGCATGCTCGATCAATGCTGGACGATCGCGCAGGAGACCGCTCACAACTTCGGGCTCGAGCACGAGTACCAATTCACCGACGGTCAGTCGGCGTGCAACGATCCGATGACCTATCGCATGGACTGCGGCGGTCAGAAGTTCTTCCGCAACAAGCCCGCGGCCTGCGGCGAGTACGCGACGCGGCTCTGTACGTGCGGTGGCACGCAGAACTCGGTCGTCCGGCTCACGAAGACGCTCGGGGCCGGCACGTCGTCGATTCCCGCACCTTCGCTCGTACTGAGCTCGCCGGCCATGGGCGCTGCCGTCCAGTCCGGTTTCACGGTGCTCGCGAGCGCGGGCTCTCGCCGCGGGGTCGCGAAGGTCGAGCTCTATCTTAACGATCACCTGTGGGCGACCGCCGTGGGTGCGGCGTTCGGCATCAATGGTCAACCGAATCCGTCGAACTACACGATCACCGCGCCTTCGAATGTTCCGGATGGCGTGATCGACGTGCAGCTCAAGGCGTACGACGATCTCGACAACCTGACGGCGAGCCCGATCGTGACGGTGCAAAAAGGCGCGGCCTGCGCGAGCGCCGCGACCTGCTTGACCGGTCAGAAGTGCGAAACTGGTAAGTGTTTCTGGGACGCCCCCACCGGCCTGCTCGGCGACACCTGTACCTACAACGAGTACTGCACGACCGGTTTGTGCCAGCAGTCCGATATCGGTCAGTACTGCACGCAAGCGTGCGTCGTCGGTTCGACGGATGGTTGCCCCGCGACGTTCGACTGTGTCGCGACCAGCGAGACCGGTGGCGTGTGTCTCCCGCAGAGCACGGGTGGTGGCGGCTGCTGTAGCGTCGGTCACGATGGTAGCCACCTGCCGTACGCACCGATCGGCCTCGGCGTGGTCGCCCTCGGCTTCGTGTTACGTCGCCGTCGCCGCTGACCCGCGTCATGTAGACTAGGCGGGATGCTCCGCGCAGTTTTCGTCACCGGCGTTGTTCTGATGTCCGGTGTCGCGAGCGCGGATGCTCCGCCACGCGTGCGTGCGGTCGTCGACACACCGACCGAGGCGTTCACCGCACCGGTCGTGCCGCAGATCTCGCCATACCTGTACCTCAACCGCTGCGTCGGCGGATGCATCGTGCACGGTGGCTTCAGCAACGACGCGCGCACGCAACACTCGTCGATCCCGTCCGCGGGCGACTACACGATGGCAGAGTTCGCGAACGACGTCGGCGTCGCCGGCGCCGCTGCGGATGCCGATTGGGCCGCGGTCGTGAAGTGCGTGCAGGAGGTCTATTCGCCCTACGCGATCACGGTGACCGATACCGAGCCGCAGAACGCCTCGTACACCGAGGCGATCATCGCGGGGCAGCCTGGCGATATCGGGCGCCCCGTCGACAACCTCGGCGTCGCGCCGATCGCCGCGAACTGCACCGCGCAAGACAACGTCATCTCGTTCACGTTCGCGAATCATCATCCCGGGCTCGGCACGTCGCGCATCCTCGATATCTGCTGGACCGCCGCGCAGGAGAGTGCGCACGCTTTTGGACTCGATCACGAGTACCAGTTCACCGACGGCACCTCGACGTGTCGCGATCCGATGACGTATCGCAACGATTGCGGCGGCGAGAAGTTCTTCCGCAACTCGCGTGCGGCCTGCGGTGAAGACGCGGTGCGCGCGTGTCGCTGCGGCGGCACGCAGAACTCGCACGCGGCGCTGTTACTCGTGTTCGGCGCTGGCACCCCGATCACGACACCGCCGACCGTGACGCTCGAGGGGGTTGCGGGGACGGCGATTCCTGCCGGCGAGGTCGTCGTACACGCGACCGCCGCAGCGCAACGCGGGGTCGCGAAGGTCGAGCTGTTCTTGAACGGCAGCCGGTGGGCGGTCTCCGCGGGCGCGGCGTTCGGCGCGACCGGCCAGCCCGCATCGGACTACACGCTCAAGATTCCGACGACCGTCCCGAACAGCGTGATCGACATGATGGTGCGCGCGACCGATGACCTCGGCGTCTCGACCGATTCGACGATCACCACGGTCACGCGGGTCGCGGCGTGCACCGATGCGTCGGGATGTCTGGCCGATCAGACGTGCACCGCTGGCAAGTGCGCATATCCGGAGCCCCCCGGCGTGCTCGGGGCGACGTGCCCATACTCGCAGTACTGCCAGAGCTGGGAGTGCATCGACACCGATCAGGGCAAGAAGTGTTCGGTGGAGTGCGAGGTCGACGAGCCCTCGAGCTGTCCCGGGAACTTCACGTGCGCCGATACGGGTGGCGGCAAGGGGTACTGTGTCGAGGTCTCGGTGGGTGGTTGCTGCTCGGTCGACGGGCGCGGTCAGCCGTGGTCAGCGCTGCTACTCGGCGTTCTCGTCGTCGGTCTCATGCGACGCCGACGCACCATGTAGTTAGCTGTTGTTGCATCGCGCAACTCGGCGTTCGAACGCCAGGTGGTACGCCACCAAGATGCAGTTGCGGTGGTTGGTTGTCGTCACGTTCGTACCCGCGCTCGCACTCGCGCGTCCCACCGCACCGGCGCGCCAGGTTCCTGCCGGGCTGCACTTCGCACGCAACTGCCCGGGTGGGTCGTGCATGTCGCGGATCGCGGTCGACACCCAGGGCACGCCGCTGCACTTCGCGAGCCCGGTCGGTTACACCGCGCCCGAGATCCAGGCGATGTACAACATCGATCCGGCGCTCGGCGACGGTAAGACGATCGCGATCGTCGACGCGTACGGCTACGACGATCTCGAGGCCGACCTCGCAGTGTATCGCTCGACGTTCAACTTGCCTGCGTGCACCGTCGCCTCGGGCTGTCTGACGATCCTCAACAACGCGGGCACCGCGACCCCGCGCGAGACCGAGCAAGACCAGGGCTGGGTCGGCGAGACCGCGCTCGACGTGCAGATGGTCAGCGCCGCGTGCCCGAGGTGCAAGATCGTCGTGATCCAGACTCAGAGCCCGGGCAATGGTCTCGAGGTCGGCCAGTTGATCGGCCGGCAACTCGCGGTCGACGCGATCAGCAACAGCTGGGGCGGGGGCGAGAGCCCGGCCGACCTTGCCTCCGAGGGCGACTACAACAACCCCGGCGTCGGCACGTTCGCCTCGACAGGCGACAACGGCTTCATGGGCGGCGCGGAGTATCCGGCGACCTCGAAATTCGTGGTCGCGGTCGGCGGTACGAGCGTGAGCTCGACCGGGGTCGTCACGGCGTGGAGTGGCGCGGGCAGTGCGTGCAGCGCGTTCATCCCGACCCAGCCGTGGTCGCCCTCCGATGCGGACTGTGGCATGCGCGCGGCCGCCGATGTCTCGGCGATCGCGGATCCGCAGACTGGCGTCGCGGTCTACAACGCGAAGCAAGGCAAGTGGACGGTCGTCGGGGGTACGAGCGCCGCAGCACCGATCACCGCCGCGGTGTTCACGGGGGCAGGCCACGCTGGGGGTGGACCGGCCTTCATCTACAAACATCGCGACGCGTTCATCGATGTCATCGGCGGTAGCACCGGCACGTGCGGCAACCTGTGCGACGGCGCGACGGGCTGGGATGGACCGACCGGGGTCGGCACGCTCGACCAGGCCAAGCTCGTCGCGATCGGCAATGTCGATGGCGCGGGACCCGCGGTCACGATCGTGTATCCCGCGGCCGGCGTCGACGTGAAGAAAGCGTTCACGATCCAGGCCGCGCCGGATCCCACGACGACCGCGTACATCGAGATCCAGATCGATGGAGTCTCCCTCGGTCGCGTCGGAGCCGAGCCGTGGCTGCTGTCGGCCCCGAGCGCGCTCGCACTCGGCCCGCACACGCTGACCGTGATCGCGTACGACGCCGATCACAACTCGCAGACCGCCA
>JANXOP010000395.1 GCA_025357755.1 Kofleriaceae bacterium | reverse complement strand
GGCGGTGGCCTGCAGATGATGGTCGCGGGGGTCGTCAAGAAGATGACCGCGGAGAGCGCGGCACGCGCGGCACTCGGCGCGGGCGCGATCGTGATGGACACGCTCGCCGCGAACGACCATCGCTTGCCGCACGAGAAGATCGAGCGGATCCGCCAGCTCCGTCCGGACATGATCCTGCTCGCGGGTGGCACGGATGGCGGGACGAAGAAGCACGTGATCGCGATGGCAGAGCTCCTGCGCGCGGCACAGCCGAGGCCGCGGCTCGGTCACGCGTACTCGTTGCCCGTGATCTACGCCGGCAACCAGCACGTCTGCGCCGAGATCACGGCCATCCTCGGCGGTCAGGTCGCGCTGCAGCTCGTACCGAACGTGCGCCCCACGCTCGAGCGCGAGCACCTGGGCCCCGCACGCGACGCGATCCACGAGCTGTTCCTCGAGCACGTGATGCAGCAGGCGCCGGGCTACGCGAAGCTGATGAGCTGGACCGACGTGCCGATCATGCCGACGCCCGGCGCGATGGGCCTGATCATCGAGGCGCTCGCTCAGCGGCGCGGCGTGAATGTCGTCGGGGTCGACATCGGTGGCGCGACGACCGACGTGTTCAGCGTGTTCGATGGCGTGTTCAATCGCACGGTCAGCGCGAACCTCGGGATGAGCTACTCGATCTCGAACGTGCTCGCCGAGGCGGGCATCGCGAACATCCAGCGCTGGGTGCGGTTCGATCTCGAGGAGGCCGACCTCCGCGATCGGATCGGTAACAAGGTGATCCGGCCAACCACGATTCCTCAGACCCTCGACGAGCTCGAGATCGAGCAAGCGATCGCGCGCGAGGCGCTGCGGCTGTCGTTCGTCCAGCACGTACAGTTCGCGGTGAAGCTGCGTGGCACGCAGCGCCAAGCTGGGCTCGGCGTCCAGGACGGGGATGGCAACGATTCGCTCGTGGATCTGATGAAGCTCGATCTGCTCGTCGGCTCGGGTGGCGTGCTCAGCCACGCGCCGCGGCGCGTCCAGGCGATGATGATGATGATCGACGCGTTCGCGGTCGAGGGCATCACCGAGCTCGCCGTCGATTCGATCTTCATGATGCCGCACCTCGGCGTTCTCTCGACGATCCATCCGGCGGCCGCGACCGAAGTGTTCGAGAAGGACTGCCTGGTCTATCTCGGTACGTGCATCGCGCCCGTCGCGAGCCGAGCGATGAAGCCAGGCGCGAAGCTGCTCGAGCTCGAGTGGAAGCTCGCTGGCGGTGCGTACGCGCACGAGACGCTCTCGGTCGGCGAGCTCCGCCGGATCGAGCTTGGGGAGGGCGCGCACGTCGAGGCGATCCTCAAGCCGGCGCGTGGGGTCGATATCGGTGCGGGTCCTGGCGAACTGGTGCAGCGGACCTTGCGAGGTGGCACCTCGGGGCTCGTGCTCGACGGCCGCGGGCGCCGGCCGCTCGCGGTCCCGATGGAGCGCGCGGCCCGGGTGGCCGCCGCGCGAGCCACGAGTGCCGCACTCGAGCTCTATCCTTGAAGCTCCTCAGAGCTTCATCGCGCGAAAGCCGAGCGCGGCGATCAGGCCGAGCACGAGACAGCCGCCCCACAACAACATCGGGCTGATCGCGAGGATCCGCGGACCGAGCAGCGGTGCGAGCGTGCCCGCGATGCCGAAGGCCATCGCGAACATGCCCTGGTACCGACCACGCGCGAGCACCGGTGCGCGCTCGGCGACGAACGTCGAGGCCGACGGCGCCATCAAGATCTCGCCGAGCGTCCAGATCGCGACGGCCGTCATGTGGAGCCACAAGAAGCTGCCGGCATGCAGCGCGAAGCCAATCGCCGTGAGCACCGCGGCCGCTGACATCATCGCGCGCAGCGAGTACCGCTTCGACCACTCGGTGAGCATCGGCTGGACGAGCACGATCAGCGCGCCGTTGACCGCGAGCACGATGCCGTACGCGCCGGGGCCGTAGCCTTGCACCTGCATCCACCCCGACAGCGTCGTCGTGTGCTGATAGATCACGAACGACAGGAGCAGCACGCAACCCCATGCCCACATGAATGTGCGATCGCGCAGCACGTCGCCGAAGCTGGTCGCGGTGTGGCGCTGCGCGAGATCGGGATGCGATTCCGGCACGCGCACCCAGATCACGATCGCGAATAGCGCGGAGGTCGCGGCATCCCCGAAGAACAGCGCGCGATACGACACGGTCGCGACCAGGCCGGCGGCGACCGGCGCGATCGAGAAGCCGATGTTGATCGCCCAGTACAGAAAGCCGTACGCGCTCTGGCGATGCTCGGCCGGAACGACATCGGCGACGAACGCCGAGACGGACGGCCTGTAGAGCTCGCCCACGAAGCCGAGCACGAGCACGATCGGCGCGATCACGGCCGGCGCGGTCACGACGCCGAGGACCGCCATCAAGGCCGCTCCCCCGAGCAGCGAGGTCACCATCGTGACCTTGCGGCCGAGCCGATCGGCACACAGGCCGCCCACCAGTGACGCGACGATGCTGCCTGCTCCGAACAGCGCGACGATCGCGCCGGCGGACGTCAGCGAGAGGCCGACGCGACGCGTGAGATAAAACGTCAGGATCGGGACGACGAACGCCCCTGCGCGGTTGATCAGCGTGCCCCACCACACGGTCCAGTACGCGGGTGGCAGCACCGCGCGAAGGGTGCGAAATCGCGATGCCACGCCTTGTTGTAGACGATTTCGTACGAGCGTTGTCGCGACGTCGGGCGCTCGCGCACGGAGTGAGGCCTCAGAACTTCGCGGAATACGCTGAACGATCCGGCACCGGCGTTGCAAACAGTCCCAACACCAAACAAGGGAGACTGCACATGCGTACGATTCTCTGGGCCACGATTTTCGCAACGGCGCTTTCGACGGGTGCTTGCAAGAAGAAGCAAGACGACACCGGCGCTGCCGCCTCTGAAGTGAAGAAGACGCAAGAAGGCGTCAACGAACAAGCAAAGGATCTCGACAAGACGCTCGGCGACAAGAAGGCGACGTCGAACGAGCTAAATAAGGCCGAGGGCGACCTCGCTGCGGCCAAGACCGATCTGAACGCCGCGCGCGACAAGTACTCGATCACGGTCAACGACCGGCTCGCGAAGCTCGACATCAAGCTCAAGGAGCTCGCGGTCAAGACCGACGCAAAGGCGACCGCCGCGGCCACCGCTCTGAGCTCGCGCCGCACCGAGCTGGCGACGAAGGTCAGCGGCATCAAGGATCACGCAGCGGCGGATTGGGATGCGTTCACGAAGGATGTCGACACCTCGTTCGACAAGCTCGAGAGCGACCTCAACGACGCGTTGAAGTGACGCGCGGACGTGACGCGTCACGCGCGGCCGCTCGCTGACGCAGACGTGGAAGCGATTACGAACGATCGTTCGCATGTGTATGCGTTCGCTCTCACGGTGGAAATTCCGCCGCGAGCGTGAACTTTCAGCGAACGTGTACGCAGGTGAACGTTATGAGAGTTTCCCTCTCTGCGCGTTCGCGGTGGAAGCTATTCAGGTAACCAACGCCGGTGCTACGCTGGCCTTGATGAGGTTGGTGAGGGTGCGCTTCGTCGCGTCGTGCTTGGTGGTCTCCGCCGCGCACGCTCGGGGCGATGCGGCCCACCCCACGGTGCGCGAGCCTCGTTGTTCGTTCGCGGTCGAGCAGATGTTCGAGCTAGCTCCGCTCGCAGCTACCTGGAGGTTTGTATGAGTGAGGGTTTCACCCATCGGATTCTCGTCGTCGACGAAGATCCCGCCGTTCGCGGCATGTTCACGACCGACCTCCCTCGCCACGGCTACGAGGTATTGGCCTATGGGTCGATGGCGGAGGCGCTGGAGCACTCGCTCGAGTCGATCGATGTCGTGCTCACGCGCTTGTTGATCGATCGCGACTCGATGTTGCTGTGCCGCGCCGCGCGCGCTCGCTCCCGCGCGATTCCGTTCATCGTGATGACCGAGGTCGCGAACATGGCGATGGCGGCCGCGGCGCTGCGCGTCGGTTCGTTCGATTTCCTGGTCAAGCCGCTGCAGCTCTCGGCAGTGCTCGAGATGATCGAGCGAGCGATCGCACATGCCGCTCACTATCTCGAATCGGGCATGCTCGTCGGCGAGAGTGTCCCGATGGTCGCGCTGCGTGATCGCATCGCGAAGCTCGGCCCGCACGACGCGCCGGTGCTGGTCAGCGGCGAGCCAGGCTCGGGCAAGGAAGTCGTCGCGCGGGCACTCCATGCGGCGTCGACACGTTCGAACGGCATGCTGTTCATCGTGAACTGCGAGAGCTCGCCCCCCGCATCTTTGTTCGACGTCACCCTGGCCAATTTTTCACGCAGCGGCACGGTCTTGTTCGACGAGATCGGGGAGCTCCCGCTCGAGATGCAGGCCCGGTTGTTAACGGCGATCCAGGAGCGCGCGTCGGTGCCGAATCTCCCGATCGGCGTGCGAGTGATTGCCTCCACGCGCCACGATCTCGCCGAGCTCGTCGCCCGAGGCAAGTTCCGCGAGGATCTCTACTTCCGGATCCACGTCTTGCGCGTCTCGGTACCGCCGCTTCGCGAGCGCGGCAACGACATCCTCGTCCTCGCCCACGAGTTCGCGACCAAGCCGCTCTCTCCCGAGGTCGAAGCGCTGTTCGCGCGGTATCCGTGGCCCGGCAATGTTCGAGAGCTCCAGGGTGTGATCGCACATGCGATGGCGGTTACCACGGGCGATCGGATCGAGCTCGCGGATCTGCCCGAGCACATGCGCGTGGTCGCACCGGCGAGCGAAGAACAGCTGGTCTCGCTCGCCGAGCTCGAGCGTCAACACGTCAGGCGCGTGCTCGAGCGCTGCAAGAACAACAAGGCCGCGGCGGCACGCGTACTCGGGATCGAGCGCAAGACACTCTATCGCATGCTCGATCGCTGGTCGGCGTCGGCGTCGGGGTCGGTGCCTCCCGTGCTTCCAATCGTCGCGGCGTAACAACGGAGGCGGTCCTTCCGAGCTCCGTGTCGAGCTCGAGCCGCGAGGCGGCTCTATCGATACCTCTCGTAGCTCGGGCGCGGATCGGCTAGCGTGCCCAGAATCTATGAGGCGCCTGGTGTTTTCGATCGCGATCGCGGGATGTAGTGACGCACCGGTCGTGTTGCAGCCGACCGCGCCCGCGAGCTTGTCGCCGACGCTCGACGCGCTCGCCGCCTTCGGTGAAAAGGGCGCAGGCTCGCCGGGCGGTCAGATGGCCGCGGCGTACATCCAGGCCAAGTTCACGGCGCTCGGGCTGACCGACATCCACACCGAGAGCTTCCAGTTCCCGCGCTGGATGCTCACCGACAGGGCGTTCTCGGTCACGATCGATGGCGTCACGACCACGCCGGGCTTCGACGTGTTCGAAGCCTCGGGTACCGGCACCTTCGATGCGCTCGTCGTCGATGCCGGCACCGCGACCGCCACCGACCTCGGCACGCTCGATCTGAGCGGCAAGATCGCGCTCGTACGCCGCGATCCGAGCTTTCATCGCTCGATCCAGTTGAAGAACGTGCGCGCGGCGGGTGCGCTCGGCATGCTCTACCTCTCGATCGCGCCGGAGAATCTGCGCCAGGTCGGCTCGGTCCGCTACGACTGGGAGAGCGACGACGTCCTGCCCGCGATCACGATCGGCGCCGATGATGGCAAGCTGATCACCGATGCGCTCGCGGCGCAGAAGCCCGTGACCGCACACATGGGCGTGACCGAGAGCTCGATCGCGGGCACTGGCACGAACGTGATCGCGAAGCTCCAGGGCGAGGTCGACGAGCAGATCGTGATCGGCGCGCACTACGACACCTGGTTCACCGGCTCCTCGGACAACTCCGGCGGCGTCGCCGAGTTGCTCGAGATCGCGCATCGCCGCCTACAGCGCGCTGCTGGTTCTCGGCCGCACTACACCGAGGTGTTCGTCGCGTACGACGGTGAAGAGGTCGGGCTCTACGGCGGCTACGACTACTACCGCAAGCACAAGGTCATCGCCGGCGAGCAGCTGATGACGGTGATCAACCTCGAATGCCCGGCGGCGATCCAGCCGGATGTTGCCGCGGTCGTGCACTCGAACCAGCCCAAGCTCGATGCCGCGCTGGTCGCGGCGGGCATGCGCTCGATCTACTCGCTGTACGGCGGGCTCGAGCTCGTCGCGATGTTGTTCGGCGGCATCATCCCGACCGATATCCAGGGCGTGTACCGCGGTGGGACGCCGGCGGTTTCGACCGCCGTCGACTATCCCTACTACCACACCGTGCGCGACACCCCGGACACCGTCGATCTCCAGCTCCTCGCGAATTCGACCGACGGCTTCGACGACGCCATCTCGAACATCGACAAGCTCTCTGCCGCGGACCTGAGCGTCGCCGATCCGCAGCTGTGGACGACCAGCGCGGTGCTCGCGCCGAGCGGTATCGGCGCGCAGGTCACGATCAAGGACGGCAACGGCGTACCGCAGGCTGGCATCACCGTGAAGGCGTCGTATCTCGTCGACGACTTCACGCTAGCCGATCGCGGCGAGGTCGTCACCGATGCGAACGGCATGGCAACCGTCATGGTGACCTCGGGCGACAAGAGCCACCCGAACAACTTCCTGCACGTGACCGCGGGCCCGAACTATCCGCTGGTCGAAACGATCCTGCCGGTTCAGTGACGGCGACTGCCTGGTCACGCATGGCCCGCTAGTCGCCGCGACGCCCGCGCTGCAAAGGATCGGCGAGACCTTCAGTCGCGACGGTACATGGTCATCACGCACGCGCCGCCGAGGCCCAGGTTGTGCTGGAGCGCGATCTTCGCGCCTTCGACCTGACGCTGCTCCGCCGTGCCGCGAAGGTGCCACACGAGCTCGGTGCACTGCGCGAGGCCGGTCGCGCCGAGCGGGTGGCCCTTCGAGAGGAGACCGCCCGATGGGTTCGTGACGAACTTACCGCCGTACGTGTTCTGGCCGTCCCAGATGAACTTCTCCGCTTCGCCCTCCTTGCACAGGCCGATCGCCTCGTACGTGAGCAGCTCGTTCGCCGTGAAGCAATCGTGGAGCTCGACGACATCGACCTCGTCGGGACCGATGCCGGACTTCTCGTAGATCTGCTTGGCCGCGGCCTTCGCCATGTCGAAGCCGACCATCTTGATCATCGAGTGCTCTTCGAAGCTCGACGGATAGTCGGTCGTCATCACCTGCGCGGCGATGTAGACCGGGTTCGAGATGTTGTGCTTCTTCGCGAACTCGTCCGAGCACAACACCGCGGCCGCTGCACCGCAGGTCGGCGGGCAGCACTGGTAGCGGGTCAACGGATCGAACACCTCGGGCGAGGCCATGATCTCCTCGACCGAGAGGAGATCCTTGAACAGCGCGTACGGGTTCTTCGCGGCGTGCTTGCGCGCCTTCTCGGAGATCTTCGCGAAGGTCTCCTTCTTGGTGCCGTACTTCCAGCGGTACTCGCGGCCGGCGCCACCGAACATCTGCGCGGCGGGCGGAGCACCGTTGAAGCCCTGCTCCTCGTTCATCACGTTGACGAACTTATCGAGCGGGTTCGCGCGATCATCCCACTTGGCCTTGAGCGCGCCGGCTTCCATCTGTTCGAAGCCGACGACGAGCACGCACTCCGCGATGCCGCCGGCGACCGCTTGCGCGCCGAGCATGAGCGCGGAGCTGCCGGTCGAGCAGTTGTTGTTGACGTTGAACACCGGGATGCCGGTGAGGCCGAGCTGGTAGATCGCGCGCTGGCCGCAGGTCGAGTCGCCGTAGACGTACCCCGCGTAGGCCTGCGCGACTTGATCGAACGGAACGTTCGCGTCGGACAGTGCGGCCTTGCCGGCCTTCACTGCCATCACGTGATATTCCTCGGACTTCCCGGGCTTGGCGAACGGAACCATACCGACGCCGATGACGTTTACTTTGCGTGTCATGGTCATTTGCTTTCTTGCGCTCGAACCGCGCGGTTAGACGAGACCCTTGAGAAAGCCGAGGCGGTGCGCGACGGAAGCATCTCCGTCGACGCGCAGCTGGCCGTGTTGGTAGAGCGACTTGGAGTTGCCGGCTGCTAGGCTGGCGAGATCCGCATCCTTGATCGTGAGCACCACGGTGGTCGTGCCGCCGAGGTCGTACGTCTTCTCGAACGCGGGGTCGGTGATCTTGAACGTCACCTTCGCGAGGACTTCACCGGCGAGGTTCTTGTTGTCCGCGAGCCGCCTGTCGAGCGCGCTGAAGAACTTGTCGGTGTGGACCGCGGCGTTCGACGCAGTCGGTGCTGCCGCGGGAGCCGCCTTCGCATCGGTCGAGCCCGCGGCGTGGCGCTTCTGTACGACCTCGAGCGCCTTGCCCGGATCGAGCTTCGATAGGAAGTTCAGCTTCTGCGATGCCATCACATCGCCGCTGATCTTGAGCTTGCCGCTCGTGAACAGCTTCATCGCATCGGCCTTACCCTGGGTGAGCGCGAGGAAGTCTTCCTCGGTGAGCTCGAGCGTGCACTCGGCCTTGTCCTCACCTTGCTTGACGCTGCCCGCACCGTTCTTGAGATCGAGGAACCAGTTGTGAGCGCCGATCTTCCACTGATAAGTCTTGCCGACCTTCGGCGCGAGATCGGTGTTCGTCTTGAGGTATTCCGCGATCACCGCGAACACGTCGTCGACGGTCGGCGTGAAGTCCTGGGCGACGGGCGGAACGTCCGCGCCAGGTGCATGACCACTGGTTCCGGCGCGCTTCTTGGTCTCTGCCATCACCATCTCGGGCGTGAGCTTCTTCAGGAAGCCGAGCTTCTGCGACGCCATCACGTCGCCCGAGATCTTGAGCTTACCCGAGGAGAACAGCTTCATCGCATCGGCCTGGCCGGTCGCCATCGCCATGAAGTCCGCGTCGCTCATCTCGAGCGTGCAGGTCGCCTTGCCCGAGACGCCCTCGGTCACGGTGCCCGGCGGTGTGGTGAGATCGATCGTCCACGCGCTCTCGGGGCCCGAGAGCTTGAACGTGAACGCGGTCTTGGTCTTCTCCGCCGTCGCGGGATTGCCGCCGACAAAGGTGCCGATCGCGCGGAAGATGTCGCCGCTGTTCGGCACGGCGCCCGTCGACTTCGCCGCGGGCGCTGCCGCCTTCGCCTTCGGCTTCGGTAGTTCCTTCCACAGCTCGATCGCGGCGTTCGAGATGCAGACCTCGTTCTTCTCCTTGTTCTTGCAGCGGAAGACGACCTTGTCGCCTTCCTTCCACATCTCGGTGATGATCGTCTCACCAGGGAGCACGGTCGCCGCGAAGCGCACGCGGATGCTCTTGACGAACCGCGGGTCTTGATCGGGCGCGAATGCATTGATCACCGCGCGGGTCGCGAACCCGAACGTCGCCAGGCCGTGGAGGATCGGCTTCGCGAAGCCGAAGTTCTTCGCGAATTGCGGATCCGCGTGGAGCGGATTCCAGTCGCCCGAGAGGCGATAGATCAGAGCCTGGTTCTCGCTGGTCTTTTCCTCGATCACCTTGTCGGGTGCGCGATCGGGCGGCACGTTGACCTCGGCCGAGGGGCCGCGCTCGCCGCCCCAGCCACCGGCGCCACGCACGAACGTCGTGACCTCGTTCTTCACGAGCGCATCGCCCGATTCGTCATACGTGACGAACGCGGTCGTGACGGTCGCGCCCTTGCCCTTGTCGAAGATCGACTTGATGGTCGCCTTCGTGGTGAGCTTCGCGTGCGTCGGCAGCGGGCGCAGGATCTCGGTGTACTGCTCGCCGTGCAGGATGCGATCGAGCCCGAACTTGAGGCCCGGCGCTTCGAGGCCGGCCTTGGCCTGGTTGAACACCGTGTTGATCGCCGGGATGACGCCGAAGCTCGGCAGCACCTTCATGCCCTTGCCGCTCATCTCGTAGACCAGGGCAAGATCGGTCTCGTTGTTCGGATCGCGCGCGGCGCCGACGCCGAGGGCGTAGAGCGCGACATCGCGCTCGTCGTACGAGCTCTGCTGCTCGGGATACTGGTAGCCGAGCGCGGCATCGACATCGATGAACTGGTTGCCGCCCTTGCTCGGGCCCGCTTCGATGTTCGCCATGATCGGCTGCATCGATTCGGCGACACCGCCGGGGTGATCGCCATCCTTGAAATCGGCGATCTGCTTCCACGCCGCGTCGACGTCGTCGGGCGTGATGTCGCGACCGAGGCGGAAGGTCTTGCCCTTCGCGCGCTCCCAGCGGAGCTTCGCATAGAACCCGCCGCCGACCTCGTACAGGCCGCCAGTGTCCTCGGTGCCCTCGTGCGCGAGCTTTGCGACGAGCGCCGAGACGTACTCGGGCTTCAAGGCGTCGAGCAGCTCCTTCGGAAGCACGGTCTCGGTCATCCGCGAGCCGGCGATCGGCGCGATCGTGTTGACGATGATGTTGCGCTTGCGACCCTCGGCCGCGAGCGTCTGGGTGAGCCCGTGGATGCCGAGCTTGGCCATCGAATAGTTCGCCTGGCCGAAGTTGCCGTAGATGCCGGCGGCCGAGGACGTGTTGATGATGCGGCCATAGCCGGCATCGCGCATGTAGTTCCACGCGGCATGCGTGACCTTGAACGTGCCGAGGACGTGGACCTTGTAGACGAGGTCCCAATCGGCCTGGCTCATCTTCGCGAACGACACGTCGCGCAGGATGCCGGCGTTGTTGATGAGGATGTCGATCCGGCCCCAGGTGTCGATCGCGGTCTTGACGATCTGATCGCCGTCCTCGACTGAGTTGTAGTTGGCGATGGCCTCGCCGCCCTTCTCCTTGATCTCGGCGACCACCTTATCGGCGGCCGTTCCAGATTTACCCTCGCCGGTGAAGCTGCCACCGAGGTCGTTGACGACCACCTTGGCGCCGCACGACGCGAGGAGGAGTGCGTGGGAACGGCCGAGGCCGCCACCAGCGCCGGTCACGATCGCTACTTTGCCATCGAATCGTAGATCACTCATTTGGCCACCTTGTTTGTACGCTCGGACCGCGGGGTCGTTCGTCGCTTGGGGGTTGCTGCTGCGTTGGTCAACACCGTCGGAAACAGTGCCTTGAAGTCTTCGACGAGCGAATCGAGTCGAATCTCGTCTTTGTGGAGCTCGGCGGTCATCGCCGCGCCGATCATGAACTGGAGCGTGAAGTCGATCGCGCGATCCATGCCGGGGTGATCCGCGACATCTTTGCCGAAGAGCTTACGCGCCTGCGCGACGATGCGATCGCGCAACGCGCGCTCCGCTGCGACGAGCACGGGCCGCAACTCCGGATCGGTCCGTGCCGCGGTGCGCAACTCCATCGCGACCTGGAAGAACGTGCCAGAGAAGCACTGCCACAAGAGGTCGAGCACGGCATCGGTGCGCGAGCGGCCATCCGGGAGGTTCGCGGCGAGCACCTTGAGCTCGGCGGCGCGCATCTCGGCGAGATGATCGACCGCGGCGACGAGGAGCTCGGCCTTCGACGGAAAGTGATGCAGCAGGGCACCGCGAGACGCGCTCGCGCGACGCTGCACTTCGAGCGTCGTCGTGCGTGCGAAGCCGACCTGGATCAAGCTCTCGACGGTCGCGTCGAGGAGCGCTCGTCGGGTGCCGTCGCGACGCTGCTGTTGCGTGCGAGGCGCACGAGCGATCGCCGTACCAGCAGGAGGCATCCCGGGCAGTCTACGCCCCAGAAACAGTCAGTCAAGACGGTTTGTATTATTAGCCCGACGCTGGATCGTCGACACCGGCGACCTTTGCGATTCGCGGGCCGACCTATGCGAGCAACGGGACAGACAGGAACACCTGACAGGTGAACGCGAGCGGCGGCCGCGGATCGACGATCGCGAGCCATTCGGGATCGAGGCCGAGCCGCGCACGACCGAGCACCTCTTCGCGCTCCCAGCGCACCGGATGATCCGGTGTGACCTCGATGACCGCGAGGTGCGCGCGCAGGCACGTGGCACGGCGGTCGCCGCGCGCCTCGAGCCAGTCCGCGTAGACCTCGCGTACGAAACGATCGCGCGGCGCTGCGCGGATCGCGTGGAGCAGCGCAGCTTCGCTCATCGACGCTTGACCCTACTTCATCGAATCGAAGTCTGCTCGTTGCTGCCGGACGAGCTCGCGTGTGGCTAGACGTTCGCGGTCAGAGTCAGGACCCGCCTCGGCCGTACGGCGCGCCCGTAGGACGAGCGCGCTCGCACGACGCTGTACTTCGCCGGACCGCTCGGGATGTGACCGAGGATCTTGCAGTCGAGTGCTAAGCTCCGTTCGTGAATCTGGTCGACGAGCTTCACGCGGTCGCTGCTGCCTTGACCGCGGCCGGAATCCGCTATGCGATCTGTGGTGGAATCGCGGTCACGATCCACGGCGCGATCCGTTCGACCAAGGATATCGACGTGCTGATCGACCCCGCGGACGTCTCGCGGGTTTTGGACGTGGTCAGGCCGCTCGGATACATCTTCGCGGCCCTACCGATGACGTTCGACGAAGGCAGCGCGGCGGAGCGTCACGTGCAACGGGTGAGCAAGATCGTCGATAGGCAGCACATGCTGCTCGATCTATTGCTGGCAGACGGCGTCCTCGCAACTGCGATGGACGACCGCATCGACGTGGTGCTCGAAGCCGGACCACTCAGCGTCGTCTCGCTCGTGACGTTGAAGCGCATGAAGCAACTCGCAGGTCGCGCCCAAGATCTCGCCGATCTGGAGAAGCTCGAGGCCAGCGATGAACCGTGAGCTCGATCCGATCGTCGTCGCGGCTCGCCTCGCCGAGCTCGCGCGGCTGTACGTTCCCGAGTCGATCGAGGATGGACGAATGAGACATGAACGACCACCCGTCGACGTCCCATTCGCGGTTGCTGTACAGCGCCGGCTCGACGAGCTCCGCGCTTTGTACGAGCTCGCGAGCCACTTGCATCGCCGACAGCTCGGCCCGTAGCGGGCGCTCGCTTGATCGCGGCGGAACCTTCGTCCTTCTTGCCGTCGAATCACTCGAGCAGACTTACGTCTAGCCCTTCGCGATGCGCCACGGCTTGGGGAACCACGCCCAGTGGTTGTTGACGTAGATCAAGCCATCGAACGCCATGCCGAGATCTTCGCCGGGCTTGACGTACTTCCAGCGGTAGACCGTGAGGCCCGGCTTGAACGAGTCCTTGACCTTCTCGTAGCCACCCGGGAAGTCGTTCTTCACGGCCGGTGTCCACGCCTTGAGATCCTCGGTCGTCGCCTTCGACAACTTGAGCTCGGTGTTCGCCGGATCGGCCGCGATCACGGACTTCGGATCGCTCCACAGCTGGTCGTAGCCCGGCTCGGCCTTGGCCGCGAAGTCATCGGTGAACACGGCCTTGTAGTCCGCCGAGGTCGGGCGCAAAGATTTCGTCATGCCGGGCGCATCCGTCGAGGTGCGCAGGTCGGTCAGCAGCTGCTTGGCACCCTCTTCGGTGCCGGGGTACTTCGACGTGGCCTCGGCTCCTCCACTTTTTTTCGAGCAGGCAGCGAGTGCGAACAGCGCGATGAGAACGAGGCGTCTAGTCATTGCTCGAGCCTACCGCCTACTCGGCCAGCGCGACATAGCGATGGTGCGGCTCCGCCGTTCGCTGCTCGCTCGAGATCACGGTCGGAAACGCGGTGCGCAAGGCGGCGAGCGTCGCTTCGTCGAGATAGTTGTTCGACACGTCGAGGGACTCGAGCTTGGCGAACGCGGCGCGGTGCTCGATCAAGCCCTTGACGCCCAGGTCGGACAGCGTGCCGTGACCGAGATCGAGCTCGCGGAGCTGAGGAGCGAGCGGTGAGCTCGCGAGGAGTGGCGGCAGCTCGTTGGCGAAGCTCGCGTTCTTGAGCCCGAGGTGCGAGAGCGCGGGCAGATCGCGACGCGACAGCAACACCCGGACCGAGGTGAGGGCGTCGGCGGGGCCGAGGTGTGGATCGCCGTACCAGAGATCGAGGTGGCGCAGCTTCGGCCACGTCGCGGTGGCGATCGCGAGTGCGCTGGGCTCTTCGAGTCCGGCGGTCTCGAATACCGCGCGCTCGAGTGTGGGATGCGAGATCGTTCCGAGCGTGAATACCCCGCCACGCAGATGGAGCTCGCGCAAGGTCGGGATCCTCCATAGCGGCGCGACATCGCCGATCCGATACTCGGAGACCTGGCTCTCGAACGGGTCGAAGTCGCCGAGGAAGATCTCGCGCAGGTGCGGCATGCGGGCGAGACGCTCGATCAGATCGTCGAGCGTGGCGTCGTTGTCGCGGCTCAGCCCGACCGTGACACTCCGAATAAACCGACCCGATGGATGCACGAGCGCACGATCGAGGAGATGCGCGAGCGGTGTGGGATCGGCGGCTCCGGAGCCGTCCTCGTCGAAGGCGAGGACGAGGCGATCGATGAAGCCCCGCCGCCACACGAACGAAGCGCGAGCTGGATGTTCACGCGTGTGCTGATGGGCGGCGAGCGAGCCGAGCAGGACGTCCGCGTGAGCGGCAAGAAAGGCGTCGGCCGTACTCTGAAATGCGGGGTCGCTCTCGGCACGTAACTGGAGCGCGACGAGCTCGCCGCGCGGATGCTGATGCGCCTGCAAGAAATCGCCGAGCACGGCGTACGGTGCCGGATTCGCGCAGTCCTCGACGATCGCAGCTTCGAGCGCTGGATTGCGCGGTTCGTCGACGCGATCGAGTGCGAGCGCTTCGAGCTGGAGCTGGGTGACGAGCTCTGCCGCCTTGGCAGCGACCTCGATCGGCAGCGAGAGCCGGCGGATTCGCGCGATCACGGCCTGACCTTCGAGGCCCGCGAGCGTGGGCACGAGCGCGCGAATCCGCGCGAGTGCGGTCTCCGCGAGGTCGGCGCGTTCGGGCGCACCGGCGTCGAGCTGGCGCTCGCAGATCCTGAACACGCGACCGCGCAGATCGTGCGCCCTGTTCACGAGCTCCATGGGATCGCAGGTCGCGAGCTGCTCGCGGATGATGCGCACGGTTTCGGCATGGCGCTCGCGGTGGCGAGGCGCGAGCGCGACCGGAAGCTTGGCGTGGTCGACGAGCCGGAGGACCTGTTCGGCCGTGTCGCTTCTCATCGGCTCGAGGAACCTGCGTAGCTCGACGAGGGCCAGCTGGAGCAACGCCATCCGGCCCGCCAACCGGACCGTCTCGACGCCGTCGATCATCCCGGTTGCCGTCGCGAGCGACGCGCAGATCTCGGCGAGCGCGAACGTGTGGCGCGCCTTCGCGCGATCGGCGATCGCGGCACGAACCTTCTCGTACTCGGGGCTCACGACCGTAACGATACCGGGTCGACGGTGTATTGTCTGACCGCTGATGGGCGACGCGTACACTCCTGGTCTGACCGTGACGCGCAGCGCGCTGGTCAAGAAATACCGGAGGCTGCCGCTCGAAGGCACGGTCGTCGTCGAGGTCGGCGCCCAGGTCAAGGCCGCGGACGTCGTCGCGCGGACCGAGTTACCAGGCAACGTCGTCTTGACGAACGTCGCGAGCAAGCTCGGCGTGATGGCGGACGAGGTCGAGCAGAAGTTGATCGTCGCGGTCGGCGCTGTCGTGAAAAAGGGCGAGGTCATCGCGCGCGCGAAGGGCTTGTTCGGCTTGTTCTCGTCGCAGGTCGAGGCACCGGTCGAGGGAACGTTCGAAGCCTTGTCCTCGGTGACCGGCATGGCGATCTTTCGCGAGCCCCCGCGGCCCGTCGAGGTGACCGCATACGTCGACGGGACCGTCGTCGAGGTGATGGCGGGCGAGGGCGTCGTGATCGAGACGCGTGCGGCGCTCGTGCAGGGCATCTTCGGCCTCGCCGGCGAGCGCCAGGCGCCGATCATGATGGTCGCGAAGAGCCGCGAGCATGTGCTCGAACCCGCGGATCTGAGCGAAGCGCATCGCGGCAAGGTCGTGATCGGCGGCGGGCGCGCGAGCCTCGCGGCGCTACGCCGGGCGGTCGAGCTCGAGGTCGCGGCGATCGTGTGCGGCGGGTTCGCGTATCAAGATGTCCGCGAGCTGCTCGGCTACGACGTCGGCGTGGCGGTCACGGGTAACGAGGAGCTCGCGACGACCTTGATCGTGACCGAGGGCTTCGGCGACATCGCGATGGCGCGTGCGACGTTCGAGTTGTTGCAGAGCCTCGAGGGCAAGCTCGCGAGCGTCAACGGCGCGACCCAGATCCGCGCCGGCGTGATCCGGCCCGAGATCGTGGTGCCAGGCGCGTTCGGGACCGGCGAACCGCTCGCGGTCCACGGCCTCGAGGTCGGTGCGCCGGTGCGCGCGATCCGCGCGCCCCACTTCGGCAAGATCGGCACCGTGATCTCGTTGCCGGTCGAGCTCGCGGTGATGCCGACGGAGACCAAGGCTCGGGTCGTCGAAGTCGATCTCGGAGGCGAGATCTTGATCCTGCCGCGCGCGAACGTCGAAGTGATCGAGCGATGAAGAAGGCGTTGATCGTATTGCTCGCACTGACCGCGACCGCGCGCGCCGATCTCGTCGAGCAGAATCCCGACAAGACGGCGTGGGAGATCGGGGTGTTCTACGACCAGGATTGGTTCGGCGGGCGCGGCATCGCAGCCGATGGCAAGCACGTCGGCCTGTCGTGGAAGCGCGATCACGAGGTCCCCGGGGCGGTGCTCGTCCTGCGCCGCGAGGTCGAGTTCGGCGAGCATCCCGACAAGGGTCGGCCGGTGCGGATCACGCCGAGTGGGGCGGTGCTCGGGCCGCAATTTCTCGGCGAGACCAAGGAGGCCGTCGCTGCGATCGATGCGGCGACCACGCCGCTCGTGGCAGGCGCACGCCTCGGGCGCTGGACGGTGGTCACCTCTTCGGATGGCGATCATCCCGAGCTCTACGTCGACGAGGTCTCGCCCGGGACTGGCTACATCTACATCTTCATTCCGGCGCTGCGCGGCGCTGCGCCGGATACCTACAGCTCGTTTCCGGGCGAGGCGATCGAGACCTGGACGATCCAGCCACGTCCCGCGCTGTTCGATCGCCATCGCTGGTTCCACCTCGCGCTGATCCTGATCATCGCGGGCGCGCTCGGCTTCTACACGTGGCTCGCACGGAGGAAGGAGCTGTTCGTCCGCCGGCTCGCCGGCGTCGATGCGATCGAGGATGCGGTCGGTCGATCGACGGAGATGGGTCGCCCGGTGCTGTACGTCACCGGCGTCGAGGAGACCCAGGATATCCAGACCATCGCCTCGCTGTTGATCCTCGGTCACGTCGCGAAGATCACGGCGGAGTACGAGACCGAGCTGCGCGTCGCGAATGCGTATCCACTGACGATGGTGATCGCCGAGGAGGTGGTGCGGCAGGGCTATGCGAATGCGGGCCGCGCCGATGCGCACCGGCCAGAGAACGTGATGTTCGTGACGAGCGACCAGTTCGCGTTCGCTGCCGGCGTCAACGGCATGATCCTGCGCGAGCGCCCCGCGACGAACATCTACTTCGGGCGGTTCTACGCCGAGTCGCTGCTGCTCGCCGAGACCGGCTTTCTCACCGGCGCGGTGCAGATCGCGGGGACTGGCGAGCTCACGCAGTTGCCCTTCTTCATCTCGGCGTGCGACTTCACGCTGATGGGCGAAGAGCTGTTCGCGTGCAGCGCGTACCTCACGCGCGAGCCGAACCAGCTCGCGCTACTGAAGGCCGGCGACGTGATGAAGGTCGTGATCGCGCTCCTCGTCGTCGGCTTCACGGTGTGCGCCACGATGGCGAGCCAGGGCTGGTATCCCTTCACGCGGTTCTCGATCGAGGAGGTGGTGCCGTGAAGAACACGCTCCCGGTCGCGCTCGGCATGCTCGTCGGCTGTTACATGGTCGTCGAGTACTTCATCCCGCACTACGCGGTGCGGGAGATCTCGGGCCACGTGCTCGAGTGGGGTGGGCTCGTCGCCGCGGCGGCGTATGTCGTCGGTGGCATCAACCTCGTGCAGGTGACGTGGCCGAAGATCCGGCGGCGCGAAGAGGACTGGGGCTACAAGGTCGTGCTGCTCGCATCGGCCGCGGCGATGACGCTCGTCGGGTTGCCGTGGCGCTCGATCACCGGCACGACGCGCGAACCAGGCTACGCGATGAAGCTCGCGCCGAATCCGGGACTCTATCGCGAGGGCAAGGCACGCGTGCTGGTGACCGCGCCCGCCGATGTCGTGATCTCGATCGGCCCCGTGACCGTGACCTCCGACAAGCTGCCCGCGTGCGGGTGTGTCGAGGTCGCGCCTGGCGCGCTCGCGATCAAGGCGAGCCGGCGTGCGGTCGGCTACGACGTCTTCGAGACCAAGCTCCGGCTCGTCGCTGGCGATGTCGCGATCGTCGCGGCGGATCCGCAGATGGGGTGGGGCGCGAACGGGCGCGTGCGGACGTGGTTCTACGACCACGTGTACGGCCCGTGCAACGCGACGATGTTCGCGCTGCTCGCGTTCTTCGTCGCCTCGGCCGCCTTCCGCGCGTTCCGCGCGCGCAACCTCGATGCGGCGCTGTTGCTGACCTCGGCGATCATCGTGCTGCTCGCGCAAGCGCCGATCGGCCGCTGGCTCACCACGTCGCTGCCGCACCTCGCGGACTGGATCCTCGACGTGCTCTCGAACGGCAGCCGCCGGGCGATCATCATGGGCGCCGCGGTCGGCGCGATCGCGACGGGCTTGCGCGTGATCTTGGGCATCGAACGCTCTCACCTCGGAGGTGAGTGATGTCCCACTGGAGTGACAAGCTGCAGCGCTTCGATCGCCGCTGGATCTTTCTGATCATGGGGCTCGCGATCGTGGTCCCTCTCTATCTGCCGCTCGGATTTCCGATCAAGGCGCGGCCGATGACGAAGGCCGCGTTCAATGCGGTCGAGGAGCTCCACGCGGGCGACGTCGTGTTCATCTCGCTCGATCTCGAGCCCGCATCGACCGCGGAGCTCGAGCCCTACTACCGCGCCGTGATCCTGCAGTTGAAGCGGAAGGGCGTGAAGCTCGCGATCACCACGCTGTGGTACCAGGCACCGCCGCTCGTCGAGCGCTGGATCCGCGACACGGTCGAGACCGCGATCGCGCCGGCGGGTACGCCCGGCTACACCGGCGCACCGGATCGCGCATACGTGCGCAACGAGGACTACGTCTACCTCGGCTTTCGCGAGGGCAAGCAGAACGTGATCCTCGGCATGGGTGCGGATCTACCGCACGTGTTCGGGGGGGTCACCGACGATGGCACGCCGTACGACTCGATCCCGTGGATGAAGAACATCCACGGCCTCGCCGATTTCAAGTTGATGGTGCTCGTCTCCGCCGGCGCACCGGGCGCGAAGGAGTACACGCAGTTCGCGCAGAATCGCTACAACCTGCGAATGGTCGCGGTGACCACCGCGGTCTCGGTCACCGACCTCGCGCCCTACTACCAGGCGGGGCAGTTGCTCGGCATCGTCGCGGGCCTCGCGGGCTCGGCAGAATACGAGATCCTCGTCGGTCGCCCGAGCATCGGCGTGCAAGGTGCAGACGTCCTCAACACCGGTCACGGCGTCGTCATCATCGCGATCGTGCTCGGCAACATCGCGTACTTCGCGAGCCGCCGCCGCAAGGCCCGGAAGCCCGTACAGCCATGACCGCGCTCGCTCCGATGGATGTCCTCGGCGCATGGGTCGGCATCTTCCTGACGATGGCGATCCTCTCGTTCTTGTACGGCGACAACCCGTTCTACAAGTTCGCCGAGCACCTCTTCATCGGCATCTCGATCGGCTACGTCGTCGTGGTCCAGTTCAAGAACAACTTCTGGCTCAAGATCGATCACCCTATGTCGCCGTGGGACCTCGTGCCGGCGCTGCTGATCGCGTTCATGTTCATCAAGCTGGCGTCGCGCAGGCTCGCGTGGCTCGGTCGGTTCCCGCTCGCGTTCGTGGTCGCGCTGTACGCGGGCCAATCGGTGACCGCGCTCGTGGGCTCGGATCTTGGTGATCAGATCAAGACCGCATCGCGCTCGCTGATCGTCGACCGGATCGATCTCAACAGTGCCGAACCAAACGAGCTGTCGCAGGTCCCCGGCGTGTCGCCGGCGATCGCCGCGAAGCTCGTCCTCGAGCGCACCGATCATCCGTTCACGAGCCTCGACGACGCATGGTCGCGCCCGAGCCTCACAGCGGCCGAACGTACCGACCTCGCGGACGAGCGTGGGGCGCTGGTCGGCGCGGAGGCGCGGGCCGCGGTCGAGCGCAACCAGGTCGACTGGTTCGGTGTCGTCAGCTCCGTGTTGCTCCTCGTGGCGTTGCTGACCGGCCTGCTCTACTTCTACTTCTCGATCGCCCACACGGGCGCCATCGGGCGGGTCTCGCGCGTCGGCGTATGGATCCTCATGATCGGGTTCGGCGCGAGCTTCGGCTACACGGTCCAGGGCCGGATCGCACTCGCGATCGCTCGGGCCCAAGACGTCCGCGGCAACTTCGTGAGCCCCGCCGATGCCGCCCAGATCCACGGCGAGCTGGCCGCGATCGTCTCGGCCGTGATCATCGTCGCTGGAATCTGGTTCTGGGAGCGCCACAAGCCGAGACACGGAGCTGGCATCGCGACCCCTGGCGAGGCAAGCTGAGGCCGAAATGCCTACCTGGGCTGCTGCTTCGCTCGTCGGTCTAGGGGCCGTGCTCCTCGTCTGGTTTGCCACGTACATCGCGCGGATGCCGTACGAGGTCCGGATCGCGTTTCGCTACCTCTATGGTGGGCGCAAAGACCGCACGATGATCGTCGCGGCGGTCGTCTCGGCGGTCGTCGCGCTGATCGGCGTCGTCTTGATGGTGAGCTCGAGTGAGACCGGCTCGATCGGGGTGGGCCTCCTGATGCTCGGCCTGATCGCGGCTTCGGTGTGCACGCTGCTCGCGACGTTCTCGGTGTTCACGAGCGTGTCGGTGCTCGGCGTCGTACTCGGTGTCGCTGCCCTCACGATCGTGCTCGCGGTGACCACCGGTTTCCAGCAGCAGTTCCGCGACAAGGTGCTCGGCGTCAACGCGCACGTCATCGTGCTCAAGTCGCAGGCCACGTTCGCCGAGTATCGCGACGTGATGGAGACCGCGAAGAACATCGATCCGGATGTGCTCGCGGTCCAGCCGTTCATCTTCGCCGAGATGCTCGTGACCCGTGGTAAAGGCGAGCTCTCGGGCGTCGCCGTCAAGGGCATCGATCCGAAGCTCGTGCGCGGCGTCCTCGATCTCGAGAGCCACATGATCGAGCAAGTACCGGGCGGCGCGATCGACGCGCTCGGCATCCTTCCCAAGGAAGGCGAGCTTCCTCCGATCATCATGGGCAAGGAGCTCGCGCACAAGCTCAAGGCCAAGCTCGGCGACGAGGTCACGATCGTCGTGCCGCTCTCGAATATCGATTTCGATACCTGGCGCGCGAAGTCCTCTGCACCGCGCACGCGCAAGTTCCACGTCGTCGGCATCTTCTACAGCGGCTTCGACGAGTACGACCGTCGCCTCATGTACACCGCGCTCCACGACACCCAGGAGCTCGTCGGTCGTGGCGATCAAGTGATGGGCGTCGAGATGAAGGTGAAGGATGTCGACCGCGCCGAGAAGATCGCGGCGCATCTCGAGAAGGCGCTCGGCGGTCCGCCGTACCAGGTCCAGGATTGGTACGAGCTCAACCACAACCTGTTCACGGCGCTGAACTTTCAGAAGCTCGCGCTCGTGATCATCCTCACGCTCATCATCATCGTGGCGACCGTGAACATGGTCTCGGCGCTGACCATGATGGTCACCGACAAGACCCGCGAGATCGCGATCCTCAAATCGATGGGCTCGACCTCCGCGGGCGTGTCCCGCGTGTTCCTCGTGCTCGGGCTCGCGATCGGCGGCGTCGGTACGATCCTCGGCGTCGGGATCGGTCTCACGGCGTGCTACGCGGTGAGCTCGTACGGCTACCACCTCGATCCGAAGGTCTACTTGATCGATCGCTTGCCAATCGATGTCCGGTTCCTCGAGGTGCTGCTGGTCGCCGGCATCACGATCGTCATCAGCTTGGTCGCGACGTTGTTTCCATCGCAGGGCGCGGCGGCGCTCACACCGGTGGAAGGCCTCAGATACGATTAGGACAACTTTAGTTGCTTAGATGCAACTTTAGTAGCCGATAACCGGTTTAGCCTGGATCGGCACCCTATAGATCTCAGCTGGTTACCTTGTCCTACATTGGTCCCGCTCTTGTAATAGGGCACCAGCACGATGCGCAAACTCAACTCGCTTATCACGGTTCTCGTTCTCGCTCTTGCCACGACCGCTGCTGTCGGCTGCGCCACCACCGGCGAAGACGAGGTCTCCGATGCCGACTCCAACTCGACTGCCGCTGGCAAGTTCGACCTCTGGCAGTCGGCCGATGGTTGGCACTTCCACCTCAAGGCGGGCAACGGCGCGATCCTCCTGACCTCGGAGTCGTACACGAGCCGCACCGGCGCGCTCAATGGCGTGCTGTCGGTCGAGAACAACGGCGTCGACAACGCGCAGTACAAGGTCGTCCAGGGCGCGAGCGGCGGCTACCTGCTGCACCTCGTCGCGGGTAACAACGAGATCATCTCGTTCTCGCAGACCTACGCGAGCAAGTCGAACGCGACCCGCGCGGTCACCTCGTGCGTCAAGGCCGTGACGACATACCTCGACAAGCAAGAAGCCAACACGGCCGGCGCGCGCGTTCAGGTCGAAGCCGGCTCGACCAACCAGTTCCGCTTCAACGTGTTCGCGCAGAACGGCCAGGTCGTGCTCTCGTCCGAGTCGTACACCACGCCCGCCGCTGCCTGGAACGGCGCGTTCGCGGTGCAGGACGCGGCGACGACCGCCACGAACTTCGCGATCCTCACGGCGACCGATGGTCGCTTCTACTTCACTCTGACGGCCGACAACGGCCAGATCGTCGGCGTCAGCCAGATGTACACCACGAAGTCGGCCGCGACCTCGGGCATCGCGTCGGTCCAGACGACGCTCGCGAAGCTCTCGGTCCTCTAAGCGTCTTCGGATCCACCTGACTTGAAATTGCGCGAGCCCGAGCTGACCTCGAAAGTCAGCTCGGGTTTGCGCGTTTCGGCGTCCGGAGGTCAGCTCGCTAGTTCGATCTCACCGTGCGTCCGAGGTGCAGCCCCCGGCGCTTGAGCAGGCGATACATCGTGACCTTGTTGATGCCGGCCGCGCGGGCGGCGACCTCGACATTGCCGGCGTGCTTCGCGAGCACGTCGGTCTCGTAGACATGGAGCGCCACGCCCGCACGCTCGCCGCCCTGCTTGCGGACGACGCGCGGCAGCGTGACCGTGAGCCCGCCGACGACGTGATGGACCAGCGCGAGCCCGCCCGCCTCCTTGTCCCAGACGAACAGGGCTCCGTGCTCGGCACCGGTCTCTTCGAGTGCGATCGCGACGAGCTCGGCTTCGATCGAGCCCGGCTTGGCGGCGTGCAGCCGATCTTCGATCTCGTTGGGGGTCACCCGTCGACCAACGACCGCAAGCGCGGCGTGATTTCCTGGACGTAGTTCGAGCCTTTCACCGAGCCCTGGATCTGCTTGCCGGTCGCGTGCCCATCTACACCGGGCAACGCGAACAGCGGGACGAGGTCGTACTTGTAGCCCGCGCGCTCGAGCGCCTCGTTGTCGCGATCGGCATCGAACACGAGCATCCGGATGTCGCCGAACGCTTGATCGAGGATGCCCGCCTTCGCGGCCTCGTGAAACTTCACGCACGGCTCGCACCAGGTCGCACCGAGATAGACAAGCAGGTGCTTGTGATCCGCGGTCGCGCGCGCGACTTCCTTGGCGATCAGCGGGGCGACATCGGTGGTCTTCGGCGCGTCGATCAGCTCGAGCTTGCCAGGAGGCGTGGCTGGCTTGTCCTGCTGACAGGAGGCGAGGGCGAGGAGCAACAGCCACTTCATTTGCGTAAGCCTAGCCGCTGGGCGAGCTGTGCGGCAGCCGGGACATTCGGATCGATCGACAACGCGATCGCGAGGTGCCAGCGGGCCGAATCCGCGTCGCCCCCTGCCGAGCAGAGCAGGGCGAGTGCGACGAGGGCGCGCGGCCAGGGTCTGCAACCAACCAGGTAGCCCTCGACCGCCTTGCGCTCGAGGATCGCCATCTCCTTCGGATCGCGTCCCGAGGCAACCTGGACCCGGAATCTCACCCACGCGAGCGTCGCTTCGTAGTCGGGGTGGCCGGCATGAAGGCGTGCGGCCTTCGCGAAGTGCCCCATCGCTTTGTGCGCATCACCTTCACCGAGCGCGGCCTGGCCCACCATGAACGCGGCGGCTGCGGCTTGCGAGTCGCGCGTGTCGATCGCCCACTCGGTGCGCAGCGTCGCGAGGTGCTGGCGCAGGTAATCGGTGTAGCGGCCGCGGTGCGCGTCGTCGACGAGCACGGTGCGCGCCTTCTCGATCAAGTCCCAGGTCGCCTTGATGTGATTGACGAGCTCGGCAAGATCGTAGCGCTGCAACGCCTGCGGCGAGTAGCGCGAACCGAGCAGGCGATACGAAGCCTCGATCTCGGCATACTCGGCGAGCGGCGTGATCTCGAGGACATCGAAGTAGGTCGATCGCTCGAGGCGGTTCACGCGTGCGCGCAGATGCTTGCGAATCTCGTCGAGCGAGCGCCGCGCTGGCGTGACCGGATCGTGAACCTCGGGCGTGACGACGATCGCGCCGAGCGAGGTGAGCATCCAGAGTAGCTTCGCGGTCTTCGATGGGTCGAGCGGACCGGTCTTGACGAGCGTCTGGACCGTCTTGGTGCCATCCGCGTGCGCGATCGTCTCGAGCTCGGGCACGGTGAGGATGCGCTCCTGATAGAGCTGTTCGAGGAGCAACGTCGGCGTCGCGTAGTGCTGGACATGCCAGCGCAGCGCTGATCGCGCGACCTCGAGATCGACGCTGCGGGCGTGGAGCAGCGTCGCGGGCCACTGCTCGATCGTGTTCTCGATCGGCGGCAAGCGGAGTGCAGCGCGCATCACCGCCCACCGCATGCCAGTCGCGAGCCGGAGTTTCGCGGCTTCGGCGATGGCGGTCGTTAGCGTCGTGGTCTTCGCGCTCGTCGAGAGCAGCGTCACGCGCGCGCGTGGCGCGTACGCGCGCGCATCGTTCGAGTTGCCGATCGCGACCACGCCGGGCACCATGAGGTGGTCGCGCCAGGCATTCGCGACCTCGGCGAGTCGCGCACCGAGATAGTCGGCATCGAGCAGCACGACCTCGCAGGTCGGCGCGTTGGAGGGACCGTCGGTCTGCGACGCGTCCCACTTCGCGGACACGCCGGCGCGATTGAGGGCCTCTTCGAGCTGCACCCCCGATCCGACGTCAGCGACCGCGATCAGAACGTGCACGCCGAGATCGTATCAGACCGCCAGTAACTGCACTAAATCGCTGCAAACCTCATCGGTCGCTCGGCGCGCGGCAGTCACCGCACCGGCCAGCGATAGGTAGCCGTGGACGAGCGAGGGGGACCGGCGGTGGCGAACCGGCGTCCCGGCGGCCAACAGTCGCTCCGCCCATCCATCTCCCTCGTCGACGAGCGGATCGTAGCCCGCCGTCGCGACGATCGCGGGAGCCGAGCCCTGCAGGTCCGTCCAGAACCACGGCGAGGCATCCTCCCGGCTATCGTCGTCGTGCATGTAGTGGCCGATCATCCAGTGGACGATCGATTTGGTGAGCAGGTAGCCCGTGCCGAGCCGCTCGATCGACGGCGAGACCAACCGCAGATCGACGACCGGATAGATCAAGCACTGGACGTCCGGCCTGCGGACTCCATGCGCGGGTGCCCAGTGCTCGACATGCGCCGCGAGAAAGCCACCGAAGCTATCGCCAGCGACGGCGACCTTCGCGCCTGCTGGAAGCCGAGCAACGAGGGCGGCGTAGGCAGCGCATGCGTCCTCGATCGCCGCAGGATGTTTGTGCTCTGGACCGAGCCGATATTCGACGGAGGCGACCGTGCATTTCGTCCGCTCGGCGATGTAGCGCGTCGTCGCGTCCGAGGCGTTGACCGAACCGATCACGCCGCCGCCACCGTGGAAGTAGACGATCCAGTGCGGGCCTGCATCGTGCGGCACGTAGCTCCTCACCGGCACGCCGCCCGCGGGCGCATCGATCACCTCGGCCATCGCGATCGGCTCGACCTCGAGCGGCGACATCCCCTGCTCGGCGTAGCGCCGCGCGGCCGCCGGCTCCATCGAATCCAGGGCGGGAAGCTTCGCGATCCGCTCGAACTCGAGCGCCGCGGCGACCTGCGGATCGAGCTTGCTGTCGCCGCCCTTTTGGCGCTTACGACCCACGAGCCTCACGAACCAGCCGGTTGCCATCGCACCGCGCGCTGCCGCGCGCATCAATCGTTGTCGCACGCTGCGAGCTTAGCGCACGATTCGGAGGCCGACGCAGGAGGATCCGGGCCGCGACGGCCACGTGCTCTTGCCAACCCCGCGAATTCGCGAGATGACCGGCTCCATGTTGAGCATCGATCTGACCGGCAAACACGCGCTCGTCGCGGGTGTCGCTGACGACGTCGGCCTGGGCTTCGCGATCGCAAAAGCACTCGCAGAAGCGGGCGCCACGGTGTCGATCGCGGGCTGGCCGCCGGCCCTCGGCATCTTCAAGACGCTGCTCGCGCGCGGCAAGTTCGACGAATCCATGCAGCTCGCCAGCGGTGGCAAGTTCGAGCTCGCGCACGTCTATGCGCTCGATGCCGAGTTCGACAAGATGGAAGATGTTCCAGCCGAGCTCCGCGATAGCCGGCGCTATCGCGACAATGGCGACTTCACGATCAGTGGCCTCGCCGCGCAGGTCGCGGCCGCGGGCCCGATCGATATCGTCGTCCATTCGCTCGCGAACGGAAGTGAAGTGAAGAAGCCGATGCTCGAGACCTCGCGCAAGGGGTACCTCTCGGCGGTCTCGGCTTCGGCGTACTCCATGGTCTCGATGGTCCAGCACTTCGGCCCGGTGATGCGCCCGAACGGCGCGTTCGTGTCGCTCACGTACATGGCGAGCGAGCGGGTGATTCCGGGCTATGGGGGCGGTATGTCGTCGGCCAAAGCGGCGCTCGAGTCCGACACCCGGACGCTCGCGTTCGAAGCCGGTCGCAAGTGGGGTCATCGCGTCAACGTGATCTCGGCCGGAGCGTATGCGTCGCGTGCCGCGTCCGCGATCGGCTTCATCGACCAGATGGTCGACTATGCCAAGCGCAACGCACCTCTGACCGAAGCGATCACGGCGCGCGAAGTCGGCACGACCGCGGCGTTCTTGTGCAGCCCGCTCGCGAGCGGCATCACGGGCGCGACCGTCTTCGTCGACAAGGGCATGAACGCGATGGGCATCGCGGTTGACCGCGAGGGAGCCAACGCCTGAGTCAGCGGTGGTCGCGCAGGGCATTGTCAGGACAAACGCATGTTCATCGTTCCATCCACGATCGCGAGTGCAGTCAGGTTTCCGTCGGGCTTCCGCGTAGGTGCGATCGGGCCCCGGCCCGTCGTCCAGCTCGAGCTCTACGACTTCGAGGCCTGCCCGTTTTGCCGCAAGGTGCGCGAGGCCCTCACGATGCTCGATCTCGAGGTCCTCGTGAAACCGTCGCCACACGGTGGTGCGCGGTTTCGCCCCGAAGCAAGCGCGCTCGGCGGCAAGCCGCAGTTTCCGCTGCTCGTCGATAAGAACCACGATGCGGTGCTGTACGAGTCCGATGCGATCGTCGCGCACCTCTACAACCACTACGGCACGGGACCGGCGCCGCTCGGGCTCCGGCTGGGGCCGGTCACGACGGCGACCTCGAGCTTGGCCTCGCTCGTCCGTGCGGGCAATGGTGGGAGCGCACGGCCGAGCAAGGCGCCCGCAAAGCCGCTCGAGTTGTGGTCGTTCGAGGGCTCTCCGTACGCGCGCCGCGTGCGCGAGGTGCTGTGCGAGCTCGAGCTCTCGTACGTCCTCCACAACGTGGGTCGCGAGAGTCCGAGCCGGCCTGCATTGCTCGAGCGCGCCGGCAAAGTTCAGGTTCCGTATCTCGAAGATCCGAATACCCAGACCCAGATGTTCGAATCGCGGGATATCGTGCGCTACCTCCGTTCGACGTACGCCTCATGAATAGATCCTCTGCTCGCGTCATCGCCGATCTCGAAGAGCTCGCTGCACTCACCTCCGACAAGCGCGGAGCGCAGCGGGTCGCGTGGGGCCCGACCTGGCGCAAGACGCGCGAGTGGTTCACCGGCAAGCTCGCCGAGCTCGGCATCACGCCAGAGCGCGACGGCGCAGGCAATCTGTGGGCGACCGTGAAGGGTGCCTCGTCGAAGAGCTTGGTGCTCGGCAGCCACCTCGATTCGGTTCCGGGCGGCGGTTGGCTCGACGGGTGTCTCGGGGTGCTCGCCGGGCTCGAAGCCCTGCGCGTGGTCATGGAGCACGGCACGCCAGCGCTCACGATCCACCTCGTCGATTGGGCCGATGAAGAAGGCGCGCGGTTCGGGCGAAGCCTCACGGGTTCGGCAGCCTCGGCAGGGGCGCTCGATGCGAAGGGCGAGCTCGCGCACCTCGTCGATCGAGCGGGTGTGAAGCTCCCCGACGCGCTCGCCGAGAACGGCATCACGCTCGCCGGCATGATGACCGCCGCGAAGTACTTCCAGAAGCTCGATGCGGTCGCGTACCTCGAGCTCCACATCGAACAGGGTCCGGTCCTTCAGGAGATCGGTAAGCCGGTCGGTGTCGTGCTCGGGACGATGGGGGTCGAGCGCTACACCTTGAAGTTTGTCGGGCAGGCGGCGCATTCGGGTGCGGCGCCGATCCACTTGCGCAAGGACGCCTTCCTCGCGGCCGCGGAGTTCGCGCTCGCGTGTCGTGCGATCAGCATCGAATACTCCGGGAAGACACCGCGCACGCGCGTCGTCGCCACCTGTGGCGTGGTGAAGGTCGAACCGAACTTCGTTACCGCGGTGCCTGGCTCGACGGAGATCTCGATCGACCTGCGCGCACTCGATGGCAAGGTGCTCCGGAAGATGCTCGCCGATGCAAAGGCCGCCGCGAAGGCCGCCGCGAAGAAGCATCTCGTCAAGGTCAGCTGGAGCCCGCTGATCAGCATCACGCCACGTCCGTTCGACGAGACCTTGATGGGCTTCGTGCGCGATGCCGTCAAGGAGGTCTCGGGCAGTGCGCCGGAGCTCCCGTCGGGGCCGCTCCACGATGCGGCCGAGATGGCGGCGATCGTGCCGACCGCGATGGTGTTCGCGATGTCGAGTCCAGGCGTGTCTCACACCCAGATCGAAGACACGCCGAAGCCCGCACTCGATAAATCGATCCGCGCGTTCTTGCTCACGATCGATCGCACGCTCGCGCATCACGGTGCGAAGAAGAACCGCGCGCGCGGATCCTGACGACGAGCCGAACCGGCAACCTCGGCATCACGACGTCCGCCGCACTCACGTGTTCGGGGCGCGCGATCGGCAACGTTCCACGGGCGGTCGCTCGAAGGAGCGCCGCCATCGAGGCAACGACGCGGCCGTGGGGTGTTCTCGTTTTCGGCGGTCCCGAGCCTGCGCTGCGCGCGCCCCGACCAGCGATCGAACCTACGACTTCTTGCGCGCGAGCTGATCCGCAGGAATGAGCGCGGGCAGCTTCTTCGGCGAGAGCGCGATCGGATCGAGGTCCGTCGTACCGCAGATGAAGCAGGCGCCGTTCAAGATGACCTCGTGCAGACAGTCGCCGCAGGCGGTGCAGAGGCCTTCGCGGCGATCGGTGTGCGGGCAGTCGACTGCGGTCACGTGGCTGACAAGGTAGCGCGAATGCGATCGGCGAGCCCGGAGTGGCGGAGGGCGACGCGAGCGGCGCCCTTGATGATGGCCGCGCGGGTTCCGCACAGGACGACCGAGTAGCGCGCGCGCGTGATGCCGGTGTAGAGCAGCTCGCGGGTGACGAGAGGGAGGTCGTCTTCGGGGAGCATGATCGCGACGGCCTCGAGCTCGCTGCCTTGGCTCTTGTGGATCGTGAGCGCCCACGCGAGCTCGAGGCGATCGCGCAGGGCCTCGATCGCGAAAGGGACGAGGCGCGTGCCGATGCGGAAGACGGCGCGGTAGCGGTGGTGACCGGTGCCCTCGTCGGCGCGGATGATGATGCCTTGGTCGCCATTGAAGAGGCCGCGCTGATAGTCATTCGCGGTGATCATGACGGGTTCGCCGGGGACAAACTCGGGCTTGCCGGTGATGGTCATGTTGTCGAGCGCGAGCTCGTGGAGGTGGGCGTTGAGGGCGCGAGCGCCGGTCGGGAGGCCGCGGGTCGCGGTGAGGATGCGAGCGCGACCGATCTGGTGCCAGAGGTCGTCGAGGGCAGCGGCCTGGTCGGCGACGATGGTGCCGTCGACGAACTCGAAGACGGTGTCGTTCGCAATCGCCTGGGCCTTGGGACCACCGAAGTGGTGCCAGACGGTCGCGGTGGTCTGGCGTGCGACTTCGGCGCCGCGCGCGGCGTCGACCCACTCGACACCGGAGAAGGTGAGGGTGCCGGGCGTGCGCGGTGCGGCGAGCGGGGACTTGGCGGTGAAGAGAGCGGCACCTTCGCCGCGATGGATCGCCTGGGCAGCTTCGAGGACCTGGCGACCACGCGGGTCGGCGGCGTCCATGCGATGGCTGTGGTGGAGCATCGCGACGCGCGCGTACGCGGCACCCTCTGGATCGGCGAGATCGGCGAGGATCCGGCCGGCGTCGACCGCGGGGAGCTGGTGGGCGTCGCCGATCAAGACGAGCGGCGCGGAGGCGGGGAGGGCATCGAGGAGGGCATCGACGAGCTCGAGATCGATCATCGAGGCTTCATCGACGATCAGGGCCCCGATCGGGAGGGGGCTGCGCGCGTGATGGGCGAAGCCGTGGCCGCGATATCCGAGGAGGCGGTGGAGGGTTTGGGCGACCGGGACGTGGCCACCTTCGCCGAGCTCGCGCGCGATGACTTCACTCAAGCGGTTGGCGGCTTTGCCGGTGGGAGCGGCGAGGGCGACTTCGGTGATGCCCATGCGCTGGAAGCCGCGCACGATCGCGGCGGCGACGAGCGTCTTGCCGGTGCCAGGGCCGCCCGTGACGACGGAGAGCTTGCCGCTGATCGCGAGCTCGACGGCACGACGCTGCTCTTCGGTGAGCTTGGGCTCGACGGTCGCGTCGATTGCGAGCACGGGCGCGAGGACGCGTACCGGCGACACCGGCGCGACGATGGCTGTCTTGCGCGTTGCTGCCGCGAGGAAGCGCAGGTTATCGGGTGCGGCGCTCGGTGCGACATAGCTGAGGCGCTCGGCGAGGCGCACGGCGACGCGACCTTCGAGGTAGCGCGCACGCTCGGTGTAGAGGCACTTGTCGTCGACGATCAGCGGGAGGCGCGCCTCGCCGATACCGATCACGGAGTTGAAGCTCGGAGCCGCGGTGAGCGACGAGATTCGCTTGAGGATCCGCGTGGCGTCGCCGTCGTGACCCGCGATGTGAAGGATCTCGCTGACGAGCTGACGCAGCTGTCCCTTCGGTGAGGGATCGAGAGGCAGCCGGCTCGAGCCTTGGCGCTGCGCGATCATGAGCGCGAGCACCAGGATGCCGAGCGCTTCGGGATCGGACCCCCCGAACCACTTGTCGGCGGCCACGATCTCCTCGGCGAGGTAGAGACCTTCATCGCCCAGGTCGCAGGCGCGCGCGCCGAGGCCGAGGCGGCGAAACACCGCATCTTGTTCGGTGCCTTCGAAGCGTGCGCGCAACGTGCCGCGAGGATGCAGAGCACTCATGAGGCCTCCGTGCGGAGCTGCGCGAGCCAGGACGTCCAATCGGCGAGCTTGCCGTCGTCGGTGGGCATCGCGACCACGACACCGTAGCGAATAAAAGCGAATAGCATCCCTGCGACCTGCCGGTCTCCGCGCATGCGGTCCGCCGCGAGCGCGTACAAGCGCTGCTGGATCGCGTAGTGCGATCGCGCGTGATCCGCGGCCGAGTGGACCGGATCGCCGGGGAGCACGTCGCTCTTGTAGTCGAGCACCCAGAGCTGGTCGTCCCAGGCGACGAGCGCATCGATGTAGCCCTTGACCAGGCCGCGCGTGGCCGCGCCGGGAATTGGATAAACAAATTCGACTTCGCGTGCGAACGCGGCAGCGTCGACCAGCGCTGGCAAGGGATCGCGCCCGACCACGGCGAGGGGCTCGGTCAACGTGCGATGAACGACCCGCGCCGCGTGGGCGTGGAACATCGGCGGGATGCCACGCTCGCGCGCGCAGCTCTCGATCATCTCGATCACGCTCGGCTCCGCAGCCCACGCGAGCAGCGGCAGCCTCTTGGCGAGCGCGAGATCGGCTTGCTCGAGCAGATCGTGGAGCAAGAGGCCGGAATCGATCCCGGGAGGCAGCTCGTCGAACCCGACGACGATGTGGCTCGCAGGCTCGGCATCGAACTCGGCTGGATCGATCGCGACGGGCAGCTCGCCCGGCTCGATCGCCGCGGCATCGAGCTCCTTGCCGAGGCGCGTGTAGGACAGCATCGCGAGCCCGGCGCGCGCACCTTGGATCGGTACGAGCTCGTTCACCACGGGCGGCACGGGCGGTTCGAACCCTGCCAGCGCATCCGGGGGTGCGGCAGGTGCGGGTGGCGTGCCGAGCGCGACATCTCGGAGCTCGAACAGCGGATCTTTGCGCAGCGCGAGCGGCGCCATGCAGCGCTGGATCGACCAGTACATCGAGCGCGGATCGACCGTATCGTCGGGATACCGTGGCACGTACATCCGGACCTTCGCCCGCGTGAGCGCGACGTACGCGAGCCGCTGGTTCTCGGCATCGGCATCGGCGACGAGCTGCTTCTGGATCGACTCGTCTTGCGGACCGACGACGAGCGTCCGCCCCGAGGCTTCGCGCACGGTGTGGACCGACGACGCGCGCGGAGGGCTCGCCGCGCCGTACAAGAACACGTACGGTGCCTCGAGGCCCTTCGCCTTGTGCACGGTCAGGATCCGCACCGCATCGCTATCGGTCTCGGCGCGCTGGACATCGCGATCATCGGGCAGCTCGCTGCCATCGGTGATCCATCGCCGCAGTTGCGTGACGAGCTCGTGCAGATCGCAGCGCGCACGCGCGACCTCTTCGAGCAACAGCTCGAGCAGGTGCCACGTATTGATCACCGCGCGCTCGCCGCCGCCGAGCACGAGGGCCCGCTCGGTGTAGCGACTGTCTTCGACCAGGCGACGGAACAGGGCCTCGTACGCGCGCCGGCTCGCGAGCGCCGCCCAATCGAACAGGCGCGCGATCAGCGGATGGTGATCCGGCGCATCGACGACGCGCATGAGGTCCGTCCACGGGACATCGAAGTAGCGCGTCCGCAATGCGCGCATCCGCGCCGAGCGATCGCGCGGTGCCGCGACCGCCGCGAGGACATCCGCGAGCTCGTGCGCCTCGCGGGTCTCGAACAGCCGGTCGCCTTCGACGAGCGCACACGCGAGGCCACGCGCGCGCAGAGCCTGCGCGACGCCATCGCTGTCGCTATTGGTGCGGGTCAAGACCATGCAGTGACCGAGCGTGAACGCGGGTTGGGTCCCGCGGCTCGTCCACACCGGTGGCGTGGTGCGCAGCGCTTCGATCTCGAGCCCGATCGCCATCGCCAGCGCCTGCCGGCTCTCCTCGCGCCGCCCTTGACCGGTCAACTGGAACACCGTGATCGGCGGCCGCGAGCCGCTCATCTCGATCTCGCCCGTCGCCGAGACCGGGTGGTCGTAGCGGATCGCCTGATCCAGCAGCGGCGAGATCCCATCCGCGAGCAGGATCTTGTTGACCGCCTCGACCATGGGCGCGGTCGAGCGCCGGTTGACGTCGAGATCGACGCGGGTCGCGCCGTTCGCGAGCAGCTCGTCGCGCGCGCCGATGTACGTCGCGACGTCCGCGCCGCGAAATCCATAGATCGCCTGCTTCGGATCGCCGACGATCGTGAGGCCCTTCGCCGCATCGTCCATCCAGACCGTGCGGAAGATGTCCCACTGCACGGGATCGGTGTCCTGGAACTCGTCGATCATCACCCACGGCGTGCGCTCGCGCAGCCGCTGTGCGAGGTCGCCACCGCGCGGGCCGTGCAGCGCCTCGCGCACGAGCGAGAGCATGTCGTTGTAGTCGAACATGCCGTTCTCGGCCTTGTCGCTGCTGATCCGCTCGAGCACTTGCGGCAGCATCACGGCCGCGACCACTTCGTCGAGCGAGGTCATCGCGAGCGCGCTCTTCAACACCATCGCGATCGGCGCGAGCTGGGGCACCTTCACGACGCGTGCGAGCAACTTGTCGCCGGGCTCGGTCTTCTTGTTCTTGCGGATCGCATCGCACAACGCGAACACGCTCGCGGCCGAACCATCCCATTCCTCGACGGCCTGCCCGATCTGTTCGACCCAGTTCGGGCCGTTGCGCTTGTCGTTGCCCTTGAATGCGACCTTGTCGATCAGCGCCTCGCGCGCAGCCGGCGTGCCGAACACCGTGCGCAGGGCGAGCCCGAGCTGCGCGGCGGCATCCGGCGTGTACGCGATCCGCGGCGGGGCGTCTTTGCGCGCGCATGCGAGCAGCAACGTGCGCAACTTGTCGACGGTATCGCCGCGCGTGAGATACGCGGCGAGGAGATCGCGATCGGGCGCGATGTTCGCGAACTTCTCGCGCAAGAGCGCCGTGAACGCCGCATCGAAGGCGACCTCGTCGGCGACCTGGGTCTGCTCGAACAAGCGTTGCGCCGCGAACGCGTCCTCGACGAGCACGCGATAGCAAAAGCCGTGGATCGTGAAGATCGGTGCGTAGTCGAATGCGGTGACCGCGTCGCGCAGCCGCTTGCGCGCGGCGTCGTCGATCTCCCACGTGGTGGGCGCATCGCTCGCGTCGCTCACGCTCGGGGTGCGTGCGAGCCGGTCGAGCAGATCGCGGATCCGCAAGCGCAACTCGGCGACCGCCTTGTCGGTGAACGTGACGAGCAGGATCTGGCCGAGCTCGGCACCGGCGAGGACGAGATCGACGACGCGATGCTCGAGGAAGTACGTCTTGCCGGTACCGGCCGACGCCTCGACGACGACGAACCGATCGGTGGTCGCGGGCAGCGACGCCGGGCGCGCGACCTTGGTCATGGCGCATCCTCCGCTTTGAACGACACGTCACCGGTCATCCGCTCGGCGAGCGGGCCGAGGCGCGACTTCGCGAACGCCGCGAGCTCGGCGGGGAGCTCCAACCCGTACGGCTTCGCGATCGGGCCGTAGCCCAGGCCGCCGGTCGGATCGCGTTGCGGGCTGTGCCCCCACGGATCGCGGGCACCGAGCGAGCGGCGCAGCACGTCGAACGGCAGGATGTAGCCGTGCGACCGATCCAGGAGGTCGCGCACGAGCTCGATCAAGTACGCGCGTGCATCGGTCTGCGTCCACGGCTCGTGGACCACGCGGCGCGCGGTCCCGACCGGATGCAACAGGATGTGCTCGTGCCCGTTGGCCGCGATGCCAGCCGCCGCGAGCACCACGTGATCGAGCGCGCCCCGCAGGTGGTGCCGCGAGGTCTTGGTTGCTTCGCCGATCATCGGGATGACCGAGGTCGCGCGATCTCCCTTGCGAAGCAAGATCTCGGTCGAGCCGACCAGCCGGATCACGCGCCCGGGCTCGAGCTCGAGCTCGAGAGCTGGCATCAGCTCCGCGGTCTCCGACATCGATCGCCCGAAGCCGATCCGGGTCGCCGCGCCGACCTCGATCAAGCCGAGCTCGGTGCGCCAGCGCGCGAGCGTGCGCAGATCGACGGCGCGCGCCGCTTCGCCGAAAACGCCGACGGGGAATTGCCCGCGCAGCTCCATGTCCGCGACCACGGCGTCGTACCGCCCGCCGAGGTCGCCGCTCGGATCGTGCAGGTGTGCCGCGAGCACCTCGCGCAACAGCACCGCGCGCGCCGGGCGCTCGACGTGGAACGGCTCGTCGCTGTGATCGAGCGCGGCGTCGTCCGGTAGCTCGTCGAGATCGAGCACCGCTTGCGCCCACGCCTGGACCGGCGATTCGAGGAACGCGCGAAGGTTCGCGATCGAGAGCTGGCGCCGTGCCGGTGCCGCAGGCGCGTGCGGCAGCATGTCGACGATGCCGAGCTCGGCGCGCAGCGGAGCGAGCGTGGGATGCCCGAGCAACGCCAGCATGCCATCGGCATCAGGGATCGGATGCTGGTTCGCGCGCAGGTGGGCGCGCGCCGCATCGCGCACGCGTACGGCCCAGCGCTCGCGCGCGAACCCCTCGGTGCCTCTCCCCTCGGTGCCTCTCCTCTCGGTGCCGCTCCCCTCGGTGCCGCTCCAGCGATGCAAGGGCTCGCGCACGGTGAGTGCTTCGAGCGCGGCGCGACTCGAGGTCTGTCCGAGGTACGGCGCGAGTGCGTCACCGAGCTCCATCACGACCGAGGACGGCCCGAGCGCCTGGCCGCTCTTGGGCTCGGCCGCGATGTACGACAGGTACAGCGCTTCGCGCGCGCCGAGCACGACCTCGAAGAATGCATGGCGATCGCGATCGCGTGGCGCGACATCGCCGGCGCGGATCTCGCGTCGCAGATCGAGCGGGCTCGGCTGGTTCTGCGCCGGGAATTCGCCCTCGGCCAAGCCGACCACGGCGACGATCCGGAACGGCACCGCGCGATGCGGGCGCAGCGGCGCGATCATCACGCCGGCCGCGAGCGGCTCGCCACGATCCGCGCGCGCACCGACCAGCCGCCGCACCGCGTGCTCGCGCGCCTCGCGAAACCCGACGCGCCTCGCATCGAGATCGACGAACGCGATCCCCGCGAGCATCGATCGCACGCGCTCGATATCGCGCGAGGTCTCGGCGCCGGTCTTGTCGCTACCACCGCGCTCCAGGTATGCATCCACGAGTCCGACGAACAGCTCGGCCCATCGTGCCAGGGTTGCCTCGTGCGTCGCGAGCCACGCCGCATCTGCGCACAGCGATCGCACGAGCAGCGCATACGTTGCCGCGCTCGCGAGCTGGTCGGGCCGCACCTCCTCGGGCGCGACCAGGAGATCGCCGATCTTCGCCGGGCCGCGATTCGCGCCCACCATGTACGCGCCGAGCGCGAGCCGACGCACGCCTTGATCCCAGTGGAACTTGTCTTTGTGGTGTTCGAGGTAGGTGCCGGCATGCGCCTGCGCATCGGCGCCGTGCACGATGCCGAGCCGCTCGGTCCAGCGCACCCAGTCCACGAGGTCGACGTGCGGATGACCGGCGAGCACCGCGGGGTGGGTCATCACGCGGAGGAGGTCGCTGCGGGTCATCTCGCAGGTCGGCAGCTCGAGCAGCGCGAGCACGGCCTCGCCGATCCGGCCGCGATCATCGAGCGGAGCATCGATCAGATGGCACGGCACGCCGACCGCTTCGAAGGCCGAGCTAGCTTGCGCGAGATAGTGCTCGGGCTCGCCGGCGATCCACACCGCGAGATCGTGCGCGCGAAGGGTCTTATCGGCATCGAGGTGCGCGCGAAACCGCGCCGCGATCGTCTCGAGCTCGCGACGTTCGCTCGGCGCCGCGATCACCTCGACCCCGGCGCGAGGCGCGACCTCGCCGTCGCAGAGCGCGACCACCTCGGGGGGCTTGCGCTGGCGCACGTCCGCGAGCATCTGATCGAGGCCCGTCACGATCGGCGGCGCCACGAACGCGTCCTCGATATCGCCACCGGTGCGCTCGACCAGCGCGCCGAGCGAGTCTCGGACGGCGCGCCCCCACAACGACAACAGCAACGGATCCTCGCCGACCACCGCGCGCGTGCGACTCGAGACGTCGTCCCAGAGCTGCTCGCACGGATCGAGCAGGTACACCGTGACGTCCGACTGCTGGCTCAGATCGGTCAACGCCTCGAGCTGCGAGCGCACGAGATACGAGATCCCGAACACGCTGATCGGTGCTGCCAGCTTCGGCGCCTGCAACCCGGCCCGCCGCCGCGCCCACGGCAGCATCGGAATCGGCACGCGCGGCGAACCGTGAGCGCGCGCCAACCTCGCGAGCGCTTCACCGACGAGCGCGGCTTGCCACCGCGCGGTGCCGTCCTCGGCGAGCTCCGGCGGCGGCTTGCCGACGCTGAACGCCGCCATCCAGTCCGGCCGGGTCGCGGTGTACTGCCACACGAGCCTCGCGAGGTGTTCCGCGAGCTGCACGCGCCGCGGGCCAGCGCGATCACCCGGTGCGGGTGCGGCGCCGAGATACGCCGCGACCGGCGCGAGCCCACCGACGTATCGCCCATCCGCGAGCACCGACGCCAGCGCCGCTGCGAGCTGGGCGCGATCGATGCCGGCCACGCGATCCTGGCCCGTCCACGTCCGCTCGACGAACGCGTCGAACGTGACGAGATCCAGGCCGGCCGCGATGCCTCGCGACAGCGCGATCTCGCGCTTCAACCAGCGCGCGGCGAGGTGACCACCGACGACGATCGTCGAGGGTGTGAACGGATCGGCTGGCGGCAATGCTGCGAGCATCGCCTCGAGTAACGCCTCGACGCGATTACCGTGGACCGCGCGCAGCATTACGGGCCGCCCGGAACGACGACCCGCACGGCCGCGGGCACGATCTCGAATCGCGCCGGCAACTTGCCGAGGGGCTCGCCATCGACATCGAGCTCGACCACGGCGGCAGGGTCGATCGGCTCGGCCTCGACGACGCGCGCGCGCCGCTCGCTGACCTTGGCCATCGTGAGGTGCGTGCCCTTGTAGATCCGCGTTCCGCTCTTGAGCAGATCGGCAAACCCCAGATCCCCCAGCGCGACGACATCGAACTTGCCGTCGTCGAGCTCGGCGTTCGGCGCGATCTTCATCGCACCGCCGAAGTACTTGCCATTCGCGATCGCGACCGTGTTGATGGTGGCCTCGACGCGGCTGTGCACGTCACCGTCGAAGATCAGCTGGACGCGCTGGTTCTTGTACGACCACGTGGCGCGCGCGGTCGCGAGCATGAACGACATCCGCCCGAGCTTCTTGCCGCTCTCGTTGACCAGCCGATCGACGACGCCCGACACGCCGAACGACGCGATGTTCGCGAACATCCGCACGACGCGCGAGCCATCCGTCGCCCCGTTCATCGGGGTCAGCTCGAGCTTGCCGACATCGATCAGTCGCGTGTGGTTCGCCGCGATCACTGCGGCAGCCTCACCCGCTGCGGTCGGCATCTCGATCGAGCGCCGGAAATCGCCACCGGTGCCGAACGGGACCAGCGCGAAGCTCGCATTCGAGATCGCGACGCCATTCTCGAAGAACCCGTTGATCACTTCGTTGACGGTGCCGTCGCCCCCGATCGCGACGATCCGCTCGGCGCCAGCCCGCAGCGCATCGCGCACCAGCTCGGTCGCATGGCCCGGGGCATTCGTCTGAACATCGTCGAAGGGAAACGCGCGCTGCAGCGTATCCGCGAGCACGGGCCAGCGCTTCCCAAGCTTTCCGCCCTGGGAATTCGGGTTGACGACGACGACCGTGCGCGGCTGGGCCACGGACGGACCTTACCCCTACCGTCTGACGCCCGCCTTCGCCAATGCTGGGCGGAGGGACCCAGCCCCGACTTGCTACCCCGGACCGTCGGTGATCGCGCGATCGATCTTGGTCTTCAGCTCCACGTAACGCCGCAAAAAGTCGTAGTGGCGCTCCCGAAATGCGGTCGTGTAGCGGCGCTCCCGAGCCTTGGCCCGCCAGGCCTCGGCGAGGTCTCCCAGGCGCGCGATCAACGAGCTCGCTTCTTTGAACGGGCTGACGATCGTTCGTTTGCCGTGGGTCTCGACCAGATCGACGTGCCCGTTCTCCGCCGGGCCCAGGAACGTGAGCACGACCGTATCCGGATGCTGGTTGCGGATCGTCCGCGCGATCGTCATCGCCGGTAGGTCGCTGACATCCTCGGCGACCATCGCGTAGTGGAACGCGCCGCCGCTGATCCGGTCCAGGCCTTCACCACCCGACGTGGCGTGCGTGAACGTGAAGCCCTTCGGCTTGGCCTCTTCGATCGCGGTGACGAAATCATCGACTTCATCGACCACCAACACGCGGAGCTCGTCGAGCTCCTGGACGTGCTGCGCGTTGCGCCCCGCGACTTGATCCGCGAGATCGATCGCACGCCGCTCGGTCTCCATGAAGCGCTGCAAGAACTCTTCGTGCACGCCGCGAATCTCGTCGAGCACGGTGTCGACCTCGCGCTTGCCGACCGACATGCCGGCGGCCGCGAGCACGCGCTCCTTGAGGTACGCGACCGATTCCGGCGCCTTCAAGATCAGATCGACCGCGCCCGCGCGCACCGCATCGACCGCATCGTCGTAGGAGCGGCGCGGCGTCATCGCGATCACCATCGTGGTCGGTGACGCCTGCTTGATCGCGCTGATCGTCGCGATCCCTTCTCGCGGCGTCGTCGTATCGATATCGACCAGCGCGACCGAGAAGAATTGCCGCTCCACCAGCGCGAGCGCGCGCGCCGCGTCCTGGACGCAGGTGACGTGCAAGCTCGCTTCGGAGAGCAACTGAGCGATGCCATCGTGCACGCCCTTGTCGGCGTCGAGCACGAGGACTTCGACTCCGACGAGGTGAGTGTGCGCGCCCGAGTGGACGCTGCGGAAGCCGGAGGTTTCGGTCATGAGCGCACTTAGTTATAGATGAACGGCCGCACGAAATTGGTGGAGTTCGCAGGGTGGCTCGCGAACGCCCATTGCCGGATCACGGAGATCAGGCAGGGGGCCAGCGTCCGCGAGCCGGTGGTGTCCTTGGTCGCATTGACCCGGGCGACGCTGCCGTCGTGCTCGATCGTGAAGGCGATGTCGATCCGTCCGTGCGGAGCGTCCTCCTCGGTGGTCTGACACTTCGCGAGGTCGTCCTTCGAGCGCGCCGAGGCGAGCTCGACCTCTCCGGGCAGCGCCGCCTTCGCGTCGTAGGGGTCTTCGGGCGATCCGCCCTTGGCCTTCGCGACCGGCTTTTTTGCGATCACGGGCGGCACGGGCGGCACCGGCGGCACCGGCGCGGGTGCGGTGTCGGCGGGCGCGGTCTGCGCGATCGCGGTGACGCTGGCGGCGAGCCCGGGTTGCGGTGCGGCGGCCGTCACAGCGGCCGAGCTGCCGACGCTCGCCGCACTTGCAGGCGTGGCTTTCGGGTCGCGCGGTTCCGTCGCTGTTTCGGGCTTCGCGAGCCCTTTTTGCAACAGCCACGCGCCGGCACTGGCGAGCCCGACGTCGAGCACCAACAAGAACAGGATCAAGCCCCAGCGCGACGACGCGGGCACGGGCATCGAGACCGAAGGTTCGCGCGCGTAGCCCGGGGCTCGATAGGCATTCGGCGGGATGCTCGCGGGCCGCGGGTCGGCATGCAGGTGAGGCGTCGCCGGTCCATGATTTTGCGGTGGGACACTCGCCGGACCCGTGCCGTACTGCGGCGCTATATAGGTATTCGGCGGGATGCTCGCCGGCTGCGCCTGGTAGTTCGCATTCGGCGGAATGCTCGGAGGTCCCGAATTGTAATTGTTATGAGGCGCTAGCGATGAAGGTCGCGATCCGTCACCGACCGGCGGCGGAAATGGCGCGTCGTCGGGGATCTTCGCTGTAGGCGCAACTCGACTGACGACAGCGGGCGTTAGTTTCGCGCCACATGTGCCGCAGAACCGGGAATCCGGCACATTCTCGGTGCCGCAGCTCGGGCAATGCATCCCGCTGGAGAGCGTAACTCACGTTCGACCGATTCGACGAATCGACGACGCGGGATCGAGACGACTTGGTGTGTTAACTTAGATCCTGGGAATGAGTCAGATCCTCGATCGGGTGCTGACGGCGGCTCGTCAGCTCGGGGCCTCCGACGTCCATCTGAAGGCTGGGCTCCCGCCCATCTTCCGGATCAAGGGCGACCTTCGAACCGTGCGCGATGTGCCGGCGTTGACCCGTGAAGCGATCGCGCAGTTCGCCGTCCATATGATGAACGACCGCCAACGCGAGGACTTCGAGACTAACCTCGATATCGATCTCGCGTACGGCACCCCCGATGGCGTGCGGTACCGCGTGAACATGTTCCAGCAGCGCGGCTCGATCGGCATGGTCATGCGGCTCATCCCGCCCGAGGTGCCGCCGTTCCAGAGCCTCAACCTGCCACAAGCGGTCCTCGATCTGATGAACCACAACCGTGGCGTCATCCTGATCACGGGCGCGACCGGCTCGGGCAAGTCGACCACGCTCGCGGCGATGATCGATTACGTCAACACGCAAGAGGCCTATCACATCGTCACGATCGAGGACCCGATCGAATACACGTTCCGCGACAAGCGCTCGGTGTTGAACCAGCGCGAGATCGGGTTCGATACGATGTCGTTCGCGCGCGCGTTACGCGCCGCGCTTCGCCAAGATCCCGACGTGATCCTCGTCGGCGAGATGCGCGACTTCGAGACCGCGCAGATCGCGATGACCGCGGCCGAAACCGGTCACCTCGTGCTCTCGACGCTCCACACGGTCGATGCGACGGAGACCGTCTCGCGCATCATCTCGATGTTCCCCACGCATCAGCAGCAACAAGCCCGGCTCACGCTCGCGAGCGTGTTGAAGGGCGTCGTCTCGCAGCGCCTGCTGCCGCGCGCCGATGGCAAGGGCATGGTCCCCGCACTCGAGATCATGGTGAACACCGAGCGGGTTCGCGAGATGATCGAGGACCCGGTCCGCACGCGCGAGATCAAAGACGCGATCGCCGAAGGACTCCACCCGTACGGCATGGTCTCGTTCGACCAGAGTCTCGCAGCGCTCGTGAAGCAACGCCTCGTCACCTACGACGAGGCCATGAAGCACTCGACGAGCCCTTCCGATTTTGCACTACTGTTCCGCGGCGTCTCGGGAAGTGCCGAGCGCTCGTGGACTCCGTCCGAGAAGGGAGCAGCCACCACCAATGACGACTTCGAAATCGAACACTTCGAAAAGTAAGCTTCTGGCGCTAATCGCCTTGGTGCTGGTGGCCCTTGCCGGGGTCGCCAGTGCCGGCAAGAAGAAGATCGTGGTCCTCGACTTCAAGGGGCCCGATGGCGAGAAGTTTCACGACGATGTCGTCAAGCTGCTCGAGGCCGACAACACGGTCGTCAACACCGACAAGTACAACGGCACGGCCGAGGAGCTCGATGCGAAAGCGCCGAACACCAAGAACGTCAAGAAGGTCGCGAAGAAGCTCAAGCTCGACGGTGTGGTGTGGGGCAAGGTCGAAAAGACCGACGACGGCTACACGCTCAAGTTGAAGCTCCGCGCGGGCTCGAGCGGTGAGGTCGTCGGCGAAGAGATCGTGACGACAGCCAAGAGCGCGAAGCTCGGCAAGAAGGCGAAGAAGGATCTCAAGGGCAGCCTGATCCCGGCGATCGACGGTCTCGACGCGGGTGGAGGGGACGCCGAACCCGAGGTGAAGAAAGATCCTGAAGTGAAGAAGGATCCCGAGCCCGAGGTGAAGAAGAAGGATCCGGAGAAGGATCCCGAGGTCAAAGCCGAGCCCCTCGACGAGTGCAAGGGCCTCAAGGGCAAGAAGCTCAAGAAGTGCGAAAAGCGCGTCGCGGCGAGGGAGGGGGCCAGTGGCGAGGGTGGTGGTGGCGAAGGTGGCGGTGATGTCAACGCGTCGGTCGAGCTTGCTCCTCTCTCGGCGGACGAAGCGCTGCTCCCGCAGAACCGCGCGGTCGATTTCACGATCGGCATGTCGTTCATCGCGCGCAAGCTCACGTTCACGAAGGTCGACGCGCTCACGAACGCGCCGTCTGGCTACAACCAATCGGTGCCCGTGCCGGGCGGCATCATGGATGTCACCGTCTATCCGTACGCGTTCTCGCACAAGAACCGCGGCATCCTCACCGGGCTCGGCATCGAGCTCATGTACGACAAGGTCATCTACATCAACTCGAAGAAGAGCTACACCGACGACGCGACGATGACGCTCAAGACGGCGAGCATCAACACCACCGAGGCGCGGTTCAGCGTCGGTGCCGTGCTCCGCTATCCGGTCAGCCCCAGCCTCCTCGTCGGGGGTCGGCTGCTGTACTCCTTTCAGCAGTTCAACCTCGAGCCGACCTTCGCCGGCGGCAAGGCGACCGACGTTCCGAACGTGGGCTACAAGATGGCCGAGCCCAAGGCGTTCTTGCGCTACCAGCTCGCCGGTCCGCTCGCGGTCGACGCCGATGTCGGCTTCATGCTCGTGACGAACACCGGTGGCATCCAGGCGTCGACCTCGTCGGGTTACGGCCCGGCGACCGTGACGGGGTACGAAGCGAACCTCGGCGTCGATTACACGCTGACCAAGAACCTGTTCGTGCGCGCGCTCGTTCGTTACGAGACGATCAGCATGACGTTCAAGGGCGACTCGAAGTCCGAATCGAACACGCGCGACGGCGACCCGACGACGCAGGACGTGAAGGGTGCCAAGGACCTCTACTACGGCGCCACGGCCTCGATCGGCTACGCGTTCTAGGGGGCTTACAAGAGCCTTACAGACCGGTCGGCGAGCGTGGGCGTTTCAGCTCTCAGGAGATTTGAAATGCTGACTCGACTCGCTGCCTTGGCCCTCGTTCTTTCGACCTCGCTGACCTCGCTGACCTCGCTGACCGCCTCGGCGGGCGGGTTTGCGAAGCCGCCCGTCCGCGCGGTGGAGCCGGATCGGGCCTCGGAGCTCCCCTCGGAGGTCCCCGTCGATGTCCTGTGGATGCCGACCCGCGAGAATGTCCGCGCCGCGCTCGTGAAGCGTCGCGCTCACAACCTCGCGTCGCTCCACACGTACGTCACGACCGGTGTCTATCCGCACAACACCTATCGCACCGGCCCGCTCAACGTGTGGCGCGATGCCACGGGTCACATCTGCGCGGCGGCGACGATGATCGCGCTCGACAACCACGCCGCGCTCGTCGACGAGACGGGCAAGACCAACATCAACATTCGCCTGCTCGACGTCACCACCGGTCCCTTGCTCGACTGGATGCTGACCTCGGGGCTCACGATCGAGGAGATCGATCGGATCCAGGAGCCGGGGTTCATGCCCGATCGTCCGAGCCCGCGAGCGTACGAGCAAGAAGACGCGAAGCTGCGCAAGGACTACGCGGCCACCGAGGCGTTCTTGAAGAAGCACGCGGCCGCGGATCTCGACGAGGCCACGACGCGCTTGATGGCGTATCCCGACCTCGCACGTGCGCTCGTGAATGGCTGATTTGGGTGGTACACCTGCGGTCGCTATGCAGGCCGCAGACGTCCGCCGTACGTTCCTCGAATTCTTCAAGAAGCAGGGCCACCAGGTGGTGGGTTCGAGCTCGCTCGTTCCGCAGAACGACCCGACGTTGTTGTTCACCAACGCCGGCATGAACCAGTTCAAGGACCTGTTCACCGGCGCCGAGACCCGCTCGTACAAGCGCGCGACCTCGTCGCAAAAGTGCGTGCGTGCCGGTGGCAAGCACAACGATCTCGACGAGGTCGGTAAAACCCCGCGCCATCACACGTTCTTCGAGATGCTCGGCAACTTCTCGTTCGGCGACTACTTCAAGGAGGACGCCATCGCGTTCGCCTGGGAGCTCCTGACCAAGGTCTACGCGATCGATGCATCGCGTCTGGTAGTCACCGTCTACGGCGGCGATCCGGAGCTGCCGGGCATCGCGGCCGACGATGAAGCGCGCGCGATCTGGAAGAAGGTCACTGGCTTTGGCGACGACCGGATCATCGGCCTCGGCAAGAAGGACAACTTCTGGCAGATGGGCGAGACCGGCCCGATGGGGCCGTGCACCGAGATCCACTTCAACTTCGACGCGACCGGCTCGAACTGGCCGACCACCGCGCCGGCGAGCTGGAAGGGCTGGCTCGAGATCTGGAATCTGGTGTTCATGCAGTTCGAGCGCCGCGAGGTCGGCGGCAAGCTGCACACGCTGCCCGCTCCGTCGGTCGATACCGGCGCGGGCCTCGAGCGCGTGACCTCGGTCGTCCAGGGCGTGCGCTCGAACTACGACACCGATCTGTTCGTACCGATCATCCAGCGCGTCGCCGAGATCGCCAAGATCGAATACGGCGCGGGCAACAGCGCGACCGATACCGCGATGCGCGTGATCGCGGATCACGCGCGCTGCACGTCGTTCCTGATCGCGGATGGCGTCTTCCCCGACAAGGGTGAGCGCGAGTACACGCTGCGCCGGATCTTCCGGCGCGCGGTGCGCCACGGCGAGCAGCACCTCAAGCTCGACCGGCCGTTCATGGCCGAGGTCTGCGCGAAGGTCATCGACGTGATGGCAGAGGCGTATCCGGAGCTGCGCGAGCGCTCGACGGTGATCCAGAAGGTCGCGGTCGAAGAGGAGACCCGATTCCGCGCGACACTCCAGCGTGGTGAGGAGCGCTTGAAGGGCGAGATCGCTCAGCTCAAGAAGGCAGGCGGCGGTCAGATTCCAGGCAAGACCGTGTTCTCGATGTACGACACGTTCGGCTTCCCGGCCGATCTCACGAAGATCATCGCCGAAGAGAACGGGCTCACGACCGACGACGCAGGCTTCACGGCGGAGCTCGATGCCGCCAAGGCCAAGAGCAAGTTCAAGATCGATGACACCGCGGTCGAGACGATCTTCAAGCAGCTCGCGAGCGAGCTCGGCTCGACGAAGTTCCTCGGCTACGAGGGCCGCGGCACGAGCGGGGAGGGCGCGGTCCAGGCGATCATCGTCGGCGGCCAGCGCGTCGACAAAGCCGATGCCGGAGCGGATGTCGCGCTCGTGTTCGATCAGACCCCGTTCTACGCCCAGTCCGGCGGTCAGATCGGAGACGCCGGGCTCGTGATCAGCGCGAACGCCAAGATCCGGATCGACGAGACCGAGAAGCCGGCCGGCGACATGTTCGTGTTGATCGGCGAAGTAGCGACCGGCTCGATCCGCGTCGGCGACAAGGTGAAGTTCGAGGTCGATGACGAGCGTCGCGAGCGCGTGCGCGCGAACCACTCGGCGACCCACCTGTTGAATCACGCGCTCAAGCACGTGCTCGGCAATCACGTCGCGCAGAAGGGCTCGCTCGTCGCGCCCGATCGGTTGCGGTTCGACTTCGCGCACTTCTCGCCGCTCACCGATGCCGAGAAGCGCCGGGTCGAGGATCTCGTCAACGCGGACATCCGTTCGAATGCCGAGAGCAAGATCGACGTCCTGCCGATCGACCAAGCGAAGGAGCGCGGCGCGGTCGCGATGTTCGGCGAGAAGTACGGCGACACCGTGCGCGTCGTCAGCATCGGCAACGAATCGCTGGAGTTCTGCGGCGGCACGCACGTGCGACGCGCGGGTGACATCGGCCTGTTCAAGATCCTCTCGGAAGCAGGCGTCGCCCAAGGTGTGCGCCGGATCGAGGCGGTGACCGGCGTCGGCGCGTTCGACTATCTCCGCAAGCTCGAGGACGAGCTCGCGAAGACCGCGTCGGAGCTCGGCCTCAAGGCCCAGCTGTTCGGGGTCGCAGCGCGCGTCGAGAAGGTGCTCGCCGACGCCAAGACCACCGATCGCGAGATCGAGAAGCTCAAGGGCAAGCTGGCCTCGGGCGGGGGTGCCCGCGACCTGATGGCGGAGACCGTGATCGTCAAGGGCGTGAAGGTCCTTGCCGCGGCGGTCGATACCGACGACGCGAAGGTGCTGCGTGACACGGGCGATCAGTTGAAGGACAAGCTCGGCTCGGGCGTGGTCGTGCTCGCGGGCATGGGTGGCGCGGAGATCCGGCTCGTCGCGATGGTGACCAAGGATCTCGCCGAGCGCGTCCCGGCCGGCAAGCTGCTCGGTGAAGTCGCCGCGCTCCTCGGCGGCAAGGCTGGTGGTCGCAACGACATGGCGCAAGGTGGTGGCAAGGACGCCGCCGCGGTCCCGGCCGCGCTCGCGGCGGCGCGCGCGTGGGTCGAGGCTCGCATCTAGATGAAGTTCTCACTCGTGCTCGTCGTGCTTGTCGTGTTCGTGGTGCTCGCAGCATGCGATAGCGGGACGCCCCAGCAGACGGTCGTCAAGACCGTCGCGAAGGACACGAAGAACGCGAGCGATGCGAGCGATGCGAGCGACGCGAGCGGTGGCAACACGCACGATGCGGCGCTCGTCGATGCCAAGCCACCCTCGGGCCCCTACGTCGTCAAGCACATCTGCAGTCACAGCAACCTGCCGTTCAGCAAAGGTGGAAACCTCCGCGAAGTGACCGTCGATCTGGGTGCGAAGACCGAGACGATCCTGGCGTACACGTACCCCGACACGTCGGGACCTCGAGCGGCGGGCACGCCGGAATGGTCTCCCCCGCCGCCGACCGTGACCCGGCTCGGTGCCACGCGTCTCGCGACGGTCGAGGCCGATGTCGACAAGGTGCTGCGTGGCGGTCCCTTCAAGCAGGTCAACGCCGTGCCCGAAGGCATCTCGTGCTCGCTCCAGATCAGCGCAGGGGGCAACCCGATCCTCAGCGTCCAGCGCTCGCCGTATGGCGACCCGATCACCGACGCGGTGACCGCCCTCATCGACGCGCTGTAGAAGTACAGCCGCCACGGCGCGAGGCAAGCCCGGCCAGATCGGGCGTCTTCGGCGAAGCCGGCGGAAGGCGACGTGAAGACGTGACAAGGTTTGACGTGGTCCCACGAGGAGCGGGATACTTAGCGTCGGCCTGGAGCGAGGCCCACTATGCCTGCCGATGACCCTAGCGGCGCGCGACCCCCGGTCGTGCTCCGGATCAAGCTGCGCTACGACGATGTCGATGCGATGGTGCAGCGGTTCGCGCCGAACGTGGGCAAGTCAGGTCTGTTCATCCCGACCAAGTCGCTGCAGCCGATCGGGACCGAGATCAAGTTCGAGTTGAGGCTCGCGAACGATCAGCCCGTGCTGGTCGGCCTCGGTCGGGTGAAGGCGACGAAGGCACCGGATCCGGCGAACCCACGTGCGGCGTTTGGTATGGCGATCGAGCTGATGCGCGTCACGCGCGAGGCGCGCGAAGTGATCATCCGGATGATCGAGCGGCGCCGCGCGATGGGCCTCGCCGATGTCGCGATCCCGATGCCAGAGGATGTCGAGAGTGCGCGACGCGGCGACGTCGAGACTCAGCCGCGCGCGGACACCGGCGCGATCGTGAGCGCCGCGATGGCGGTGCCAGATAGCGCGCCGATCCTGGCGGCACCACCGCCGAAGAAGAAGGCGCCTGCCACGCCGAAGACCCACCCGGGCATCGGTGTGCCCGATACCGCGGTGACCGATCCGCCGATCCGACCGACGCCGGCACCTGCGAGCACCCAGGTGCTGACCGCGCCGCGGCCGACGTCGGGACCGATGGCCGTCGCGCGATCCGCGACGACGCGACCGAGTGCGGTGGCGCTCGCGCCCGAGCCCGTGCGCGCGAAGCGACCGCGGTTGACCGATCTCATCGCGCGCGCGGCAGAGCTCTCGGGTCCGGTGGCCGCGGCGACCATGCCCGGCCTCGACGAGCACGTCGATGTCGAAGCCGCGTTGCTGCGCGCGCGCGCGCTCGCGGGCTCGAGTGATCTCGATGAAGAGCTCGCCGCGTTGCGCGAGCACGCAGACGGCGCGGTCGTCGAGATCTCGATCGAGGCCGCCTCCGCCGAGCTCGCGCGATCACTCGGTGGTGCCGCGATCCGCAAGCGCAACCGGATCGTCGCCGAGGTCTCGGCGATCGGGACGGCCGAGCTCTCGACGGTGAGGCCGTCATCGCCGGTCCCCGAAGATCCTTCGCTCGTCGATGTCGCGACGCCCGTCGAAGGTGTGCCCGATGCGATCGCTCTCGCGGGTGATGCTGCGTCCGAGTCGGGCCCGTCGGTTGCCGCGGATCAGCTCGTGATCGAATCGGCGCCGGTCGTCGTCGAGTCTGGGCCCGCGCGCCGGCCATCATTCATCCAGGCGAGCACGGTGATCGGCGAGGCGATCGCGCCCGCACCGCCGGAGGTTCCGGAGCCGCGCGAGCGACATGCCACGGCGCCGCCGCCGCCACCGCGCGGGTCGACGCTTCCGTCACCCGAGGTCATCGTCGCCGCGCCGATCGTTGCCGAGGCCGCACCCGTGGCCGAGCCACCGCGTGAGCGCGCGAAGACGGCGCCGCCCGCGCTGATCGTCGACGACGAGCTCGATTCGTTTGCGAGCGCGCTCGACGCCGCGCGCGTCGAGACCGGCGTTACGAACGTGCCTCTCGCTGCGGATCCCGAGCTCGATTCGTTCGAGCGCGCGCTCGACGCGGCGCGGATCCAGACCGGCGTCGCGATCACCGCGGCGCCGATGGGCGAGGACAGCATCGACGAGCTCGATCCCGACGATCTCGAGGAGCTACCGGGCGAGAGCACGCAGATCGGCCAGGTCGCCGGTCACCTCGATTCGCGGCTCGGTGGCGCACCGATCGCGGATCAGATCCATCTCGCCGAGGCCGTCGATCGCCAGCTCGCGGATGCCGAGTCCGACGACAACGAGCTCGCGGCGTCGATCCGCGCGGCAGCAGCAGCGTACGAGGCCGAGCTCGCCGAGGTTCCGGAAGCGCAGGCCCAACTCGACGACGAAGAGATCTCGGATCTCGACGTGCTCGCCGAGGCCGATGCGAACGATGCAGACCTCTTGATCTCGAATGGCGAGCGCGAGAGCTCGGACCACGCGCCCGCCTATGCGCCGCCCGCGGAGTACGCGCCGCACGAACCTCCGACGCCCGAGCTGGATCTACGCGCGTACGGCGATGCGGACCCGGCGTACGCGCAGCAGGCTTACGAAGCGCAAGACCCGCAGGCTTACGCGGACCCGCAGGCCTACGCGGACCCCGCGTACGCGACGCAACCACCCGAATACGCCGCGCACGATCCGGCCTACGCGGATCCAGATCCGGCGTACGCCGATCCAGATCCGGCCTACGCGGTGCGAGCGGCCGGAGACGTGCCCGGCGACGCCGCGCCCGAGACCGCCTATGCCGATCGAGATCCGGCGTACGCCGATCGAGATCCGGCGTACACCGATCCTGGGTACGCGACGGCCGGACCCGCGCACGCCGATCCGTACGCAACACAGGATTCCGACGATCCTGCGTACGCCGCGCAGGCTGCCGCGTACTCCGCGAGTGCCGTCCAGCAGGCGTACGCCGCGCAGGACCAGGGCTACTACGCGCCACCCGAAACACCGTACGTCGCCGATCCGGCCTACAGCACCGGTCCGCAGCAGTACACGCCGCCCGCTCAGCCGACTCATCCGACGGGCCCGGTGCAAGCGGTCGAGCCGCCAACCGAAGGCTCGGGCGCGAAGCGCCGACCCTTCGGCGGCATGCTCGATCCGGTGACGCGGATCGGGAGCGACGATGCACGACCGCCGAGCACGAGGTCGAGCGCCCCGCCGCGCGCGGCCGCCCCGCCGCGCACGGCCGCAACGCCAGTCGTGCGCACGCCGACGCGCGCGGTGATCAAGCGTCGTGCGGCGACTCCGTTGCCGGTAGCTGGCGACGACGACTTCGATTTCGCATCGCAGCTCGATCTCGGCGATGACGACGAGGGCGTGCCTACGGAGCCGCCGATGCCGGATCCCGATGCGTTCAACGCGCCGAGCGAATACACGTTCGCCGAGAGCCTCGCGTACACGCCACCCGCGTTTGCCGAGCCGCCGGGCCTCGATGCGGCGCTCGAGTTCGACGATCCTCATCAGTTCGCGACGCAGACGCCCGCACGCCCGGAGTCGCGGGTACGTGCGACCGCGCGCTATGCGCCCGATGCACCGCCAGCCGATTCGATCGATTTCGACGAGCCGCACGGGTTCGCGGAGCCGTCGCAAGCGCCGCCGCAAGCGACCCCGACGATCGATGATCTCGAGAGCGCGCTGTCGACGCTCGACGTCGATCTCGATCATCTCGAAGTCCCGGGTGCGCGCCAGCGCGCGCGGCGCGCGAGCACCGCCATCCCGGGTCTCCCGGGGATGCCTCCGGAACGCGCGCCCTCGGATCCTCCGACGAACCTGCCCTCGGCGCAGGCGCGCGCCGTCGTCCAGCGCGAGCTCGCGCAGCGCGCCGCGGCGGGCGATCGTCCGAACCGCACGCCGAAGCGTCGCGGTCAGCCGAACAAGCGTGGCACCGCCGCGCCACCAGTTCCCGCTGCCAAACGCCCGACGCCGTCGACCCCGACGCCGCGCGCGGACAGCGAGGACGATGGCGGTGTGCTGATCGACTTCGACGATGACGAGAAATAGACCCGCGCGAAACAGAGGTGAAAACTTGTGCGGGTGTCGACGTCCTTACCAGGACCACGGCATCGCGTGCCTCGACAACATCGACCGCACTCGAACCGCCGACAACCTCGTGCGACGTCTCGAACGTCTCGGCTTCGACGTCGAGCTCGAGGCTTCGAAATCACAGGAGACCGCGAGCGTATTTTCGTAGCAGGATCGCGCGTCTTGCGATCCACGCTTGGACGACCGATCACCGGAGGGTCATCGTCGCTCGATCGTGGCTCGAACCGACGCCGGTCAGGCTATCCGCCCCGCGTCTTCCGCGACTCGATCCCTAGAATGACCTCGCCGACCTGGGCCGAGCGCAACATCGACGGCCGCAAGGTCACGGCCATCGCGGTGAGGATGGCGTCACGTCGATGGGCTGAGCTCGTGTTCGCGGTCTCGGTTCGTCGCGTTTCGCGTGACGTATTTGATCCGTTCGTCGGCGACCTGATGTGTCGGGCGCAGCGCGACCGCGGCCCTCGATGTCCCACCGGCGCCGTTGATGTTCGTCGATCGCATGTGCGGCTCGGCATCACTCGGACCGTCGCAGGACGTCTGCGAGCCCGTGATCATCATCGGCCGCAGTCCGACCACGGCGCTCGACGTCCCACGGGGGTCGTCGATGTTCGTCGATCGCACGTGCGGCGCGGCGCGGCATCACTCGGACCTTCGATCGACCGCAGCACGGCCACGCAGCAACCCGCGGCTCGTCGATGTTCGCGGTCTCAATTTATCGTGTTGCACGCGCGGCATTCGATAGGTTCGTCGGCGACGCGACGTGCTGGACGTCTGCGTGCGAGCTCTCGCGCGACCATCATCGACCGCAGTTCGACCGCGGCGCTCGATGTCCCACGGGCCGTTAACGTCCTTCGCTCGCATGCGCTGCGCGGCGCAGCATCACTCGGACCGTCGGTCGACCGCAGCACCGCCTCGCAGTCAGCGGCGGGTCATCGCTGTTCGCGACTACGCTCGTTCGAGGCGCTTGGGGCAGGTCCTCGTCTTTTAGATCGTTTTGTCCACGACAGGCCGTACCCGATCGAAAGAGCGCCATCGAAGCAGCGACCTGGGCGCGCCCCACGTGGGGGCGTTCTCGTGAACGCGATCGAGTGCAACGCTGTCCGGAACGCGGACAGTGTGTGTGACTCGGGAAGATCTCCGCTAGACGATTCCCCTCGCTGCATGCGATTTGTCATTGACGTGATTTGTCGGGTCGCAACACGCGTCTCCGCGACCTCGATCTCTTCGCTCACGAGACGCACTGGCTTCACGTCTCGCAACGCCTTCGCCACGCAGCTCGAAACGAAGTTCTTGCGCCATCGAATCGTCGTCGAGAACGCACGCCCTCGAGCCGAAAAAACCAGTGCTGCGCTGACCGAGCACGGCGAGGGTCTTGGGACCCGTACCGGATCCCCACAGTGGTTTTGAGCGGTTGATCTGCAACTCGTGCCGCGCCACGTCCCGGCCTTCGCGGCTCTTGGTCAGGTCCGATCGCTCGTCTTGTCGCCGGATTCACCGCCAAGTCGCCAAGTCCGCCAAGGGTCCGCATCGATCGAACCGTTCATCTTCTCTGTGGAGAAGCACTCGCCCGGTTCGTATGGTCCTCGACCTGCGCGATTCGGACTCTGGCGACGGCGCGCTCGGCGAGTGCTGACCGCGCTCAAGAGCCCGACTCGACCGGCGCGATTCGGTTTAGTTACGCGAGGCCGGGATGCGCGAGCGCGCGAATCAGCGCCGGCCGATCGCCTGCGTGCTGCTGCCAGATCTCGATGATGCGATCGGCCTGCGTGCGGCCCGAGGTCGCGATCGACTCGAGGGGCTCCATCAACGGCAGCGCGGTCGGCGCCACGCGCGCGAGCCCGTCTTGCGCGATCTTCACGAGCTCCTTCGCGAGCTCGCCGAGCGTGTGAGCGCCGGCCTTCGTCGCGAAGCCTTGGCGCGGCACCGCGTCGGCGATCGCCTGGCGCTCGGCGTAGCTCAGCGTGGCCGTGAGCTCCGTCGCGGCGGTGCGCGCGCTGGGGTCGTAGAGCAGGCCCCGCATCAGGGGCGCGAGCGCGGCGTTCATCGGCATCGAGCCGCAATCGCAGCCGCGAACTTCGATGAACTTCTTGAGCCGACCCTCGGGGAACAGCGTCGAGAGGTGGAGTGCCCAGTCGGCACGCGTCGCGTGCTCTCCATTCCACCCGTTCGCCATGAACTGGCGGAACGTGAGCCCGGCCGGGACACGCTGATACCCGTGGCGGTAGACGAAGTAGAGCGGCACGTCGAGCGCCCACTCGGTGTACGCCGTGAAGATGTCGTCGCGATCGAAGACGAACGGCACCAGCCCGGCGCGCTGGTTATCGGTGTCTCGCCAGATCCACGCGCGATAGGTCTGATAGCCCGAGATCTTCTCGTCGACGATCGGGGAGGCCGCGTAGAGCGCGGTCAGGATCGGCGTGACCGAGTACAGGCAGCGCATCTTCGCCGCCGCGTCGGCTTCGTCGGCGAAGTCGAGATTGACCTGCACGGTCGCGGTGCGCATCATCATCTCGAGGCCGCGCGTGCCGACGGTCGGCATGTAGGCGCGCATCACGTCGTAGCGCTCCTTCGGCATGAACGGGATGTCGGCGCGCGTGCCGAACGGCCGCAGGCCGATCGAGAGCCACGCGAGGCCGAGCTCCTGGGACGCAGCGGCGAGCTCCTCGACGTGCGCCGCGAGATCCGCGGCGAACACCAGATCGTCGCGGACCGGGCGACCGGCGAGCTCGAACTGGCCCCCGGGCTCGATCGTCAGCTGCGCGTCGTCGCGGGCGAGCGCGATCGCGTGGCCGTGCTCGAGCACCGGCGAACCGCTGTTCGCGGCGAACTTCGCGAGCAGCGCGCCGATCCCGTGGGGGCCCTCGTAGGGAGGCGCCTCCCCGGTGGCGCGGATCACGCCGATCAGCTCGTGCTCCGTGCCAACGCGCCAGGCAGAGGCGGGCTTACCCGCGGTGGCGAAATACTCCCGCAGCTCGTCGAACGTGCGAACGGGAACGGCATCGTGTTCGTCGACGAGGTGCACGCGAGTTGGTGGACCTTAGTGGGTGATCTCCCTTGCGTCAATCGCGTGTGGTAGCGTCGCGTCCGTGCACGGTGTGTTGCTCGATAAGCTCTCTGGGCGCCCCGGATTCGCCGAGAAACGCGCTCGGTTGCTCGAATTGCTGCGCGAGCGCTCGTTCCAAGAGCGTGAGGTCACGCTGTCCTCGGGCCTCAAATCGAACTTTTACATCGACTGCAAACAGGTCAGCTTCGACGCCGAGGGCGCTGCGCTGATCGGTGACCTGTTCCATCAACTGATCGAGGAGCTCGCACCTACCGCGGTCGCGGTCGGCGGCTTGACGCTCGGTGCCGATCCCCTCGCCACCGCGACCAGCGTGCTCGGCTTCCAGGCCGGAGTGCCCCGCGCCACGTTCATCGTGCGCAAGGAGCCCAAGGGCCACGGCACGAACCAGTGGGTCGAGAGCACCAAGCTCGCCGCGGGCGCGCCGGTGGTCATCCTCGAAGACGTCGTCACCACCGGGGCCTCCACGCTGCGCGCGATCGAGCGATCGCGGCTCGCGGGCTTCACCGTCCTCCACGCGATCGGCCTCGTCGATCGCCTGGAAGGTGGCTACGAGGCGGTGACCGCCGAGGCGCCGCTGACGACGCTGTTCACGAAGCGCGATTTCCTTCCGGAATCATAATGAAGTCTGTCGTCGCTCTTTGTACTTCGGCCCTCCTGACTGCCTGCGCCGGTGGCGCAACGGCCGTACGCCTCGACGAAGGCTGGCCGCAAACCGCGCCCGACTACGTGGACACCACGAGTGCCTGGACTCGCCACACCACGATGCGTGGCGATTTTCAGGAAGCGCTCTCGCTCGACGCGGTGTTCAAGTCTCCCGACTGGCGCGCGGCGCATGCCGCACGCGATGCCGAGCACCGCGGCCTCGATGGCACCGCGCGCGAAGCGGTGTTCGCGCAAGCCCAGGCCGATATGGCGGGCCCGTACGAGGTCGAGCTGTTGTTCACGACGTGGGATCGCCGCGAGAACGACCTCGATCGCGGCAAGAAGAGCGTCTGGCACGTCGCGCTCGTCGACGACACCGGCAAGGAGATCGAGCCGCTCGAGATCGTGAAGGACAAGCGCCCGGCGTACATCCTCAAGGCCGAGTTCCCCGCATACGGTGACTTCGCGACCGCGTACGTCGCGCGGTTTCCGAGGACGACGGCCGTGCTCGGCACGAGCGTCCACTCGATCCGCCTGCGGTTCTCGAGCGAACGCGGCGGCGCCGAAGTGATCTGGGCCGCGAAGTAACGCGGGCTCGGCTAGACGCCGAACTTGGCGAGCTTCTTGTGCAGACCCTCGCGGGTGATGCCGAGCGTCGCCGCGGTCTTGGTCTTGTTGTTGTTGTGATCGCGCAGCGCCTCCGCGATCAGCCAACGCTCGACCTGCTCCATCATCTCTTTGAGCGTGCCTTGCTTCGGTGCGATCCGCGTGACGGTGCCTTCGATCTTACGCAGGCGCGGCGAGAGGTCGGTCGCTTCGATGTAGTGGCCTGACTCGGCCTGGATCACGATCCGCTGCACTTCGTTCTCGAGCTCGCGGATATTGCCCGGCCAGTTGTAGGTCGTGAGCGCATCGCTCGCATCGGGTGTCAGGCCCGGCAACTCCACGCGATACTCCTCGGCATAGCGCTTGAGAAAGTGTGCCGCGAGCTGTGGGATATCTTCGCGTCGCTCGCGCAGCGGCGGCAGCTTGATCGGGAACACCATCAGCCGGTAGTAGAGATCCTGGCGGAACCGACCCTTCTCGACCTCCGCGTTGAGATCGCGATTGGTGGCGCAGATGATGCGAACATCGACCTGCTTCTCGGCGGTCGCACCGACGGGGCGGATCGTGTTCTCTTGAAGGACGCGCAGCAGCTTGGCCTGCAGCGTCATCGGCATCTCGCCCATCTCGTCGAGGAACAAGGTGCCGCCATCCGCGATCTCGAACAGGCCCTTCTTGTCGCTGTCCGCGCTCGTGAACGCGCCGCGCTTGTGCCCGAACAGCTCGCTCTCGAGCAGGTTCTCGGGGAGGGCGGCGCAGTTCTGCGCGACGAACATCTTGTCGCGCCGCCCCGATTGGTAGTGGATCGCCGAGGCGATCAGCTCCTTGCCGGTGCCGGTCTCGCCTTCGATGCACACGGTCGCGCGCGTATCGATGACCTTCTCGAGCTGGTTGAACACCGCCTTCATCGCCGGCGAATCGCCGATGATGTTGTCGAACTTGATCGGCGTGGAGCGGCGCTTGAGGTAGACGTTCTCGCCGCGCGCTTTCTCCTCGGCGACCCGCAAGCGAGCGACGAGCGTGGCGTTGTCGAGCGCGAGCGCGGCCTGCGAACCGAGGAGCAGCGAGACCTCGAGATCGCGATCGGTGAACATGTTGACCGACGAGCGGTTGTCGGCCTGGACCAGGCCGATGATGTCGTCTCCGCGCCAGAGGGGCATCGCCATCATCGACAGGATCCGGCCGCCCATGATCGATTCGCTCGTCGAGAGCTCTTCTTGTGCGTTCGCGGTGAGCACCGCGGCGCGGTCGGCGAAGACGCGACGCAGCACCGCGCGGCTCGCACGCACCGGATCGGGACCACCCGGCGTGGGCGCGGGTGAACCAGGGCGCTGGCGTGAGACCGCGAGCGAGAACCGGTCTTTGTCGCTCTCCGAGCGCAACAAGATCGCGACGTGGGTCGCGCGCGGGAGCAGATCGAACGTGGCGGCGACGATCGCGTCGATCACCTCGGCTGGCTCGAGGCGGGCGCCGAGCGGCTGGAGCGCCTTGTAGACCCGGAGCGCTTCGGCGGGCTCGCCGTCGATCGCGTCGGTGACCTGGGGCAGGTCCATGATCGAGCGCGACGCGATCAGGCGATCCCCCAGATTATCCTCGACCTCGTCACCGATCCGCACCGAGATCTTCACCGGATCGTTGCGGTTGCCGAGCATCAAGACGTCACCATCGGCGAGGGCTAGCTCCCACCGCGCACTCGCGTCGATCGCGATGCGTTTGCCAGCGCGCTCGACGGCAGAACCATTCGTGGACCGCAGATCGCGGAACACGTAGTGGTCACCGATCTGGGTGATCTGCGCGTGATCGCCCGACAGGTGATAATCGGTCACCACCACGGTGCTGGCAGGAGAACGGCCGATCGTCAGGGTCGCGCCAGTGACGCGATGGACCTTTTGATCGGCGGTGCCCTGCTGAATCTCTAGAACGATCAAGCAGCTAAACCCTTCCAACGGTTTATACTGCATCTTCGCGCATGTCGGCATCCGGACCTTCGAAAGTCGTCGTGCTCGACCCCGATGCGCGGGCGAGGCGTCAGGTCCAGCTCGGCTTCGAGCGCGAGGGTATCCAAACGGTCGTTCCGGCGATCCCCGCGGACCTCACAAAGCTCGAGCTCGGCCTCCCCAATGGCGACATCCCAGCGCTCGCGCTGGTCGGTGGGAGCGCGGGTGCCGCGATCGACCTGATCAAGCGTGCCCGAGAGCTGCTCGTCGCCGGCAACGCGGATGTCCCGATCGTGTTCACCGGGCACGGGTCGCGCGCCGAGCTGCTCGCGGCGGGTGCCGACGCGGTGCTCGCTCATCCGGTCTACCTGCGCGACGTCGTCACGATCGGTCGGATCTTGCGCAACGTGACGCACGATCGGCGCGATCACCTGGTCGGCTCGCTCGCGGAGACCACCGGTGTGTACACGCTCGTGCGCGCGTTGTGTGCGCTCGGTCGCAGCGCCGTGCTCACGCTCGTTCGCGGGTTGAGGCGCGGCGAGATCCGGTTCTATCGCGGCGAGGTCACCTCGGCCCAGGTCGGCTTGATCCACGGCCAGGCGGCCTTCCACCAGTTGCTCCTGTGGACGGATGCGCGGTTCGATTTCGCGTACGAGGACATCGTTCGGCGCGCGCAGATTCCGATGACTCCCGAGGAGCTCTTCAAGGACGCCGAGCGCTTCCTCGAGGGTGTGCGCGAGAGTGCCGAGTTGCTCTCGCCGTCGATGGTGCTCGAGCAAGACCAGCAGCGCGTGCAGGGCCTCGGCAAGCAGATTCCGACCGAGGTCTACGGCGTGCTCCGGATGTTCGACGGCCATCGCGTGCTCGCCGATATCCTCGAGGATTCGCCCTATCGCGTGTTCGAGACGCTGCGGGTGGCGCAGAAGGCGCTCGAGATTGGACTGTTGAGGCAGATCGCCGAGTCGCGGCCGAAGCCCAGCTGGCGCGCGGTCCTCGCGATCGAAGAGTGGTTGGTCGGCAGCGAGACCCGCGACCAGGTGGTCGAGCGCACGTCGGTGATCGATAGCGGTCCGGTCTCGCGCCAGAGCAAGCCCAAGTTCAAGAAGGGCAAGCGCGGCAAAAAGACCCGCACGCCGCCGACCGGCACCCCGATCGTGAAGTCTGCGACCGACGCGAAACCCGACGAGATCGATTGGGTCTCGCTCGTCCCGCGTTCGATCGGTGCGGAGGTGGGGCAGCTCGCCGGGGTCGTGCCAGCTGCCGCGGCGCACGGCGAGATCGATGTCGCCTCGCGCGACAAGGCACGCGAGAAGCTCGAAGCGTTGATGGACACCGGCAAGCGCGATCGGATCTTCCCGACGGAGATCGGGATCGAGCCGTCGGTGGTCGTGCGCGAAGAGGGCGACGATTGGGAGGCCAAGGAGTGGTCTGCCAAGACCAAGATCGACGGCGATGCGAAGGTCAAGCAGGAGCTCTCCGACGCCGATACCGATAAGCCCGGCCAACCAACGGCGGACGCCAAGGCGAAGGCCGACGCGGATGCGAAGGCGAAGGCCGACGCGGATGCGAAGGCGAAGGCCGACGCCGATGTGAAGCTGAAGGCCGACGCAGATGCGAAGGCCGACGCGGAGGCGAAGCTGAAGGCCGACGCCGACGTAGAAGCCAAGGCGAAGGCCGACGCGGATGCGAAGGCGAAGGCCGACGCCGACGTAGAAGCCAAGGCGAAAGCGGACGCCGATGCAAAGGCGAAAGCCGACGCCGATGCCAAGGCGAAAGCCGACGCCGATGCCAAGGCGAAAGCCGACGCCGATGCCACGGCGAAAGCCGACGCCGATGCCACGGCGAAAGCCGACGCCGATGCCAAGGTGAAAGCGGACGCCGATGCCAAGGCCAAGGCCGACGCCGATGCGAAGGCCGATGCCGAGGCCGCGCGATTCCGCGACGATGCACAGGCTCGCGTGCGCGAATCCGTCGAGAAGATGCGTATCGATCGCGCGCTAAAAGACGAAGCCGATCAGCGCGAGCTCGCGCAAACCACGCGCAAGAACGCAGCTGAAGAAGCGAAGGTCTACGCCGCACGCGTCAAGGCTGCCGCCGACGTGAAGCGAATCGAAGCCGAGAGCGCAGCCCGCGGTGACCTCGCGGCTGCCTCGATGATCGCGACGCCGATCGCGGAGCCGGTGGGGCACGCCGATCGCGGATCGACGCGCGTGATCATCACCGCTCCGGTGCTGGTCTCCGAAACCTCGACGGCGACCGTGACGGTCGCCGACACGATGACGGTCGTCGGCGCTGCCGACACCGCGACGATCACGACGACGCCGCAGGTGCTCGTGCGCGAACAACCGCGCGCCGGCTCGGTCAAGCCGACGAATCGCGAGCTCACCGAGCTCGAGGCGAGTGTGACGCCGACCGCGGACGCACCGCCGGCCGGCACGCCGAATCCGACGGCCACGATCGTCGAGATCACGCCGCGACCGCGCCGTGCCGGCCCCGAGCACGATGGCCCGCCAGTCAAGCAAACCACAGGCGAGATCAGCAAGTCGTTCAAGCCGCAGGCCGAGGTCACGCAGGGCCCGTCGATCCTGATCGAGCCCGAGCCCGAACCCGTGAAGCCCGCTGTGCTCGCCGCCAAGCCCAGCGTGCCCTCCGCGCTCGATTCGAAGTTCGATCGCTCCGGTGACGCTGACGTTGGCGAGTCGGCCGACGAAGTCGCGACCACCGCGTTCGTGCGCGCGGAACCAGAGCGTGACGCGCCTGGAGCGGATGCGGTCGTCGCGAAGCTTACCGCCGAGCCCGTCGCTGCGAAGCCCGCCGAACCGAAGCCCGAACCGAAGCCCGAACCGACTGCCGCCGAGCAGAGTGCGCTCGTCGCCGATCTCGCGGCGGCTCACGCGGCGATCGCTGCGGCCACGTCGAAGGCGTCCGGCGCTCCCGCTGCGCCATCGAAGGGTGACGCTGCTACCTCGTCGAGGGAGATGATCGTCAGCCAGATCCGCAAGGATGCGGTCGAGTTCACGGTCGACGAGGAGGCCTTCTTCAACGCGAAGGAGAACCACACGGCCGCGGCGCCGAAGCTCGAATCGTTCGACGATCTCGACGAGGGCTACGAGCCGCCGAAGTTCTGGGACCGCGTGTTCGGCCGAAAAAAGAAGCCGCACTGAGCTAGGGTGGCCTGCATGGCGCTCACCCTCTACGTCGGTAGCAAGCGGTACTCGTCCTGGTCGCTCCGGCCCTACCTCGCGCTCGTGCACGCCGGTGCCGAGCTCACGACCAAGACGATCCTGCTCGATCAAAAAGATACCAGGGCGCACATCGCCGCGATCAGCCCGTCGGGTCGCGTGCCCGTGCTCCACGATGGCGATCAGGTGATCTTCGATTCGCTCGCGATCTGCGAGTACGTCGCCGAGCTCTACCCGACCGCGGGGCTGTGGCCCGACGAACGCGGCGCGCGGGCCCGTGCCCGATCGATCGCCTCGGAGATGCATTCGGGTTTCGCGGCCCTGCGCACGCACATGTCGATGGATCTCGGCGCGGATCGCTCGGGGCAGGGACGCACGCCGGAGTCACTCGCCGATATCGCTCGGATCGAGGAGGTGTGGTCGACCGCGCTCGCCGCGAGTGGTGGGCCGTTCTTGTTCGGTACGTTCACGATCGCCGATGCGATGTACGCGCCGGTCGTCACGCGGTTTCAGACGTTCGCGGTCGAGCTCGCGCCCGTGAACCAAACGTATGTCGAGACCGTGCTCGCACTGCCCGCGATGCGCGCGTGGTACGCGGACGCCGCGAGCGAACCGACGACCCGCTAACGCAGTGCTCGCTGCAATCGATCCGATTCAGGCGATGCAGACGAACGAGACTCGGTGAGCGCGCACCTCTGTTCGAGATCGAGCACGTGCTCGACCACGTGGTCGACGAATCGAGCCGTTAGCCGTCACTCTTCGGCGTGGGTGCCTCGACGCGGCCGACGTACGGCTTGACGTGCTCGCGGATCGAGACGCCGGGCCGGAGCATGTTCGGGAGCTCGGTCGCGCCGCGCATCGTGAGGATGCCGAGCAGGGCCATGCCATCGGTGAGTCCGAGTGCGAGGTCGACGTTCGCACCCGCGCCGAGTCCGAACGAGAGGCCACCGCGGCCATGCACGTGCATCACGCCACCACGGAAGCCTGCCGAGAGCGCACCGGCCGCACCGACGCCGATCGAACCTTCAGCCCGGGCCGAGGCACCGAGCACGAGCGCATCTCCGGCGTCGCCGTGCATGATCAGCGAGACCAGCTTCTCCATCCACGCGTGGAGCTTCTTGTCAGGCATGTGTTCGAGCGCCGACGCTGGGAGGTAGCCCGCGAGCAGCGCGCGCCAGTTGCCGCTCTTCACGATCTGATCCGCGTACTGCTGCGCCGACTTGCGCGACCACGTGAGCGCGGCGTTCGCGGTGAGGCCGGCCTTCGCGCCGACGAAGCCAGACACATCCGCGCTGATCGCTCCGCCCTTGAAGCCGACATCGACGTTGACGTTGCCGTTCGCTTCGGCGAACACGCCGGCATCGACGCCGAAATTGAACTTGCCCGTGACGCGCTCGCCGAACATTTCGAGCGCGATATCGGGGGTGGCGAGCTGGACCTGCGCACCGACGAGATAGGCCGACGCGTGGGCGTTGCCACCGACGCGCAGCTTGTCGGCGGAGATGCCGAGATCGCCACCCGCGCCTGCCTCGAGCTCGAGGGCGCGGCCGTTGACGTCGCCGTGCACGATGCGCTCGGTTCCGAACGCGACGTTCGTGCGGTCGACCGCGCGAACCGAGGTCGAGGTCTCTTTGTGCCCGAGCTGCTTCTCGCCGTCACCGAGGGCCTTGGCCGCGAGGTCCTTGACCTTGCCGGCTTTCCCGGCGACGGGCACCGCGGCCTCCGCTTGGTCTTGGGCGGAGTACTCGGCGTGACGTGCGCGAGCGGCATCGCCGGTGTGGGTCTCCGCGGTCGCGCCCTTGGCCTTCGTGATGGTGAAATCGTGACCTTCACCCTTGGTGTTCGCGGCAGCGCTCGCGCCATCCGGGTCGTGCGACCAGTTGACGAGGCTGTTGTTGCCGTTCTTGTCGAGCTTCCCGACCTTGTCGCGGAACGTGCTCGGCGTCGCAGCCGCACCCGGAGCGTCACGATGCGTGGCGTCGGCAGGTTTCGCATGCGCGTGGTCGTCCTGCGTCGCGTGGTTCGGCATCGCGTCCGAGCTCGCGCCCAGCCGCTCGCGCAAGAACTCTGGCAGCTTCACCGACGGCGCGATCTTTTCGAGCAACCCGGTCGTGCCACGGAACGCGAGTACGGACATTAGCTCGAGGCCGCGCGCCTTCCCGAGCTCGAGGTCGACATTCATCGACGACCCGCCGAACGTCAGCCCGCCGCTACCCTTGGTGTGGAGCGAGCCGCCCTCGAACGAGACCTCGGGTAACCCGAGTGCGCCTCGCGCGCCCGCGCTCGTACTGGCTCCGAGGACGACCGCATCGCCTCCGCCGCCCGCGATCACGAGCTCGACGAGCGAGGTCAGCCAGCTCGTGAGCTTGGCGTCGGGCACCGTCTGGATCAGCCACGGAGGTAGCAACCGCGCGAGCGTGGTGCGCCAGGTCGGGTACTGCGCGATCTTTGCGGCGTACTCCGCGGGCGAGCGTTTCGACCACTGGAGGCTCGCGGCCCCGGTGAGGTTGACCGCGGAGTTGCCGAGGCCAGAGAGGTGAGCGTGCGCTCCGAGGCCGGTCCAGCCGACCTCCATGCCGAGCTGGCCCTTCGCCTCCGCGAACACCTGCGCGTCGACGCCGACCGAGAACTGAGCGCTGACGGTCTCGCCGAGGAGCTCGTGGGTCATCGGCTTCGAGTGGATCGCCGCCTGACCGCCGAAGACCTGCACGGATGCATTCGCGTTGCCGCCGACCTTCATGCCATCGACGCTCGCCGAAGCTGTTCCGCTTGCCGCCGTCGAGCTCTCGCCGACCTTGGCCCCCGCGGTCGAGATCGCGTGCGCGTGTTCGATCGTCTTGTCCGTGCTCGCGAGAGTGCCGGCGCCTGAAAAAGATTTCTCGCCGAGCGAGTGCTCGCCCGTGCCGATCACCGCCGTCGCCGCGTCGCGCACCTTGGCCGCGCGCGGATCGACCACGGCCGCTTGCATCGAAGAGGGCGCGGGATCATCGGTGGTCGCGGCCGTCGCCGATGCATCCTTCGAAACATTGACCAGCTGGTGATGACCATCCTCGACCGAGCTGATCCGTTGCCACAGCGACGGTTCGGGTTTCGTCGCGAGGACCTGCTGGACGAAGCTGTTGCTCGTCCACTGCACGAGCTGCTCGATCAGCGGTCGCGGCTGCTTTGCATCGCGCAGGTACTTCGCGATCACCGGAACGTCTCGGCTCATCACGATCTGCCGGAACTGCTCGAGCCCGCGCGCCTCCGGCCCGGCAGCATCGGCCGTCTCGGTCGTAGCTTCGGGGGCACCTACCTGCGGGTCCCGCTGAGCGTCGCGCATACTCCCTGATACGGTAGCAGCCCCTGAAAATGGGAAGAACATCGCGAGCCGAATGTGCATTGGCGGGTTCGCGACGCCAGTTGGCGTACACACATCCGGCTACCTTTGCTTCGGGTCGCTGGCCACGTACCATCCACCCCCGGTGCAGCGGCGAACACAGGCGGAATTCTTGGGTGACCCGATCGGAGGCGTCATCGAGGGAAAATCGTTCATGGTGTGGGTTCAGTCACCACAGCGCTTTGGTGCCGCGCACCGAAGCCCCTTGGACCTCCGCGATCAGGCCTTCGCGATGGCGCTCTTCGGGTTGCCGACCCACGCGGCGCTGGTTGCCCCGTACGACCTGCTCCACGACATGTCGGATGTCGAGGTGGTCGACCGTAGCGTTTTCGGATACGTCTCGTCGTTCGTCACGCAGTTCGCCGACGTCCTCGCCGCACGCACCCGTCGGCTCGCGGTCGTACGACCCACGGACGGACTCGCCGGAGCCGCGATCGCGGGGCTGTTTCACGACTGGGTGCTGCCACGATTCGACGCGAAGCTGTGTGCATCGCGGCGGGAGGCCTACGCGTTCCTGGCGGTCCCTGCCGCGGATCGTCACGCGCTCGAGGAGCTGTACGCTTCGTTCACGCAACCCGAGCTCGTGCGCAAGCTTCATGCGGCGCTCGCACTCGATCTGCAACACGCCACGCTCGACCGGGTCGCGGCCGCGCTCGTGGTCAGCACGCGATCACTCCAGCGCCGGATCTCGGAGTGCGGGACCAAGTTCAGCGCGGAGCTCGCGCGTGTCCGGGTCCAGGCGGCGGAGGCGCTGCTCGTCCAGCACGCGACCAAGATCGAGGCGATCGCGCGCGAGGTCGGGTTCCGATCCGCGCCGGCCTTCACGGCGGCGTTTCGCCGGATCAACGGTATGTCGCCGAGCGCGTATCGAGAAGCGCACGCCGGCACCGGTCGCTCGTGAGCGAGATGTCCTTCGCTAGTCGTCGGCGTCGACGTCGCCGCCCGGCGGCGGCGTGAACGGCGTCTGCGAGAGCATCGCCATCGCGGTCGCGAGATCGACGACCTCGACCGACGCGGGTGCATTGCGCTTCAACATGAACGCGCAGGTCGCGCACGACGTGACGACCATGCCACCGCCGGCGGCGTGGACCTCGGCGAGCCGGCGCTTGCTCATCTGATCGGCTACGAGCGGCATCGTCTTGGGCAACAGCCCGCCGCCGCCGCAGCACTCGGTATCGCCCTTGGACCAGCCGAGCTCGCGAACCTCGACGAGCTGGGACAGCGCCTTGCGCGGCGACTCGATCACGTCGTTGTAGCGCGCGTGATAGCAGGGGTCGTGATAGTAGACGCTCTTGCGCTGCATCTGACACGCGAGGTTCGCGGCCGCGGGTGCGAGCACGTCGGCCACGGCGACGACCTCGGCGCTGACCTGCACGCCCTCGGCGGCGTACTGCTCGCGCACCGCGAACAAGCACGCGCTGCAGTTCATCGCGACCTTCTTGAACCCGCGCATCGCAGCCGCGACGCGACCGGCATGCCAGCGGAAGAGATCGCGATGGCCGGCTGCGAGCAGGGGATAGCCGGCGCACGCCTGCGGTGCCTCGACGATCTTGACGTGCTCGAGGCCCGTGCGATCGAACACCGCGAGGGCCGCGGCGATGTCAGCGCTGCCCTTGTCGATCGCGTCGCAGCCGGGCCAGTAGCCGAGCTCGCCCTCGGTCGCGAGCCGGTCGCCGAACGAGCTCTGCAGCTGCGCACTCAACCGCTTCTCGCGCGCGCGGAAGCGCTCCGAATACCCGACGAGCGCCGGATGCGGCACGCCTCGCTCCACGGCGGCCGCGCGGCCCGAGAGCAGCACCAGGCCGGGCTCGTTGCCGTGATCGCAGTACGCGGTGCAATGGCGACAACCCGTGCATGCCCATAGTGGATCGGTCGACTCGGCCGTCCAGCTGCCACGCCCGAGGCGGAGCTGGTTCAGGCGATCCATCTTGACCTGCGGGATGTGTGTTTCGCGCCCGCTCGCCGTCGAGACCGGGCATGCGTGCCGGCACATCTTCGGGCAGAAGGTGCAGTAGTCGAGCTGCTTGGCGACAGCGTCCGCGGAGAAATCAGACATCGGGTACTCAGTTCAGGGCAGTGACGCGTTCACGAAGCTGGGCGAGGTCGCGCGCGATCCGCGGATTCATCGGCTCGAGGATCGCGAGCCGTTCGAGCACGTCGAGCGAGCGTGGCAGATCACCGTTGCGCCCGTAGATCCCGGCGAGGTTGACGAGCATGCGCGCGACGATCTGACGCTTGCTTGCCGCGGCGATCACGCTCGGCTCGAGCACCGCGGTCGGGGTGGTGGTCTTGCGCAAGAGCGCCTCGAGATCCGCGGGCGTGAGCTGGGCGCCGTGGTTGTATGGATCGAGGAACAGCCAGGTATCCTCGGTCGCGACGCGCACCAAGAAGTGCCCTGGAAAGTTCACGCCCTGCGCGAGCACACCGACCCGACGCGCGACCTCGAGGTAGAGCACCGACAACGAGATCGGAATACCGCGCTTGCGATCGATGACCTCGCACAGGAACGAGTTACGCGGGTCGTAATAGTCATCGGTGTTGCCCGCGTACCCGAGCCGCGTGAACAACCAGCTCGCGATCACCTTGGCGCGGTCAGGACTGTTGTCAGCGGCGGCGACATCCGGAGCGACCTGCTTCGCGATGTCGTCGAGCGACGCGCGATAGCCCTCGAGATCGCGTTGCGGAAAGTCCCACGCGCCGATGAGCAGCGCGGCGTGATCGAGTGCGAGCTCGTCACGGGCTACCACTTCAGCAAACCGGGCGAGGCCCGGGCTGGACTCCATGCCCTCTAGATTAGCATCGATGCGCCCGCACGCGGCCACCCGCTCGTCGCCACCGTCGCCACCCTGCCGCCTCCGTTCACGAGCATCTTGTGTCAAGATGTACGCGAGATGGCCGAGGAGCCCCGACCCGGGATGATCATCGGCGGCCGCTACGAGCTCATCGAAGTAGCAGGGCGAGGCGGCATGGCGGATGTCTGGCGCGGACGCGTTCGTGGTGACTCGGGGTTCGTCCGAGATGTCGCCGTGAAGCAGATGCACCAGAACCTCGCGGTCCAACCTTCCTACGTCGCGATGTTCGTGGAAGAAGCGCGGCTCGGTTCGATGCTGCAGTCTCCGAACGTTGCCGAGGTCCACGACTTCGTCCACGACCGCGGGAACTACTACATGGTGCTCGAGTGGATCGACGGCGTCGATCTCGGCACCTGGATCCGCTGGCACGCGCAGCGCAGCGAGCCCACGCGATGGGAGCTCGTCGCCGCGGTCGGCGTCGGTATCTTGCGCGGGCTCGCGGCTGCGCACGAGCGGGTCGGTCCTGATGGTCGCTCGCTGCCGGTCGTCCATCGCGATGTCTCGCCGCACAATGTACTGTTGACGACGCGCGGCATGGTGAAGCTGATCGATTTCGGGCTCGCCCTCGCGAACGATCGTCCGCAAGAGACGACCGAGACCGGTATCGTCAAGGGCAAGATGTCGTACCTCGCACCCGAGATCGTGGCGGGTGGTCGACCGATTCCGGCGAGCGATCAATTCGCCTGCGGCTCGGTCCTCTGGGAGGCGCTCGTCGGTCGCAAGTTGTTCGACGGCACCACCGACTACGAGACGTACACGCGTCTCCGCGATTGCATGGTGCAACCACTGCGACCGCTACGACCCGACGTGCCGGCGCCGTTCGTCACGATCATTCAACGCGCCCTCGCGCCGAGCACCGATGCGCGGTTTCCCTCGGCGCGCGAGATGGCTCGTCAGATCGGCACCACGCTCAAGAAGGTCCAGCTTCGCAAGGACCTCCACACCGTGCTCGCGAAGACCGTCGAAGAAGCGCGCGAGGGTATGGGCCTCGGCGTGCTCACGGGCGATCCATCGTCGGCGACGCCCGTCGCGCAGATGGTCGGCGCCGACGACACGCCGCGGATCGAGCTCGCGCCGAAAATCATGCCGGCTTCGAACACGAACACGCCGCCATCGGGCAGCACGCTCGACAAGCTGCGTGGGCTGCGCCACCGCTTGCCGTTCTTCGGTCGCAAGAAGGCGTAGCTCGCAGGCCGGGACTTGCTCTCCGGCAGCCGAGTTAGAAGTCTTCGGGGACCGCGGTCTCGGCGCCGCCATCTTTGGCGTCGTCTTCGGTCTTCGGCGCTGGCCGGATATAGATATCGTCGACGCGCCACTCGTCTTCTTCTTTGCGAAGCACGATGCGGTAGCGGATGCCATTCTCGTCCCAGCGCAGCTCGGCGCGATCACCGAGCGTCTCGAGCGAGCCGTTGATGTGCTTGCCGAGGCCGGCGATGAAGCCCTCGACTTGCTTCTGCAGGCCATCCCGCCGGCGCTGCGTGAGCATGTTCAGGGCCCCGGGCACGTCCTTCGCGGCGACCGCATCGGCGAACAGCCGGATCGCATCGCGCGGTTGTTTCGCGCGCGAGCGCGCCACGAGCTCGGACTCCAGCCGCCAGGTCTTACCCTCGCGCTGGAGCTGGACGAGCTTGCCATCCGAGAAGCTGACGAGGGCGCGCTCGCCGACATCGGGATTGCCCTTGAGCGAATCCTCGAGGACCTTGGCCTGCCACGTCCGTTCCTCTTGCGACTGCTTCCACTGCAACGCGAACTCGTCGTAGCTGAGCTTCTTCTTCACGTCGGAGGCAAGCAGGTCGTACGCGTCGTGCGGATCGTTCGAGTGCAACGCCTTGACGTACTCGCGCACGCCATCGGCCGCTGGCGAGGCCGGCCCACCGGGACCTCCGCAAGCGGCACACGCGTAGGTCACCGCCAGCACCTGCACCAATCGTTGCGCCTGCCGCGCCCGGCTCTTCACGCGTTGACAATAACGTGCCGAAAAAATAAAGCCACCGAAGCGGAATGCTTCGGTGGCCCCCCGAGCTGCGTGGCCGTCCGTCAAGATCCGGCAGCTAGAGGTTGGTGAGGATCGGTATTGCGACTGCGATGCCAGCTCGTAACCAGGAAGGCAGGGCCGTAAGTAGGCGCAGCGCCGTCGCTAACGACACCACAGTCAACCCGCGTTCACACGCCGGGGTGTCTTGCCTACCTCACCGCGAGGTCGAGACCGCTCAGAGGCTGCGTGGGCCGTCGGTCAGCTGAATTTCGGTGTGACGGGCTTCGGGCAGCTTCTCGGGGTAATCGAGCGAGAAGTGAATGCCGCGCGATTCCTTGCGCCGGCGGGCACACTCGATCATGAGGTGCGCGACCAAGGCGAGGTTGCGGAGCTCGATCAGATCGCTCGTGATCTTGAAGTCGACGTAGTACTCGCGAATCTCGTCGCGGATCGTCTCGATACGATGGCGCGCCCGCTCGAGCCGCTTGTTCGACCGGACGATGCCAACGTACGACCACATGAAGCGGCGAACTTCTTCCCAGTTGAGCGCCACGACGATCGCGTCATTCGAATCGGTCGCGTTGCCGCTCGACCACGGTTGGATCTGCGAAGGCGCATGGCGCTCGATCTCGCGCACGGCGGCGGCGGCGCGGTGGGAGAACACCATGCCCTCGAGTAGCGAGTTCGAGGCGAGCCGGTTCGCGCCGTGGAGCCCGGTCATCGCGCACTCGCCGATCGCGTAGAGGCCCTTGATCGTGGTCGCGCCGTCGACGTCGGTCTTGATGCCGCCGCACTGATAGTGCGCGGCGGGCACCACCGGAATACCTTGCTTGGTCATGTCGATCCCGAGCGCCATGCAGTGCTCGTAGATGTTCGGAAACCGGTGCTTGGTGAACTCCGGGTCGAGCGCGGTCATGTCGAGAAACACCGAATCGGCGCCGGACTTCTTGAGCTCGTTATCGATCGCGCGCGCGACGATATCGCGCGAGGCGAGCGACCCGCGCGGATCGTACTTCTCCATGAACGACTCGCCGTTGCCGAGCCGCAGCACGCCGCCTTCACCGCGCAGTGCCTCCGAGATCAGGAACGTGCCGGCGTGCGGGTGGTAGAGGACCGTCGGGTGGAACTGCGTGAACTCGAGATCACCGCAGGTCGCGCCGAGCCGGTAGGCCATCGCGATACCGTCGCCGGTCGCGACGTCCGGGTTCGAGGTGTAGATGTAGACCTTGCCGGTGCCGCCGCTCGCGAGCACGGTCGCCCGCGCGGTGATCGTCTTGACTTCGCCGGTCGTGCGATCGAGGACGTACGCGCCGAAGCACGCCGGATCGCCGCCGTACTTCGCCATCGACAACAGATCGACGCCGATGTGCTCCTCGAGGATCGTGATGTTCGGGTGCGACTCGACGGCCGAGAGCAACGCGCGCTGGATCTCGCGACCGGTGATGTCTTCCCAGTGCACGACGCGGTGCTTGCTGTGCGCGCCCTCTTTGCCGAGATCGAGGTTGCCGGTCGCATCGCGATCGAGCCGAACCCCGAGGTCGAGCAGGCGCTGGACCTGGTTCGGGCCATCGTGGACGCAGAGCTCGACGACCTCCCTGTCGCACAGCCCATCCCCTGCGATCAGCGTGTCGTTGATGTGGGTCTCGAAGCTATCGTCGCTCGCGAGCACCGCGGCGACTCCGCCCTGGGCCCAGTTGGTGTTCGTATCGGTCGGCTTCTTCTTCGTGATGACCGTGACCTTGCCGTGCGCGGCCGCCAGCAACGCGAAGTTCAACCCAGCGATGCCAGATCCGATGACGAGGTAGTCGGTCTCGAGCGCGGTCATGCCGCCGCACCATACCGCTAGACGCTGTAAGATGGAGACCACGTGAGCAGTCAGCTCGAGCAAATCCTTTCGTACCTAGACAAAGATGGTGTCAGCGAAATCGTGATCGCCGTCGGACGGCCGATCGCGATGCGACAGAAAGGCGCATACGTCAACCTGACGGCGCGGCCGCTGACCACCGCGATGTTGTGGGCGTTCGTCGAGGGCAGCGAGCTCGGTCCGCTCATCCCGCATGGCGATGGCTCGACGGAGCCGACCGACCTCGACGTCGGCAAGCGCCGCTTGCGCGTGCGGACGGGTCGTCGAGGACAGGAGATCGTCGTCCGCCTCGAGAAGGGCGCGGCGCGCCCGCGGCCGGCGACGAACCAGCCGCCGATGAAGGTCCCCGCGCACGAGCTCTCGCTCGAGTTGGATGCACCAGAGTTGGGACTCGATTCGGTGCCTGATCTGGAGCCCGATCCGGCGCCCGCTGCGTCGCTGCGGGCACCGGCCGGACCGGCGATCTCGTTCGGTAAGCCTGCCGGAAAACCGGCAGCGCCTCCTGCGCCGTATGCGCCGCTCGCCGGTCTCGAGCTCGAGCACGACACCCCGTCGCTGGAGCTAGAACCGCCGCCGCCCAAGCCGGTCGCGGTCGCTCCCTCGAGCGCGGCCCCGGTCACGGCGCCCAGGGGCACGTTCGCGCACTACGTCGCGCTCGCTCGCGCGGCCAAGGCAAGTGACCTCCACATCTCGGGCAATCGGTTGATCCTCGTTCGCACGAACAACGAGCTCGTGCCGGTCGAACCGGGCGCCTCGCCGCTGACCGCCGAACAAGCCGAAGCGCTGCTCCTGCCGCTGCTCGGCCCCGAAGACAAGGCGCGGTTGGAGGCGGTCGGCTACGTCGATCTCGCGATCGATGCGCCGGGTGGGGGGCGCTTGCGCGCGAACATCTCGCGGCACCAGGTCGGCTACAAGGGCACCTTCCGGCTCGCGTTCGACAAGCCGCGCACCCTCGAGGAGCTCGGCCTGCCCAAGGAGCTCCAGAAGGTCGTCCAGCATCACCAAGGCTTCGTGGTGATCGCCGGGCCGAGCGGTCACGGTAAGACCTCGACGCTCGCGGCGCTCGTCGATCTCGTCAACAGCTCGCGCGCGCATCACATCCTCACCGTCGAGGATCCGATCGAGATCGAGCACCCGCGCAAGATGGCGGTGGTCTCGCAGCGCGAGGCCGGCAAGCATACGAAGAGCTTCGCCGCCGCGTTGAAGGCTTCGCTGCGCGAGGATCCAGATGTCATCGTGATCGGCGAATTGCGTGATCGCGAGACCGTCGAGATCGCACTCACCGCGGCCGAGACTGGTCACCTCGTGATCGCGACGATGAGCACGCCCTCGGCCGCCAAGACCCTCGATCGCTTGATCGACATGTTCCCGCCAGAAGATCATAGCCAGGTCCGCGCCTCGATCGCAGGTGCGCTGCGCGCGGTCGTCGCGCAGAAGCTGATCCCCGCGATCGGGGGTGGCGTGGTGCCGGCGATCGAGCTCGTCACCGGCGTGTTGCCGCTCGCCGTGTTGATCCGCGACGACAAACTCTATCAACTCCCCAACCTCATGCAGCGCGGTCGTGCGTTCGGCATGATCCGCTTCGACGAGTCGCTCGCCGAGCTCGTGCGCACGAACAAGATCACGCAGGACACCGCGATGGAGTACGCCGAGGCGAAGAATCAGATGGCGGGTCAGATCAAGGGGCCGGCGCCCGCGGTTGCACCGCCGCCCGCAGCTGGCGTCAAGGGTCGGCTCGGCGCGTTCTTCAGCGGCAAGAAGGATGGTGACGCGTGAACATCGAGACCTTGTTCGATCGCCTGCTCGACCGCGGCGCCTCCGATCTACACCTCACGCCGAACTATCCGCCGATGCTGCGCGTGCGCGGCGAGCTCGTCGCCGATGGTGACAAGCCGCTGTCGAGCGCCGAGATCCACGCGATGTTGATGACGCTCGTCAATCCGCATCAGAAGAAGCAGTTCGAGGAGACGGGCGATCTCGACTTCGCGCACGCGCACGGCACCAGGTCGCGGTTTCGCGCGAACTACTTGAAGAAGCTGTCCGGGGTCGGCGCGGTGTTTCGCGCGATTCCGACGAAGATCCTCGGGCTCGACGAGCTCGGGGTCCCGGCCGGCATTCGCAAGCTCGCCGATCTCAAGGCCGGCCTCGTGCTGGTCACCGGGCCGACCGGGTCCGGTAAATCGACCACGCTCGCCGCGATGATCGATCACATCAACAAGACCCGATCGGGTCACATCCTCACGATCGAGGATCCTGTCGAGTTCGTGCACCAGCCCCGGAAGTGCCTCATCACGCACAAGGAGGTCGGCGAGCACGTGCCCTCGTTCCTCGATGCGATCCGCTCCGCCGGGCGCGAGAACGCCGACGTGATCCTGGTCGGCGAGCTACGCGGCTCCGAGACCATGAAGGCCGCGCTCCAGCTCGCGAGCTTCGGCATCTTGATCTACGCGACCGTACACACCAACTCGGCGTCGGCGACCATCGATCGTTACGTCAACGCGTTCCCGGCCGAGCAACAGCCACAGATCCGCGGCCTGCTCGCCGATTCGCTCGCCGGTGTGGTCGCGCAGCAGCTGCTCCCTAAAGAGGGCGGCGGCCGCGTCGCCGCGCACGAGATCCTGCTCGGCAGCCTCGCGCTCGCGTCGCTGATCCGCGAGGGCAAGACCCAGCAGATTCCGAGCTTCATCCAGGCCGGCATGGCCGATGGCATGCAGACCATGGACTACTGCCTCGAGAAGCTCGTCAAGGCCGGTACGGTCAAGGCGAGCGATGCGATGGAGAAGGCGACCGACAAGGAGAACTTCGCGAAGGCCTTTCCGAACGTCGCGCCCGTGCACGCCTGAGCACGCTGCACGCGCCTGGCTTGCCAATTAGGCAAGTCGATCGAAACTGGTGTCCGCGCCGCGCGCGTGGGCTAAAATTATCGGGTGCGTCAGGTGTCGCTGCATCAGCTGATCGTCACGCTGATCGTCTTGGGCTTCGCGTCCCAGGTGCGCGCAGATATCTACTCGTTCACGGATCCCGATGGCGTCACGCACTTCACGAACATGAAGCCGAGCCGTGGCGGCAGCTGGAAGAAGGTCCTCGAGAGCCCGGCGCCTTCGGGCTCGAAGGCGTCCGCTCGACGCGGCAGCTGTCCGAGATGCGACAAGGTATCTTCGAATGACAACTCGCCGGAGCGGTTTCATCGCTACGACCAGTTCATCTTCGAAGCGTCCGCGCTCTACAAGATTCCGGTGCCGTTGATCCGCGCCGTGATCAGCGCGGAGAGTGATTACGATCCGAAGGTCGTGTCGTCGATGGACTGCAAGGGCCTCATGCAGGTTCACCCCGACGTGTATATCGACATGGGTACCCAGGGCGACGTCTTCGATCCGCGCACGAACATCATGACCGGGACGCGGTTGTTGCGCTGGCTCGCGAATCGCGTCGACGGCGATCTCGTGCTCACGATCGCGGGCTATCACGCGGGCCTCGGCTCGCTCGCGAAGTACGGCTACACCGTGCCGCCGTACGCGTACACGCGGCAGTACTTGAAGATGGTCCTCGACCGTTACTACAAGTACAAAGCCGAAGAACAACGAGCCCGGTAACTGAAGTGCTGCGGGTCGAGGTGAGCGAAGAGGGCAGGCCCGCGCTGCCCGCGATCGATGTCAGCGATCCGGTGTTCGTGATCGGCAGCGCGGCCCAGGCGCGGATCCGCTTGCCCGCGGCCGCGGCGCGCGCCGAGCACGTGATCGTCGACACCGCTGCGGGCACGTGGCGGTGCGCGGACCAGACGGGCGTGGTCGGCGAAGGCTACACGTTCTCCATCGGTGGCTATCGCGTGCGCGTGGCGGTCGCGCCGCCAGGCTCGCTCGCTTCACCACCGCAACGCACCGAGAGCCTCGCGCGCGAGCTCGTGCGCGGCCTCCTCGGCGCGAGCTCGGCGCCGTCGCTCACGGTCGAGCGCGGACCGCACGCGGGCGCGGTGCGCAACTTGCCACCGCCGGACGCGATCTACGTGATCGGCCGCGGTGACGACGCGCAGTGGATCTTCGACGATCCAGATCTCTCCAAGCGGCACCTCGAGATCCGACGCAGCTGGGACGGCACGAGCGCGGTCGACCTCGGCTCCAAGAACGGCACGCGGCTCGAGGGTCACGTGCTGCCCGCGACGGATGGACTCGAGTTGCGCAGCGGGATGCTGCTCGAGCTCGGCAGCCTGGCCTTGCGCTATCGCGATCCTGCCGAGGCTCATCTCGGCGCACCTGGCGCGGAGGTGGCGACGCCACCGACACCCGTGGCGACCCCACTGACGGTGAGCTCCCTGGCAGCGAAGCCGACCGGTAGGCGGGGCGTGTTCGTGATCGCGATCCTGGTCGCGATCTGCGCGGCCGCTGGCATCATCGGACTCGCACTGCGCTAGGTGGCGCGGCGCTGCGCGGCGTGACAGCGGCGCACGATCGAGACGTCGCGCGGGCCGCGCAGCCCTCACGGCGAGCGCCCGCGACGGCATGACCACTGCAGTGTCGTCGACCATGGCCGTCGACCCTCGCATCCAGCTTCGCGATAAGCTCAGCCGTGAGCTCGCACAAGCTGAACACGACGCTCGCATCCACACCCGCCGAGAGGCAGGTCGCCTCGGGGATGTGCCTCCGGCGCGCGCCCTGCTCGCGATCGCGGATCACGCCGACGAGGTCGAGATCGTCATCGAGAAGCTGATCGGCCATCGCCAGCCCGTCGCGCTTCGCCTCGCCCACGCGGTCGCGCTCGCCTTCTCGAACGCGCGGCACTACGTCTTCGATCGCCTGATCCGGACCGAGCGTTCGTATCGGATGACCTTGCTCGGTCTTCGCCACGGCCTCGATACGCTCCGCGTGCTGCGCGAGGTCGCCGCCGTGACCCACGACATGAAGCTGCTCAAGCTCTGCGACCTCATCTTGGTCGAGCGGCTGTGCTTGATCGAAGACGCCGAGCTGGCGCTCGCGTGGTTCGCCGAGATGCCGGAGCTCGCGCTGCGTTCGAACGCGCGCCTCGTACTGACGAAGCGGCCGAACCGCCCGAGTATGATGCTCGTCGCGAAGACCTGAACAGGATCGCACGGCCTGTGATCCACGCTTGACGACCGATCTACGGAGTGGCCGGCCGTAGCTCGAACCAAGGCCGGTCAGTCCATCCGCCCCGTGCGTCGTAGCCCGCGACCCGAGCAGCTCGATGCCTCGAAGGCCCTCGCCGACTGGGTTCGAGCAGGCCGAGCGTACATCGACGGCCGCAAGGTCACGGCCATCGCGGCCGACGATGGCGTCACGTCGATGGGCTGGGCTCGTGTTCGCGTGGCGTCTTTGATCCATTCGTCGGCGACGTGATGTGCATCGGCCGCAGTCCGCGACGACGGCGCTCGATGTCCCACGGGGGCCGTCGATGTTCGTCGATCGCACGTGCCGCGCGGCATCACTCGGACCGCCGGTCGACCGCAGCTCGGCCTCGCAGCCGGCGGCTCGTCGATGTTCGCGGTCTCGGTTCGTCGCGTTTCGCGCGCGGCATTGGATACGTTTGTCGGCGACGCGAAGTGCAGGACGTCTGCGTGCGAGCTCACCAGCAATCATCATCGGCGGCAGTCCGACCGCGGCGCACGATGTCGCATGGGGCCGTTGATGTCCGTCGATCGCAGGTGCTGCGCGGTGCGGCATCACTCGGACCGTTGCTCGACCGGAGCACTGCCTCGCAACAAGCGGCGGGTCGTCGATGTTTGCGGCGATGCTTCGTTCGAGGCGCTTGGGGCAGGCCCTCGTCTTGTAGATCGTTCTGTCGGCGACGCGCCGTACCAGATCGAAAGCGCGCCATCGAAAAAGCGACGTGGTCGCGCCCCACGTGGGGCGTTCTCGTGAACGCGATCGACAGTATTAGTGTCCGAAAAACGGACAGTGTGTGACTCGGGAAGAGCTCCACCAGGCGATTTCCTTCGCTGCATGCGCTTTGTCATTGACGTGATTTGTCGGGTCGCAACACGCGTCTCCGTGACCTCGATCTCTTCGCTCACGAGACGCGCTGGCTTCACGTCTCGC